>JALFKB010000029.1 GCA_022775805.1 Clostridiales bacterium
GCTGATTCTGATTACAATAATCTGTCTGAAGGGTGATGCAACTCCGCTGGAGCACTTTGACTTCAGCTTCATTCAGGCAGTGCCGTATTTCGTTGTGCTCATTGCGGCACTTTGCGGTATCAACGTGTTTATCGTTCTGGGCTGCGGAGTTATTCTCTGCATGATTGCGGGACTGATTACAGGTTCACTGACTGTAAGTACTGCCTTCAGTTCAATGGGCGGCGGAACCTCCGGAATGTTCGAAACCATGGTGGTGGCAATTCTGGTTGCTGCACTCGGCTCACTTATGAAGGAGTACGGCGGCTTCGAATACATTCTCAAGGTTATCCGCAAGGCTTTCAAAAGCAGAAAGGGCGGTGAACTGGGAATAGGAATTCTTACTTCCGTTATGGACATTGCCACAGCTAACAACACAGTTGCTATTGTAATGGCCGGTCCTATCGCCAAGGAAGTCAGCCAGGAATACGAAATTGCTCCGGCAAGGGTTGCTTCCCTGATGGACATTTTCTCCTGCGTATGGCAGGGTATTATTCCTTACGGCGCACAGCTGCTGATTGCAGCAGGACTTGCGGGAATCGGAAGCGTTTCAATTATTCCGTTCCTGTTCTATCCGGGATTCCTTCTGATTGCTGTTCTTATCAGCATAGTAGTGGGAAAGAAAAAATAGAATGATCAGGAGGCCTATCATGAAGAAAAAAAGGCTGTTATTAACCGGGGCTCTGGCGCTGGCCATGCTGGTTTCATTCCTTCTGGCTGGATGCTCAGACTATGATTATTCCGCAATTGCAGGGGATTATCAGGATCGGGTGAGCCAGAGGGCATCCCTCACAATCAAAGGAAATGATGCCGGGGATGCAGCGGCAATTACCGTTTACTGGAGCAGCTCCAATGAAATGACTACCCGTTGGGAAATGACCGGTACCATGGAGGAAAACACACTGTCCTACAGCGACTGCAAATGCACGGAAACCCTGTATGATGAACAGGGTAATGTCGCAGAAGAAAAAACGGTTTACACAGACGGCGAGGGCTATTTCAAGCTGACGGATGACGGCGTTCTCAAATGGACCGGGGCCTCTGATGAGGACTGCCGGTCTGCAGAATTTGTCATGATAAATGACTGATGGGCTAAACCGGATAATACACGTAATTTAGGGCTGCTGCGCTGAAGGGACAACTCAGCGTGACAGCCTTTTCACTTTGCAAAGGCAGGTCTGCCTTTGCATGATATCTTGAATGAAGAGAAGAAGTATGAGCAGAAGGGAAAGAAACAGAGGAAATCGAAACAGCAGGAAGAGGAGAGAGAAGGGCAAAAAGTTCAAGCGGGATATGCGCAGCTTCCTTAAGGAGTTTGACATTGAGCAGTATCTTGAGCGGGCGAAGTCCATGGACAGGAGGTTTATTCTCCATGTGGGACCTACTAATTCCGGGAAGACTTATGACGCCCTCCAGGCACTCAAAACCGCGGGAAGGGGAGTGTATCTGGGGCCTTTGCGTCTCCTGGCTCTGGAGATGTACGATACTCTTAATGAGCAGGGTGTGCCCTGTGAACTTCTCACGGGAGAGGAGTTTATTCGTACTGAGAATGCGGCGGTAACTGCCTCAACAATTGAGCTCTGCAATTTCAACAAGAGGTACGATGTGGCGGTGATTGATGAGGCTCAGCTTATTTCCGATCCCCACAGGGGAGGCAGCTGGACGAAGGCGATTTTTATGGTGGATGCAGCGGAGGTGCATATCTGCATGAGTCCCGATGCGGAGGATGTGATATGCCGGATTCTCAAGGGATTCAAGGCTGATTATGAAATCAGAAGGCACGAGAGATTGGCGCCCCTTGAGTTCGCCGGGCAGATTAAGGACCTGAAGGAGGTTCAGGACGGGGATGCCCTTATTGTTTTTTCGAGGAGAGCTGTTCTGGCTACGGCTGCTGAGCTTGAGAATCTGGGAAAGAAGGCCAGCGTGATTTACGGGGCTCTTCCTCCGGCTTCAAGGCGTGAGGAGGTTCGAAAGTTTGCCGGCGGTGAGAATACCGTAGTTGTTTCCACGGATGCCATCGGCATGGGTATTTCTCTGCCTATAAGAAGGGTTATTTTCAGGGAGCTTACCAAGTTTGACGGGGAGGATGACAGGACTCTGTACGGAAGCGAGATAAGGCAGATTGCCGGTCGTGCAGGACGTTTTGGCATATATGACAAGGGTGAGGTTCTGACCATGGCGGCTCCGGAAATTGTTGAGGAGGCGCTGGGTGAGACAGGGGAGCCTCTTCGGGATGTGACTATTCCTTTTCCCAGGGAGGCTATTGATACGGGCTTTTTCTTTGATAAGCTTTTTGATGAGTGGGAGAGGCTACCTTTCATTCCGGGCTTTGTCCGGGAGGATATGAGTGAGGCGGCCTTCCTGCTGAACACCCTTGGGGGCAAGCTGGCTCGCGGGTTTGATCGAAAGCTTCTGTTTGAGCTTATCACCTGTCCGGTTGACATCAAAAACGAGAGACTTGTTATGTACTGGCTTGAGTGTTGCATTGCCATCGGGGTGGAGGGAATTCCCGAGGAGCCTGATTTCGAAACGGATACTCTGGAGGGATGTGAGCTTCAGTACAAGGCTCTTGATGTTCGCCACCAGCTTCTGCGCCGCATCGGTATCGAGGATCCCCGAATGGATGAGAAGCTGGAGCTTTGCCGCAAGATCAACAAGCTCCTCATGGAGGACAAGAACACCTTCAGAAAGCGCTGCAGAAGATGCGGCAGGCTGCTGCCTGCCACATTCCCCTTCGGCATATGTGATTCCTGCTTCAGAAGCGGCCGCGGCGGCCGTCGCGGCTCGGATCGCCGGGGAGATCGCCGGGGAGAGCGCCGGGGGAGCAGGCACTAGAGGCGGGTGCGCTGGCGAAGGGGATAGGCCGTTAATGTCGGAACAGGCAGGGGTGCACTACAGGCCGGCGCTCAATGCAAGTCATCCAAGCTAAATGGCTGCCCCTCGCGTGTGAATCTTGAGTGATGTTGTAAAAATCTGAGATTATTGAGATTTGCTTCAAACATGCCCTCTGAAACACCGGA
>JALFKB010000013.1 GCA_022775805.1 Clostridiales bacterium
AAGGACAGCTGGCGGGCAGGCATCCCGGACAGGGACAGGACGGAACTTGTGACAGACGGTATATATGCTTTCAGCCGAAATCCGGCATTTCTGGGGTTTGACTTGCAGTATATTGGAGTGCTGCTGATGTTCTGCAATTTGCTGACCGGGGCATTTACGGTCTTTGCCGTCACTATGCTGCATTTACAGATTTTACAGGAGGAGCGCTATCTGACCGCCGCATTCGGCGCGGAATATTCGAAATACCGTAATCAGGTGCTTCGTTATCTGGGACGACGCAAAGGATAAAACGATATATTAAGAGGAAGGATAGAGAATGAATAAATCGAAGCTGTACAGAAAAATGTATGAACTTCAGGATTTGAAGTACAGGGATATGCAGATAAAGATAATTCCTACGGTAGAACCGGAGTCTGTAATCGGCGTGAGAACTCCTGAGCTTAGGGCAATGGCAAAAGAATTATTGAAAGCCGGGGAGTATAAGGATTTTCTTGAAGATCTGCCTCATAAGTATTTTGAAGAAAACCAGCTTCATGCTTTTATCATTTCCGGAATAAAAGACCTGAGAGAATGCATGGAGGAGCTGGAAAAGTTTCTGCCCTATGTAGATAACTGGGCCACCTGCGATCAGATGTCTCCTAAGATTTTTAAGAAGCACAGAGAAGTGCTTTTTGCGCATATAAAAGAGTGGATCAGATCTGATAAAACGTATACCGTGAGATTCGGAGTGGGTATGCTGATGGAACATTTTCTGGATGATGACTATGATCCGAAGTATCCTGAGATGATAGCCGGACTGAGAAGCGCAGAGTATTACGTCAATATGATGATTGCGTGGTATTTTGCAACCGCCCTCGCAAAGCAATACGAGAGCATTCTTCCGTATATAGAACAGAAAAGACTTGATGACTGGACGCATAATAAGGCCATTCAGAAGAGCTTGGAGAGCAGAAGGATCGGAGATGAGCAAAAACTCTATTTGAAGTCATTAAAAGCGGTTCGTTAACTTTTCGAATATCTCTCACCGGCAGGGGGAGGGAGGCTTTTGTTAGAGTGAATAAACTGAAGAGAGCAAACATCAATACGATATGTTATGGGTATGGAAGATTAACTCTAAAAGAGCGTCAGTCATTCTTTGATGACTTGCTTGCAAGGAATGACTACAGTATGTGGAGGTGACATATGGGTGTATTCGGTGGAAATGATAACGGTCGCAGAGATTTCAGCGATGAATATATAAAGTACCGTCTAGTTAATGATGATGACGGTGACCCAAAACCATCAAAAGGGAATTCCGGCGGATGGGGATGGGGAATATTGATGGCAATTTTAATCATAGCAATAATCTGGTATCTGTAGAAGGGGCAACAATCACGCAGGAGAGCTCAGGAGGATGCGGATACATAAGAAGCCGGTTCAAAAAACAGGCGAAATACTTCTCACAAACGATAACACGTTTATCATAATTGATAAACGTGTATTTTCTTATGCGGACAGCTGTTTTTAACAAAACAGAGACGAATTTTTATCATAATTGATAAACGTTTATCAGTTCTTAATAATGCAAAGCCTTGATTTTCAAGGCTTTCAAATATGGCATGCATATTGCTTTATTATTGTGTAACAATTAGTTCAGAAAGCAGCTTTGATCGTTATCACATGAAACAGAAAATAAACGGAGGAATTAAAATGAGCGAATTCAAGAACCAGGCAATCGTTATTACAGGCGGAAGCGGAGGTATGGGCCTTTGCATTGCAGAATCATTTCTTAAAGAGGGCGCAGAGGTTTATCTGGCTGATATAAACAAAGAAAGACTGGAGAAGGCTGTAGCCGATCTGGGACAGTTCGGCAAGGTTGATTACATTGTGACAGACGTTACAAGCGTTGCATCAATAGAAAACATGATTTCGGAAGTGGCATCACGTGCAGGTAAGATAGACGTTGTTGTAAACACTGCAGGCGTGTGGGTTGAAGGTGACTCAGACAAGATGACAGAGGACGAGTGGGACAGAACAGTCAACGTTAACCTCAAGGGAACATTCTTCGTGTGCAGCAGAGCAATACCTGAACTGGAAAAAACAGGCGGCTGCATTGTAAATATCAGCTCAGATGCAGGAATCGGCGGAAATCCGGGCAACTGCATTTACAATGCATCAAAGGGCGGCGTAACACTTATCACCAAGTCACTTGGTCTGGAACTGGCACCAAGAGGAATAAGAGTCAATGCAGTAGCTCCTGCAGATGTTGAGACTCCAATGCTGGTTGGACAGGCAGAAGTTTACGGCGGCGGCGATATAGAAGGATATTACTGGAACCTGCTTAGAAAGTATCCTCAGGGAGAAAGAGCAAAATTCATTCAGCCTTCAGAAATCGCAGAGTGCGTTCTTTTCCTGGCTTCAAAGAAGGTGGATTCAATTACTGCAACAACATTGTCAATTGACTGCGGACTGACAGCAGGGTATTAATCCGCAAAGGCAGAGAGGAGAAATGATGAACAAAAGCACAGTTTATCCATATATTCCGAATACTGCTCCTGAAACGAAGAAAGAAATGATGGAGCGCATTTCGGCAAAGACTGAAAGAGAAATTTTTGAAGTAATTCCAGATAGACTACTCCATGACAAGTTTGATTTCCCGGAGGCCATTCCGGATGAGTACAGTCTAAAAAGACATATAGAAAAAATTCTCGATAAGAATGCTAACCTGAGAACCCATCTGTGCTTCAGAGGTGCAGGCTGTGCGCCGCATTTTGTACCGGCGACTGTGGACGAGCTTCTGAAGAGGGGAGAATTTGTTACTGCGTATACCAGCGATCTGGGAGACCAGGGAAGAGGACAGCTTCAGTTTGAATATCAGAGTCTGATGGGAGAGCTGCTTGACATGGATGTCACTACTTTTCCGCAGTATGACGGAGGAAGCTCCCTGGGACATGCCATGAGAATGTGCAAGAGACTGACAGGCAGAAACAAAGTTCTTGTTGCAGCCAGCATAAATGCCTTTGCGCTTGAAATAGCCGAAGCATATCAGAGACAGATTGACGGGAATTTCTGCGACATAGTTCTCGTTGAATATGACAGAGAAACGGGACTTCTGGATCTTGCCGATCTGGAAGCTAAGCTGGATGGGGAGACAGCAGGAGTAATAATCGAAAATCCTACATTCCTCGGAACGATAGAAATAAACGGGAGAAAGATAGGTGAAATGGCTAAGGCTGCAGGCGCAGAGTTTGTAGTATATGCCGATCCTGTTTCTCTGGGAGTTATTGAAGCACCGGGATCATACGGAGCAACGATTGCATGCGGGGATATCCATTCTCTGGGAATTCACATGGGTGCCGGCTCCGGAGTTGGCGGATACGTGATGGTCAAGGATGAATACAGATATGCCAAAGAGCTTAAGGATATGATGTATGCGGCATCTCCTACAGGAGTCGAAGGCGAAATAGGCTTCAGCTTTGAGGCATCCTTTGACAGGACATCATATGAGATAAGAGAAAAATCTGCAGAGTATACAGGAACAAGTGCCGGCATGCATACAGCAGCGGCAGGCGTATATCTTGCTACAATGGGTCCTGAAGGCATGAAGGATTTAGGTGAGCTTATTATGCACAGATGTGCATATGCCAAGAAGAAATTCTCTCGTCTTAATGGTGTGAAGGTGAAACTGTCAGGCGTTTCTTTCAAGGAATTTGTTGCTGATTTCTCAGGAACAGGTAAAACCGTGGAGGAAATAAACAAAAAGCTTCTTGAAAAGAATATAATCGGCGGATTTGATTTGTCGGCTGTATATGAAGGAATGGACAATCACATGCTGATTTGTGTGACTGAAATACATTCAAAAGAAGATATAGACAGCTTTGCTGATGCTGTTGCGGAAATAATCGGTTAAGACAGGGAAAGGAAAGAGAACATTGAGTAATACAGTAATAAGAGAATTCCATCAGGCAAGATGGAATGAGCCTATAATAACAGAACTCTCCGTTAAGGGAGAGAGAGGCGTTCTTCTTCCTGAACCGGAGGAAGAAATTCTGGCAGAAACTGGGGAACTTGATATTGGGGAAATCAGAAGAAAGTCACCGCTTAATCTGCCGGAGGTCAACCAGCCGAGACTGGTGCGTCATTACAGTCGACTTACACAGGAAATGATGGGATCTGATAACACGCTGGGAATATCTCAGGGTACATGCACCCTCAAGTACAATCCGAAGGTACAGGAGCATCTGGCTCTCGACAGCAGAATTGCCGATGTACATCCTCTTCAGGATGAAAGTACAATGCAGGGTATTCTGCAGATTATGTATGAGACCGATCTTATGATGAGAGAGCTTGCAGGAATGGCTAAATTCTCATTCCTGCCTACAGGGGGAGGTCAGGCCATATACACGAATGCGCAGATAGTAAAGAAATACCATGAGGCAAAGGGTAACACCCATAAGACAGAGATTGTAACTACTCTGCACTCTCATCCGGTGGACGCTGCTGCATCATCGACGCTGGGCTACAAGATTATAACCCTTATGCCGGATCCTGAAACAGGGCTGCCGAACTGGGATGAATACAATGCGGCGCTGAGTGAGAAGACAGCAGCCATATTCATTACAAATCCGGAAGACACAGGAATTTTTAATGACAGAATTGATGAATTCGTAGCAGCTGCACACGATAAGGGAGCTGTCTGTGTATATGACCAGGCGAATGCCAATGCGCTTCTGGGAATAGCTCGTGCCGGGGATGCCGGGTTCGACCTGATGCACTTCAATCTGCACAAGACCTTCTCAGCGCCTCACGGTTCTGACGGTCCCGGATGCGGAGCAATAGGATGCGCGGAAGAGTTTGTTGAGTTTATGCCTGCTCCGACAGTGGAGAAAAGGGATGATTTCTATTACCTTGATTATGACAGAAAGGATAGCATCGGAAGCATTAAATTCTATCTTGGAAATGTTCAGGCGGTACTTAAGGCATACATGTGGTGCAGAATGCTGGGGATAGATGGCCTCAGACAGGTTGCAGTCACATCAGTAATGAACAATCAGTACATGCTTGCGGAAATACTTGAGAAGGTACCGGGAGTAGCTCTCAAGTTTGATACGGGCAAGAGAAGAATGGAACAGACAAGATTGTCCTTCGAACCGCTGATGGAGGAAACAGGCTGCGGTGCTATTGATGTAAACCACAGAATTGTTGACTATGGAATTTCTGAGCTGTGGATGTCGCATCATCCGTTTACTGTTCCGGAGCCGTTTACACCGGAACCATGCGAAAGCTACAACAAGGATGACATTGACTATTATGTTGAAGTGCTCCGGAGAATAGCCGAAGAGTGCAAAACAGATCCTGAAATGGTCAAGAGCGCTCCGCATAAGGCGGCAAGACATGCACCTGTCGGTATTCCTGAAACAAGCACAGAGCAGGACTTTGAAAAACTGGCAACAACGTGGCGTGCATATGTGAAACGTTTCAAATAAACGCTGAGGATCAGAGCAGGATTCAGTCCTGCTCTGATTTTAGAATAAAGGAAAGGCAGAAAACAGGATGGAGAAGGTTAAGAAAGTCGGATTTGTAATAAACCCTGTTGCCGGAATAGGTGGAAAGGCAGGGCTTAAAGGCAGCGACGGCAGGGAGGTTCAGGAAAAAGCTATAAAAAAGGGCATAACGCCGGAAGCTCATATCAAGGCGGAAAGAGCTCTGAGGCAGCTTTTGCCGCTCCGGGAGGATATGGAGATAATAACCTTCGGAGGTGCTATGGGAGGAGATATCGCGGAGACACTGAACTTCAAGGTGCGATTGGTGGGAAGAGATAAACAATACGGGCAGACAGAGCCGGCAGATACGGAAGGTTTGGCAGAAGCTGCACTTCGGGAGAATGCAGATCTGCTTCTTTTCGCAGGCGGGGACGGCACAGCAAGAAACGTATACAGAGCTGTTGGAGACAGGATACCTGTAATTGGAATTCCGGCAGGTGTAAAAATCCATTCGGCAGTATACGCTGTAACCCCTGAGAGCGCCGGACAGGCTGCATTGCAGTATCTGCAGGGAGATGCCCGAAAAACCAGAGAGGCAGAGGTTATGGATCTGGATGAAGACCTATACAGACGCGGTATTGTTGCCCCGCGATTGTACGGATATATGAGTGTGCCCGATAACAGGCAGAAAATGCAGAATGTCAAGACTCGCTCCGTATCCGAAAACATGAATCTGGACTGTATCGCTACAGATGTGATAAAATCCATGGAAAAGGACGTTGTGTATCTGATAGGTGCGGGAACCACTACCCGCAACATAATGAAAATACTCAGACTGGATTATACGCTAATTGGAATCGATGCAGTCAAAAACGGAGAACTGATTGGTAAAGACCTCGATGAGCAAGGGATATGGGACCTTGTCAGCAGGAACAGATGCGAGGTGGTACTGACGGTAATCGGCGGCCAGGGTCATATTCTTGGCAGAGGTAATCAGCAGATAAGCCCCCGCATAATAAGGAAGATTGGAATCTCCGGGATAAAAATCATAGCAACAAAGGACAAGCTTCTGTCGCTTCCACTCCACAGACTTCTTGTGGATACGGGAGATGCGGAACTCGATGAAGAGTTCAGAGGATATGTCAGGGTTATTACAGGACTTGATGAAAGGACAATGTGTGCAGTGGGAACTGCAGACTGACAGGAGGAAATTATGAAATTGCTTGAAGGAAAGATTGCATTGGTTACAGGCGCCGCTATGGGAAACGGACTGGGCATAGCCCGCGTATTTGCGGAGAAGGGTGCTGTCGTTGTTATGGCGGATATGAATGAAGAAGTCTTTGCATCCGCCGAAAGGTTGAAGGCGGAAACGGGCAATGACAGAGTTTACCCGTATATTATGGACGTAAGCTGTCGCCGGCAGGTGAGGGAGGTAGTCGCCGATTACGAAAAGAAAATCGGCGGCACAGATATTCTGGTAAATAATGCAGGAATATCTCTTCTTACCGAAATCGAGGAAATGGACGAAGAGCTCAGGGACAAGCATTTTGATGTCAATGTTATGGGACCGTGGAATTGTGTTAAAGCCGTGCTTCCGGGGATGATGAAGAGAAAGTACGGAAGAATAGTGACGATTTCTTCGGTTACGGGACCGCGGGTGTGCGATCCGGCAAACATCGCCTATGCAACTACAAAGGCAGCGCTCCTGGGTTTTTCAAAGGCAATAGCAATTGATACGGCTCCATATAATATTACATCGAATGCAATTCTCCCCGGATACTTCCTCACACCCATGGTGGAACTGACTGCCGTGGAGACGGATCCGGATAATCCTCAGAGAGTATTGGATGAAATTGTTGAGACGGTGCCGGTGGGGAGATTCGGGAAACCTGAAGAAATAGGATATCTTGCAGCTTTCCTGGCATCTGATGAAGCAGCATACATAACGGGAAGTGAATTTACGATAGACGGAGGAAGCACTCTTCCGGAAACTATTTCGGTAGGCAGGTAAATACTAGTTAATCAAGGAGAGGCGATCAGATGAAGCTTTCTGCAATTCAGAAGACAACACAGGCAGTAGCGGATGCTATTTCCGAAGCTGTAGGGCTTGAGACGGAGATAATCAGCGATGAACAGAAGATCGTTGCTGGAACAGGACGATACAGAGCAAAGATCGGAAGCATTGAACAATGTGGAGACAGCAGCACAAATGAAATATACGGGATGATATTTCGCACTGGAGTCAATTACATTATAGAGAATGCACAGGAGCATCCTGATTACTGGGGCGTGGAAGGTGAACTGGCGGAGGTGTGCTGCCCGATAGAACTGGACGGAAAGGTTATCGGTATTATCGGGCTTGTGGCTTTTGACGAAGAACAGAGGAGTCTCATAATAGAAAAAAAGCAGAGTCTGCTGAATTTTTGCAATAAGATGGCGTATCTGCTGTCCACGAAAGCAAAGGAAATGGCTGTCACAAACGGAATGAAAACCATCATTTCGTCAATTGATGAAGGCGTGCTGTATGTCAGCAATAACGGAACCGTGATTGAATGCAATGAGCAGGCAGCGCGACTTTTTAATGCCAGTTACAGTGAGATTGTAGGGAGCAATATACAGAGTATTTGCAGCGACAAGTTTGTAATTGATGTTGTGGGAATGGGAACCGCCTTCAGAAATGTGGAGCGACGATTCACAAATCCGGACGGCAAAACGCTCCATTTTATGATGGATATCTATCCGATCAAGCTGGTGGAGAACGAGGAGGGAGAGCTTGATCCCGATGCAGAATGTGTGGGAACTGTAATATCCATAAGGGATATGGCAGACATTAAGCAGATGGTCTATGAGCTGACGGATAACAGTATTACAGATACCTACTCCGAGATAATCGGCGAAAGCAAGGCCATAAGAAATGTTAAAGGGTACATCAACAGAGTTGCAGACAGCCAGTCCAGTGTGCTGATAACCGGAGACAGCGGTACCGGCAAGAGTCTTGTTGCAAAGGCTATACACAATAACAGTTCCAAGAGGGATAAGCCTTTTATTCACGTTAACTGTGCTGCAATACCTGATACTCTCATTGAAAGTGAACTGTTCGGATACGAGGCAGGAGCATTTACCGGCGCCAAAGAGTCGGGAAAACCCGGTAAATTCGAAATGGCTGACGGCGGAACGATTTTTCTTGATGAAATTGGCGATATACCGATTCATCTTCAGGGAAAGCTGCTCCATGTTCTTCAGTTCGGCAAATTCGAGCGTGTTGGAGGAACTAGAGAGATTTCTGTGGATATTCGCGTTATTGCCGCAACAAACAGAAATCTGGAAACCATGATAAGGGACAGAGAGTTCAGAGAAGATCTGTTCTTCAGACTTAATGTAATCCCTATTCACATGCCGTCCTTGAGAGAGCGAAGGGAAGATCTGCCTATGCTCCTTGATCATGCAGTTTCAAAGTATTCGGAAATGCTTGGCAAGCCGGTTCAGGGAATCAACGAAGAGACTATGCTGATGCTTATGTCCTATGACTGGCCGGGAAACGTCAGAGAACTGGAAAATGTCATAGAGTTTGCAATCAATATGGAGGATTCACCGGTAATTACGACATCTTCTCTTCCTGAAAGCTTCAAGAGGGGAGGAGCTGTTTACAGAAACGATCTGACGCTTGAAGAACAGTGCAGAGCATTTGAGAAACAGATAATAGAAAGGGTTCTGAAAGAGGAAGGATACAGTGTCAGCAGCAAGCGAAAAGCGGCTGCGAGACTTGGGATCGGAGAAGCAACTCTATACAGAAAGATCAACAGTCTGGGAATCAATTCCAAAGGAGAGCAGTAGCTGTTTGTTTAACACCTTAAGAATAGAAAGAGAGCCGATACACAGATTATGTGAAACGGCTCTTTTTCTTATCATTTAATTTAGGGATGGTATTGTTTTACTTTACTAGTTTCTCAAATCCTTCTGTTGAGTATTCTTTTCCCTGTCTTTTGAGTTCCAGGTTAGTCATCATAAGCTGGAAGCGAGATCTTGTTACCGGATATACCAGAATTACAACACCTGCTGCAAGGCAGAAGATACCCGGCCAGAAAGTGAACAGTGATTTGATTGCTGCCAGTGTCTCCGGTGACTGTACTGCGGCTGAAGCGTTGTAATGTCCCAGTTCGAGTATGAATCCTGTGAGAGTTCCGGCTGCAGCTCCTCCAAGCTTTCCACAGAAGGAGAAGAATGCCATAAGGAAGCCTTCTCTGCGCTTTCCGTTTTTGAATTCATCAATTTCGAATACGTCATAAAGAAGCGTGTAGCTCAGGGTCCAGTGTCCGGCTGATCCGATGTTGATTACCGCAGCGAAGAAGATAGCTGCACCGAGAGATTCGATAGGAAGAAATTTACCGACTAACATAATAGCGCCACCGATAAACATGCAGGCAATGTAAGCGGTTCTCTTATCGAATTTCACTGCCAGGGGTCCTAAAAGTATTGCTACGACTATTCCGCCGATTGTAACACCGGTGTAGATAAGCGAAGCCTGAGTTTCGCCCATTCCCAGATTATTCTCTGTGAAGTAGAGAATAGAAGCTGTGGAAATAGTGTATGATGCATAGAACAGAAGCTGTGAAAGGAGTACGTTGATATACGGTCTAAGACAGAGTACTTCTTTAATTTCCTTAAATATGTTGTCGTGGGTGCTGTCTGTTGATTCTTCAATATCCAGCTCATATCCCCGAGTTGCGTTCCAGCTGAACAGTATTACAATTGCTGCAATTGAACCAATAATAATAACTGCATACTGCCATGAAGCTGCATCGCTGAAGCCCATTTCCTGGAACGTGCCCACGAGGAATGTAGGTACAGCACTGGCGAAGAATACTCCGATAAAGTTGAATACCTGCGCTACGGAACGTATTCTGGTACGTTCGTCAGTATTTGTTGTAAGACATCCGCCCAGCGCGAAATACGGAATGTTGAACGTTGTGTACGCTGTCCAGAACAGCATAGCGAATATTACGTAGTATGCAACTTTGGCGTTTCCGTTAAATCCAACAACATGGAACAGCATCATCATAATAATTGCGAGAGGTATTGCTGAAAATAAAAGAAACGGTCTTTTCTTGCCGTATTTCGATTTACATCTGTCGGAAAGCATTCCTATTACAGGGTCGGTTATTGCGTCCCAAAGAACAGCAATACCTATTATGGTTCCTGCAATGGCAGGGCTTATTCCGGCAAGGTCAGTAAGAAAGAACAGCAAAAAGCTTCCGATGAAATCGTATGCGATGGCATCACCGGTTCCGCCCAGTGCATATCCCAACTTAGTTCTGAACGGGATATGTCTGTCCAGATTACGAGATATAATATCCTTCATTTCAATCTCCTTTGTAAGTTATAGGATTTAAACAATGAAAGTCAGCTTTGATGTAATATAGTAAAGCAATTGCCGTGCCAGATTTCCTGACAGCTGCTAAAATGCTCTAAACGTGTATTTTCAAATGGTACCGGCTTTTGCCTGTAAAAAACAAGTACCGGAAAATTATCAAGACTGATAAATCACCAATCATAATTGATAAAAATTTAAATCGCTTTATGAAAATATGAAAATGAGTATTGTTTTTTACAATTTCCTGGTATAGAATGCGGATAATTTAATACGAGTGGATGAAGTGTGTTGGAGAATATGAAAATATACCGTAGAGGAAAAATTCGGTGTTGTGCCGACCCCGGATTGAAGCTTTCAGGTCAGATACAATACACGGACACAGCTCTGGAGAGAATGTAGAATTACATCGTCGAAGAAGAAAACAGACAATTGTTTCTGTCAAGCTTTCAGACAAAAGGACAGAGAATCGGGGCAGAGATTTTGCTTGCGGGTTCTCTGGTTTTTTATTGCCTTTTTTTGCCCGAAGCAGGAAAGGATGATTAATTATGGTTTTTCTCAAAGGAATGGTATGTCTTCTTTGTGCTCTGGCGTTGTTTTCGATATTCAGCCTGAAAGTGCCAAGAGGGGATAAGGCGATGAACGGCCTTGCCGGAGCTGCAGTTACGACATTCCTGGTTGAGGCTTTATGCGGATGTATCGGAGGAGATCTGGCGGGAATTGGATTAATGAAGGAAATAGGAGAAAGTGCAGGTTCCATGGGAGGCGTGGCAGCTGCGGCACTGGTACCGATAGCCATGGGCGCTTCACCTGTTTTCGGAGTTGCGGCAGGAGCTGTGGCAGGTGGTTTCGGTATACTGCCGGGATTCATTGCAGGATATATGACCTACTGGATATACAGAGGCATAAAAAAAATTCTGCCGAATGGAGTTGATGTTATTATCGGGGCGGTGGTGATTGCCGTTGCTTCCAGATTGATTCTGGTATATACGGCTCCATCTGTGGATTATGTGCTTGGAGTCATAGGGGATTCTGTAATGGCGGCAACGGAGAGCACGCCTTTGATAATGGGTCTGGTTCTGGGCGGAATTATGAAGATGGTATGCACATCGCCCCTTTCTTCAATGGCCCTTACAGCAATGCTGGGGCTGACAGGACTTCCTATGGGAATCGCATCAATGGCATGTGTAGGAGGTGCATTCAGCAACGGAATAGTATTTCATAAGCTGGGAGTCGGGAACACGGGACAGGTTATGGCAGTAATGATTGAGCCGCTGACACAGGCTGATCTTGTAACGCAGAATGCAGTGCCCCTTTACATGTGTAATTTCTTTGCAGGTGGACTTTCAGGCATAATTGCTGTTGCTTTGGGAATTGTGAACAATGCCCCCGGAACGGCTTCCCCTGTACCGGGTCTGCTGGCACCTTTCGCATTCAACGATCCGATTACGGTTTTACTCGCTGCAGGGGGCGCGGCGGCGGCAGGAATAATCTGCGGCCTCCTGGGCACAGGAATGCTGAACAGAACAGGTTTTTATCAATCAAAAAGGATTATATAGCAATTATGTGATATAATAACAACCGGAATAAGCAGTAAATTGTAAAATAATACTGGACAAAACAAGTCCAGTATGGTAATATGTAATCACAGAAAAGATAATACTAAATTACCAGTACACAATCAAAATTATAGAAGGAGGAAATAAAATGGAAGAAAAGAAATACGCATGCAAGGCTTGTCACTACGTATATGACCCAAAGATCGGGGATAGAGAGGGCGCAGTTGCTCCGGGTGTAGCATTTGAAGATCTGCCGGCAGACTGGATTTGCCCGCTTTGCGGAGTAGGCAAGGAATACTTCGAGCCGGTTGAAGAAGAATAAAAACAATAAGAGCAAGAAACGGAAGTGCCTTATAACAGAGGCACTTCTTTTTTTATAGACAATAATAGGACAACAAAAGTATAGAAGAAGTGCCCGAAATAGATTATTATATAGTGGGTACTGAGGTGCACAGCGATGAATGATAAAATTAAGA
>JALFKB010000036.1 GCA_022775805.1 Clostridiales bacterium
ATGCCTTCGGAAATGCTGTAGAACAGCGGCATGGCAATTATGCACAGGTAGCACGGGATCGCATCATGATAGCTGCCCTTGCCCAGAGGAATTTCCCTGATGCCCTCGAACATCAGGAAGCCCACCACAATCAAAGCAGGAGCAGTTGCAAAGGCAGGAATTGCCGTAAACAGCGGCGAGAAAAAGGCCGCCAGCCCAAACAGCACCCCTGTTGTAACAGCCGTCAGTCCGGTACGCCCGCCCTGGGCTACCCCGGCTGAGGATTCCACAAAGGCGGAAGTAGTGGATGTTCCCATAATTGCGCCGCAGGTCGTGGCGATGGCATCAGTGAGAAGGGCAGGACGAATGACAGGAAGCTTTCCATCCTTATCCAGAAAACCCGCTCTGGAGCATACGCCAATCAGGGTGCCTATGGTGTCAAACATATCCACAAACAGGAAGGAGAACATGATAACCACGAAGTTAAGGATTGTGGTTCCCTTAACGCCCACGGTGAAACACTGACCAAAGGTTTCCCCCAGAGATGAGAAATCAAAGCTCACCACACCGGATGGAAACAGGCTGTAGAAACCGTTCTCCATATCAACTGTATAAAGCCCCGTGAGCTGACAAAGCATACCCAGCACCCATGTTGCCAGAATTCCGATGAGTATCGAGCCCTTCACATTTTTTATCCACAGAATTGCTGTAATGAACAGACCAGTAACCGCCAGCAGCGCACATATGCCGTGGGTATGGAAATCAGTTCGGAAGCTTGTAATCGTAACAAGGGTGGATGCATCCACGCAAAGACCCGCATTCTGCAGACCGATAAACGCAATAAAAATGCCTATCCCAACAGATACACCCTTCTTCAGAGAAACAGGAATGGCATTAAAGATTGCCTCCCGGACAGTTGTCAGGGATAGAATGATAAAAATCACACCCTCGCAGAATACTGCGAACAGTGCCGTCTGCCACGGAACCCCCATGTTGGCAACAACCGTGTAGGCAAAAAACGCATTAAGGCCCATCGCCGAGGAAAGAGCAATAGGCAGGTTCGCCATGAATCCCATAAGGAAGCAGCCGATAAGGGACGCAATTGAAGTGGCAATCAGAATCCCATTGGTGTTCATTCCGGTGGTGCCCAGTATGGCCGGATTAACCGCCAGAATGTATGCCATGGTCATGAACGTTGTCAGACCCGCCGTAACTTCGGTTCTGACATTGGTATTGTTTTCTTTCAGTCTGAATATCTTTTCCATGCTTACCATTATACACTTATCAGCACAAAAATACTATTCCTTCCCAATGGCACTAAGGGCCAGTTCCTTCATTTTCTGAAGATTTGCCTCGAATTTTTTCGCCTCTATGAGAGCTATCCCCTCCTCATCGCTGAGAACAACCAGCCGCTCTCCGCCCACGAGACCGAATTTCTCTCTGGCAGCTTTGGGAATCACCAGCTGCCCCCGGTCGTTAATTGTAATGGTTCCCCATATATTCTTACCTCTGGGCGCCGGCTTAAGTTCCTCCCTGACCTCGTCATTGTCACCCTTCATAAGACTGTCGATGGTAACGCCGTAAACCTCCGCCAGAAGGCTGCACTTCTCAATATCCGGAACCGTGGCACCGGACTCCCACTTGGCGTATGCCTGCCGGGAAATATTCACTTTCGCCGCAATCTCCTCCTGGGAAAACCCGTGGATATTGCGGAGCATAATCAGATTTTCTTTAAACATAATCCTTCACCTACAGATCAATCTTCTCAAATCTATCACATGATCTATTATACGAAATCAGAGTCAGAACCGCAAAGGCAGCAATTCCCGCCGCCAGCAGAACCAGCTGAATCAGCAGATAATCTGCTCCAAAGACATTCAGCCACTGAAGCCCAGGAAAA
Source organism: Clostridiales bacterium (assembly GCA_022775805.1). Lineage (GTDB taxonomy): Bacteria > Bacillota > Clostridia > Peptostreptococcales > Anaerovoracaceae > Lentihominibacter. Next base: position 1,880 of record JALFKB010000036.1, read on the forward strand.
TGATGAAGAGCCTCAGCCAGGCCGATTACAACAAATCCCGCAATTATGTAAGTCAGAAACGGCCTTCCGAATTTGTAAGCAGTTTTGAAAAATCCTCCAACAAATATGAAATTAAACAGTCCGAAGATAAAGAAAGCCAGACCCAGGGCAAAACAGTTTCCGTTCATCAGCGCATTCTGAAGATAGACCGGCGCATCAGCCAGAACAGTCATCCTTACCGCAACGGCAATGCTCATTATTATCAGGCTGCACAATTCAATGGCGCATACGAAGAGGTACTT
>JALFKB010000057.1 GCA_022775805.1 Clostridiales bacterium
ATAAACACTTCGGTAGTATACAACGAATCTAATCAGGAGCTGCGAAGGGCTGACTGCACCTTCACGATTTCCTACGAATCCGATGTGGAACGCGCAAAGGCAGCAATATACGATGTATGCAGGAGAAGCAGCCTGATTTCCATGGAAAGGGAACCGGCCATAGGAGTCAGCCGCCATCTTGACAGCGGAATTGAGCTGGAGTGCCTGGCATACTGCAGAGAAGGAGATCAGTGGAACGCCAGGTATTATCTCAATGAGGAGGTTTTGAAGGAGTTCAGAAGAGCGGGAATCGAGATTCCGTATCCTCATGTTCAGGTTAAAACGGATTAGTGTAGTAAAGTTGTATGAAATGTGATACAATGACTTCATATACATAAAATACGGAGAAAGGATAGCAAATATGGCACAGACAAAGAAATTTAAGCGTGTTCTGGTTGCGAACCGCGGAGAGATTGCAATCAGAATATTCAGAGCCTGCAAGGAACTGGATATCAGAAGCGTTGCAATATATTCTGAAGAGGACAAGAACACACTGTTTAGAACAAAGGCTGACAGATCATATCAGATCGGAAAGGGCAAGGCACCTGTCGATGCGTATCTGGCAATAGACGAGATAATCGAGCTGGCAAAGAGCAAGGGTATCGATGCCATACATCCGGGATACGGATTCCTGGCCGAAAACAGCCACTTTGCCAGAGCCTGCGAGGAGGCCGGAATAGTATTCATCGGCCCGGATTACAAGATGATGGACGCACTGGGAGACAAGGTCCAGTCAAAGATTATCGCCAAGAAGTGCGGTGTTCCTACTATTCCGGGAAATGCCGAAACAATTCCTGATGTGGAAACGGCTCTTGCCTTTGCAGAGGAGTGCGGATACCCTGTAATGCTGAAGGCATCTGCAGGCGGCGGCGGCAGAGGCATGAGAATTGTCAGAAGCGCCGGAGACATGAAGTCCCAGTTTGAGAGCGCCAGATCAGAAGCCGGCAAGGCCTTTGGATGCGATGACATATTCATCGAGAAATATATCGAAAGACCGGAGCATATCGAAGTTCAGATCCTCGGTGACAACTACGGAAACATCGTGCACCTGGGAGAGAGAGACTGCTCCATTCAGAGAAGACACCAGAAGGTGGTGGAATTCACCCCGGCTCTTTCAATAAGCGACGAGCTGAGGGAGAGACTCTGCAGCGATGCAATTAAAATTGCAAAGGCAGTAGACTACAGAAGTGCAGGTACAGTTGAATTCCTCATTGACCGTGACGGAAACCACTATTTCATTGAAATGAATCCGAGAATCCAGGTTGAACACACCGTTACAGAGATGACAACGGGAATAGACATTGTTCAGTCACAGATTCTCATTGCAGAGGGCCACAGACTTGATTCAGACGAGGTCAACATCAAGAGTCAGGAATCAATACAGCCTAGAGGATACGCCATCCAGTGCAGACTCACTACGGAGGACCCTCTCAACGACTTCGCACCGGATACTGGAATAATTACAAGATACATAAGCCCGGGAGGCTACGGAATAAGACTCGACGCAGGTAACGCTCAGGCAGGTGCGGAGATATCTCCGTACTACGACAGCCTTCTCGTTAAGGTTACTGCCTGGTCAAGAACATGGAAGGATGCGGCAAGCAAGGCGAGAAGGGCTTTGCAGGAACTGAAGATTCAGGGTGTCAAGTCAAACAGAACCTTCCTTCTGAACGTTCTCAATCATGAGAAGTTCCTTGAGGGAAAGTGCGACACCGGCTTCATTGACGATTATCCTGACCTGCTGGAATCAAAGCCTAAGACAGGTTCCGAGGGCAAGATTCTCAATTACCTTGGAGATCTCTATGTTAACGGAAACAGGGGAATCAAGCCGCAGTTTGACAAGCCTGTATTCCCGGATATCAAGAGTGCACAGATTGCAGAGCTTCGTGGAACCAAACAGCTTCTGGACGAAAAGGGCCCTGAAGGTGTTGTTGAATGGGTTAAGAACCAGAACAAGCTTCTTCTCACCGACACAAGCATGAGAGACGCACAGCAATCCCTTATGGCAACAAGAGTGAGAACTGTTGATATGGAAAAAATTGCACCGGCGGTGGCTCTTTACGGCAAGGATCTGTTCTCCCTTGAAATGTGGGGCGGAGCAACCTTCGACACTGCGTACAGATTCCTGGGTGAGAGCCCTTGGGAAAGACTGGAAACTCTCAGGGAGAAGATTCCTAACATCATGTTCCAGATGCTCATCAGAGGGGCCAACGCAGTGGGATACAAGAACTATCCGGACAATGTCATCAGACGTTTCGTGAAGGAGGCTGCAAAGACAGGAATAGACGTATTCAGAATCTTTGACTCCCTCAACTGGATTCAGGGCATGGAGGTTGCTCTTGATGAAACCCTTAACCAGGGCAAGATTGCAGAAGCCTGCATCTGCTACACCGGTGACATTCTGGACAAGTCCAGAACGAAATACAATCTCAAGTACTATGTGGATATGGCCAAGGAGCTGGAGAAGAGGGGAGCTCATATTCTGGGAATCAAGGATATGTCCGGCCTGATCAAGCCGATGGCTGCAAAGGTTCTCGTTGAAGAGCTGAAGCAGGAGATTGGAATTCCTATTCATCTCCATACCCACGACACATCAGGAAACGGCGTGGCAACCCTCATGATGGCTGCCAATGCCGGATGCGACATTGTGGATGCTGCCTTCAACAGCGTGTCGGGACTGACATCACAGCCGGCTCTCAACTCCATAGTTGCCGCACTTCAGGGTGCCCAGAGAGATACAGGAATAGAAGCTGACGGAATACAGGAAATATCCGATTACTGGGCAGCAGTAAGACCTGTTTACAAGCAGTTTGAATCCGACATGATGACGGGTTCCGCTGAAATATACAAGTACGAAATGCCTGGGGGACAGTATTCCAACCTCAAATCACAGGTTGAGTCCTTCGGTCTCGGTCACAAGTTCAAGGATGTCAAGGAAATGTACAAGACAGTAAACGAGATGCTGGGAGACATTGTTAAGGTTACACCTTCATCCAAGGCTGTGGGAGACATGGCAATATTCATGGTTCAGAACGAGCTGACACCTGAAAACATCTATGAGAAGGCTGCCAATATGGACTTCCCTGACTCAATTGTTTCATTCTTCGAGGGAATGATGGGTCAGCCTGTGGGAGGTTTCCCTGAAAAGCTTCAGAAGCTTGTGCTTCACGGCAAGGAGCCTATTACCTGCAGACCTGGCGAGCTCCTGCCGGATGAGGATTTCGAATGGATAAAGAAGGGCCTCAGAGAAAACTTCGGCCTTGAAGGAACTGAACAGGAAGCCCTTTCATACGCTCTCTATCCGAAGGTATATGAAGATTTCCTGACAAACCAGAAGAAGAAGGGCAAGTTCAGATTCATGGGCTCCGACATCTTCTTCCACGGACTCTCCGAGGGTGAAACCTGTGAGGTTAAGGTAAGAGAGGGCCGTGAGCTTGTAATCAGACTCTCGGATGTGAGAGAAACTGACGATGAAGGCTTCAGAACTGTAATCTTCGAGGTTAACGGCAACAGAGCCGCCGTGAAGATCAAGGATCAGAATGCTGCACTTTCGTCAACGGCAGCAGCTACAGTATATGCGGATCCGGATGATCCTAAGGATATTGGAGCGAATATCCCGGGAACCATTATCAAGACCCTTGTGAAGGAAGGGGATGAGGTCAAGGAAAAGCAGCCGGTGGCTGTAATAGAGGCAATGAAGATGGAGACTAACATTCTCGCTGCCGCAGACGGTGTAATTGACAAGATTCTCGTTGGCGAAGGAGATCAGGTGAAGGCTGGAGAACTGATTGCTAAACTCAAATAGGAGGCATGGAAACGATGGATAACAGACTCATTGGCAAAATCATATATTTCTGGGTTTTCATGATTGGCGTAATCGTCATAGGAAAGCTCACGGGATTAATGGAGGATGGACGTACAACAATTATTATCTGCCTGGCAACTGCAGGAGTGTACATCGGATGGAATGTCTTCAGAAGTCTGGGAAGACGGAAGAGAGAGGAACGCCAGTGGCAGGCCCGCCAGGAAGCCATAAAGAAAAAAGGCAATAAACGCAGATAG
>JALFKB010000069.1 GCA_022775805.1 Clostridiales bacterium
GGGAGAGGTAATTACAGACTCAACTAAGAAGAATCTGGAAATGAGAGTTGACGCTGAAAACGGCGCAACAGCAGGAAAGTTCGAACTGGCTAAGATGGCTAAGGCTCAGAACCTGGATGCTATCCACGACACAGTTCACGAAATGGCTAGAGACGAAGCTAGACACGGTAAGGCATTCGAAGGCCTTCTGAAGAGATACTTCGGCTAAAAACATTTAAAGAGACACAAAAAGATTTTTAAGGGGAGCGTGATCTGTCACGCTTCCCTTTTTTCAGGGAGGTGACACGGACAAATTATGGAGCAATATAATGTAAAAGGCATGAGCTGTGCTGCCTGCTCCACACGGGTGGAAAAAGCCGTTATGGCTGTAGATGGTGTAAAAACCTGTTCGGTCAGCCTGCTTACCAATTCAATGGGTGTAGAGGGAACCGCCGATGCTGCAGAAATAATAGCAGCTGTGCAGAGAGCAGGATATGATGCCGAAGTAAAAAACAAAAGAAAAGCAGCCAACTCACAATCTGAAGAGGATGAATTGAAGGACATGGAAACTCCGGTGCTGATAAGACGATTGGCAGCATCAGCAGGGTTCCTGGCAGTTCTCATGTACATATCAATGGGACACATGATGTGGGGATGGCCTTTGCCGGCCTCCCTGGAAAACAACCATGTGGCAATGGGACTTCTGCAGCTGCTTCTTACAGGTGCGATAATGGTCATCAACCAGAAGTTTTTTATAAGCGGATTCAAAAGTCTGTGGAACCGTGCGCCAAACATGGATGCACTGGTTGCTATGGGCGCCTCTGCAGCGTTCTGCTACAGTACCTTTGCTCTGTTTCAGATGACCGATGCCCAGGTGAGCGGCGATATGGATGGAGTAATGTCATACATGCATGAATTCTACTTTGAATCCGCCGCCATGATACTGGCTTTGATAACCCTTGGGAAGATGCTGGAGGCCCGCTCAAAGGGCAAAACCACCGACGCTCTTAAGGGACTGATGAAGCTGGCACCTGAAACCGCAACGCTACAGAGAGAAAAAGGCGAGGTAACAGTTCCTGTAGAACAGGTGGTGAAGGGTGACATCTTCCTGGTGCGCCCCGGTGAAAGCATACCCGTGGACGGAATCGTACTGGAGGGAAACAGCGCAGTGGACGAATCAACGCTGACAGGTGAGAGCATTCCTGTAGACAAAGAAGCGGGAAGTACAGTATCTGCAGGAACCCTGAACAGGTCGGGGTTTATTCGCTGTGAAGCCACAAGAGTCGGAGAGGACACCACACTGTCCCAGATTATTCAGATGGTTAGCGATGCAGCAGCAACAAAGGCACCCATCGCAAAGGCAGCAGACAAGGTGGCGGGTATATTCGTGCCGGCAGTAATGGTAATTGCAGCAATAACCTTCGGTGCATGGATAATTGCAGGGCAGACGGCGGGCTTCGCACTGGCAAGGGGCATCTCCGTGCTGGTAATCAGCTGTCCATGCGCACTGGGACTGGCCACCCCTGTAGCAATAATGGTAGGAAGCGGAGTGGGTGCAAAGAACGGAATACTGTTCAAGACAGCGGCAGCCCTGGAAATGACAGGCAGAACAAAAATAGTTGCCCTGGACAAAACAGGCACCATAACAAGGGGAGAACCAAAGGTTACGGACATCATACCCATTAAGGGAAAAAGTGAAGAGGAACTCCTGTCCGCTGCCTTTGCACTTGAGAGAAAAAGCGAACACCCTCTGGCAGGAGCAATTGTTTCCAGAGCAGAGCAGGAGGGGATTGAAGCAGGTGAAACCGAGAAATTCAAGGCCCTTCCGGGAAACGGGGTGACTGCAGTTATGGATGGCACGCCTTTGCTTGGCGGCAGCTGCAGGTTTGTAAGTGAACAGATTTCTGTGCCTCGGGAAATGACGGCAGAAGCTGACAGACTCTCGAAGGAGGGCAAGACGCCACTCTTCTTTGGCCGGAAAGATGAACTCCTGGGCATAATAGCCGTGGCTGATACCATTAAGGAGGACAGCCCCCGGGGGATAGAAGAACTGCAGAGCATGGGCATCAATGTGGTGATGCTCACAGGGGATAACCCCGTAACAGCGGAAGCAATCGGGAAGCAGGCAGGTGTTGATGAAGTGATTGCCGGTGTACTGCCGGGAGATAAGGAAAGAGTAATTCGGGAGCTTATGGCAAAGGGCGTTGTGGCCATGGCAGGTGACGGAGTAAATGACGCCCCGGCGCTCACAAGGGCCAATGTGGGAATCGCAATAGGCTCAGGTTCGGATGTGGCCATCGACGCGGCGGATGTGGTGCTGATGAAAGACCGGCTGTCGGACATTCCGGCGGCAATTCGCCTAAGTCGTGCAACGCTGAGGAACATTCATCAGAATCTGTTCTGGGCGTTTATATACAACGTTATCGGCATTCCGCTGGCAGCGGGGGCATTTATCGGGCTCCTGGGATGGCAGCTGAATCCAATGTTTGCAGCGGCAGCAATGAGCCTTTCAAGCTTTTGCGTTGTAACAAATGCCCTTAGGTTGAACCTGTTTAAAATGCATGACCCGGAAGTGAATAAAAACGAAAAGGAGATAAAAACCATGGAAAAGACATTAAACATCGAAGGCATGATGTGCGTGCATTGCGAGATGCATGTCAGGAAAGCTCTGGAAGCACTTGACGGCGTGAAGGAAGTCAGCGTCAGCCACGAAACCGGAAAAGCTGTAGTAACAGCGGAGAATCCTATTTCTGATGACGAACTGACGAAGGCGGTTGAGGAACAGGGCTATCAGGTAAAGAACATCAAGTAGAGTTCACCTTAGGGCATCAAGTAAACTGTGCAATTATCAGATACCGTGTTATAATGAACCCATGGATATTTCGACATTTGATTTTACAATTATAAGCATGGCGGGACTGATTGTCTTCGCAGCTGCGTTTTTCGGAGGAATCGTTGACTCCGTATGCGGCGGAGGAGGGCTTATTATCGTGCCTTCCCTAATGGCAATCGGCATGCCGCCCCATATGGTAGTGGGCACAAATCAGTGCGGTGCAATCGTAGGATGCTGGGCTTCCTTCGCAGAATATGCAAAGGCAGGCAAGGTGGATATGAAAACCGGCAGGCTGGCGCTGCCCTTTGCCCTCGCTGGAGCCTTCATAGGCTCGAGACTCAATCTTGTTATTGATGAGAAATACCTTCAGATACTAATGGTGGTGCTGGTGCCGGCGCTGGCTATTGTTTCCGTCATCAAAAGAGATGTGGGTGAAGAGAACAGATCAGGAGAGCTGAGCCGCCGAAGAAGAATAATATGCGCCGCAGCAATAGGTCTGTTGGTAAGCGCTTACCACGCATTTTACGGACCGGCCAGCGGAATATTCTACCTTATGGGGTTCTCATTCTTTATGAAGTTCGATGCGGTGAGAGCCAACGGACTGAGCAGGTTCATGCTGGCATGCATAGATCTCGTGTCCAGTGCCGTATACGCCATATGGGGATGCATATGCTGGAAGGCGGTCCTGGTTTACACCGTCAGCTACATGGCAGGCAGTGTAATAGGAGCCCGCATAGCGCTCAGCAAGGGCTCCGGTATCATTCGACCGCTGTATTACTGCGTACTGGCGGGACTGATGATAAAGCTCGTTATTGACCTGTTATAGCTTACCCCGTTATCAGAACTCGAAATCCCTGCAATTGAATATCACATCGCAGCCCTGTTCATATCTGCTGAACCAGGCTGCGTTTTTTGTGTGAACAGGAATCAGATAGCGGGCTCCGAGGGCATTTATGAGCATATCAAGTGCTTCGGGAGATGCATGGCCGCTTGTATGAACATGTTCAAGGGGAACGCCACGGCGTCTGAAATTCGCAATTAGCATTGCCGGGGCAGGCCTGACCATGGTTTCCTCCCGCCTTGAGAAAATAAACACTCCGTCCCGGAAGCTCAGCCTGTTACGCAGTTTCTCAACGGAGCCCCAGAGCCCCGGGGAAACGCACATGAGAAAATCAGGTGAAGGCCTATTCGAGGCAGACCGGGCAAGGAACTCTCTCCGGTGGAAGATTTCAACTTCAAGGCCTGCTGCCTTTGCAACTGCAGAAACCTGCTTGCCGGCAATAAAACGTCTGCCGCTTCTCGCAGCACCCCTTGCCGCAGTGAGAATTCTCTCAGGATTCATTGGGGACAGGTAGATAAAGCCGGGACCACTTTTTTTGGTGAGAATTTCGGCTATTCTGTCCTCAAGGGCCTGCTCTGTGGGATACTCCTCCCCGGGAGCCCGGGAAAGGGTTGTTCCCTCGCAGATGAGGGCGTCCGCCTTTGGCAGTGAGGTCAGCAGACCGGAAAAATCCATTCTTCCCGTGGAGCGAAAATCCCCTGTGTAGAGTACGGATTGGTCTCGGGATTCAATCAGGAACATCAGTGAACCCCATGCGGAATGATCGCAGGCAATGGGAGTCACCTTCAAGTCTCCCAGTGTTACGGGAACTCCCGGCCTCAGCAGATTTGGCGTAAAGGGGAGAATTTTGCCCTTTGCATCCGCCTCTGCCTTGAGGACGCTGTAGGCCGCTGCTCCCATGTAAACAGGAATGTCCCGGCAGGCGTACTTAACAAGGCCTGCGTGGTCGAAATGATAGTGGGAAATAAATATTCCTGCAAAGGCAGGGGAACCCTGAAAGAGCCCCGAAATTGAAGGCACATAAGGCCTCAGCCTGTTTTCGTGCATATTTCCACCGAGGTCCAGAATAATTTTCGTATCTGAGGAGGCGACCTCGATAATGGAGCCGCCAATCTGGTTTTGTCCGCGTATTACGTTGATTCTCATGGATTATTAATTAAACCTCTGTCAATTCTAATCGAATGCAGGCACATCAAGGGAAGGGGATGTGCTGTTTAGAGCGGGCCGGCAGATTTTATTGACGGCTCCCGACTTGGTGAACCTCTCAAGACCTGCCTTGTCCACAACCTGGAAGTACTGCTTGTTGCAGGAGCCCTCCCTGATAAACACCTCCCATACATCCACAGCCTTCCGGAAGTCGGTTTGACTCATGTTCCATATTTGAAGGGCCGCCAGTCCGCTGACGGAATAGCTGATGTAGTACATGGGGGATTCGAAATTGTGACTTACAAACACCCAGGAGTATCCCTCATCCTCACCCAGCCATGTGTTGTACCGGGCGTAGGTATCGGCGTAGGCTTTGTTAACCTCCTTCAGAGTCATGTCAGGATTCTCATAAACCAGCCGCTGAAACTCATCGTATATGCAGCCGTCAATTACGTTAACCAGCAGCTCGTCGGAGACGTATTTTTTCGCAGTGTTTTTCTCGCCGAATATTTCACCATAGTAATGGGTCATGAGACCCTCAAATCCGTTGGAAGCAACCTCAGCCAGATCGATGTTATCCTCATCGGTAAGAATGTTTTCGCCGCCGGAAACGCTGTATTCGGCAAAGTGTCCGAATTCGTGAGTGAGAACCGCGAAGTCCCGCTGACCGTCAAGAGTCATGGATATGAAGGGGCTCTCTGTCTTCGGGATGTAAGTTGTGAAGGCGCCGTCCTGCCGGCAGTCCTCATCGCCGATGGAGTACAGATTTCCTTCAATCATTTTATCGAAGGCGTCACCAGCGATTGGGCTTATGTCACCGCTGTACTCCTGAAGCACCGAGAGCATCCTTCTCTCGGACATTTTGGGAACCTCCGGCTCCCCATAGCCCAGGGAGCTGTACAGGTTATCGTAGTAGGTGGAGGATACTTCTCTGACATCCTCGTACAAAGGCTGCAGATCCTGTGATGTGTAATCCCTGTTGTATTCGTGTTCATCGGCGAAATCCGCATAGTTGTCATAGCCGAAGGTGCCGGCAAGCTCGGTTCTGAGCTTCACAAGCCTGAGAAAAATTTTTCCCGTTTCACCATTGGCGTATTCCATGAGATTATCGTAGATTTCGATGTATCCCGAATAGTCGGTTTCCGCTAGGCGATTACCCTCCTCGCTGAAAAAACTGTCCACTGTCCACTCTCTGCCGCCGTATTCGTACGGGTGACTGCTGAGGTTGTCCATGGTTTTGTTGTATCTGTCAACAAGCTTCTGAATCCTGCTGAGAAGCTTCTTCTGCTTCCCTGTGAGAATTGTGTAATCCTCAAATTCGCTGAAGGCCTCATCTCCCACATGACGGCGGAATTCATCGGCGCAGGGCCCCTGGGTGATGCTTTGACATACACCGCAAAGGCGATCCATGCTTTCCTGAAGAATGTCGTATGTGTACAGCTGTTCATCTGAATAGTATTCGTTTGTAACATCGGTGGAATACTTAACATAGATGACGGAGTACAGAGATGATATTTCAATGCACTCCCGGTAAAGACTGTCATAGAGCTTAAGAAGGCTGTCTGCCCGGTCCGTTGCCGCCAGCTTTTCAAGCCTGTCGCATTTATTGTTGAAATCGTCGGTTTCGTAGTGGTAGTAATCCACTCCCGCCACCGTCCCATCAGCCCCGTCGGAACCGCAGCCTGCGAAGGAAAGCAGCATGACGAGGGTTATGAGCAGAGCAAGTATTTTTCTCATAATGGTAATCTCCCCTTTTTGTATTATATTTTACCATGGCTTCAGAGGATATTCATTCTTTACCTTTTGCCCGATAATGGGTATAATGACTTTGTATGTTCAGCGAGGTGAGATTAATGAAAACATTGAAAATTATAGTTATATCGACGATTGTTCTGGTGATGACAGCAGGGCTGTGCGGGTGCACCACCTTTGACAATTTCAAAGCGGCATTCATAGACAAGAATCAGGACAGCGGCAGAGAGGTGATTATAGGAGTGCTGGAGCCGGTTACAGGCTCGGAATCAAAGAATGCAGAGGATGAAATTCGTGGAATTCAGCTGGCAAACAGCATACATCCCAATGCGGGAGATTACAGGGTTTCTCTCGTGTTCTCCGATAACAAATCCGACATTGATGCCACAGAAACGGCTGCTCAGACCCTGATAGCAAAGGAGCCTGCAATTATTCTGGGAAGCTATGGAAGCGTGTATTCCCTGTCAGCTTCGCCCTTTATAAGGGATGCGAAGATTCCTGCAATATCCATCACAAACACCAATCCTCTGGTTACGAGAAACAACGAGTATTACTACAGAGTATGCTATGTTGATTCCAACCAGGGAGATCTTCTGGGCAGATATGTTGTTGAGGGAAAGAAAGAAAAGAAGGCGGGAGTTCTGCTGCCTGAGGGAGATGATGCTGCACAGGCAATGGCGGCAGCCTTCGGAAGGCGGTTGAGGTCAGAGACGGACAACGACGATGCCATTGCATTCTACGAGCAGTACAAGACGGGGCAGAAGGACTTCACGAAGGAACTTAACAGGATAAAAAGAACCGGGGTGAAAAGCATTCTGCTGCCGGGAGAATATGCCGATGCGGCCAACATAATAACACAAGCTGCTAAACTCAACATGGATGTTGAGTTCCTTGGAGACACCACCTGGAGCGACGGAAGCTTCCGGAAGCTTCTTGGAGACAATGTAACAAGTGAGGATTATTCATTCGTACAGTTCTTTTCTTCAGAGGGAGAGCTTACAAGCCAGGCCATAACAAAGGAGCGTGAACTGTTCCTCAGTGCCTATCAGAAGGAATACGGCAAAGGCAGCGAGCCATCTGATGCAATGGCTCTGGGATACGACGCATATGTAATTGCTGCGGATGCAATAGGCCGGACAACAGGGAAGCCCGATGCGAAAAAGGTAGCGGCGGTGCTGGCGGATCCCGGATACCAGATTGAGGGAGCCACCGGGCTGATAAACTTCAACTCTATCGGTGATCCCATTAAAACGGCATATATAACAAAATGGAAAAACGGTAAAACAGAGACTGTATATACACTGGAGGCACAGGAATAACCAAGTCAGAACTACAATTATAATAGATTCGTTACAAGAAAGGAGAAAACGTTATGGAACAGAAAATCAATGATGCACTGCAGCAGATCAGACCTTTCCTGCAGAGAGACGGAGGAGATATCGAATTCGTTGAACTCACAGAGGACAATGTTGTTAAGGTAAGACTTCAGGGTCACTGCGCCGGATGTCCGGGAGCTCAGATGACAATCAAGGGCGTAGTTGAGAAGATTCTCAAGGAAAGCTATCCTGAAATCAAGAGCGTAGAGGCTGTAAAGTAAGAGATGGATTTTCTTAAACAGGTATTTGAAAGAATAGAAGATAACAAGACAGAGATGCTGGCATCTCTGTCTAATCTTATATCGGTGCCAAGCGTTGCCGGAAGCCCGAAGGAGGGAAAACCCTTCGGAGAGGAAGTTGACAGGGCATACAGAATGATGCTGGAAATGGCGGAGGCCCAGGGCTTCGATATTTTTGATGCAGACGGCTACGGCGGTCATTTTGACTTTGACGGAACAGGGGAGGGAGTACTGGGAATAGTAGGCCATCTTGATGTTGTTCCTGAAGGGGAAGGCTGGGATTTCGAGCCATACTCAGGAGAGGTTTCCCATGGATATCTTCTGGGCAGAGGCACCATGGATGACAAGGGTCCGGTGGTGGCATCCTTCTATGCCATGAAGGCTCTTAAGGAATGCGGTTTCGAACCTGAGAAAACCGTCAGAATGATACTGGGCCTTGACGAGGAAACAAACTGGGCCGGTATGGATTATTATCTGTCAAAGGTGGGGGACAGACCTGATATGGGCTTTACCCCTGATGGGGATTTCCCTGTAATAAGAGCAGAGATGGGAATTCTTGTCTTTGACATGGTGAGAAAGCTTGCTCCTTCTAAGGGCAAGGGTCTTGAACTGGGCAAGATAGAAGGGGGAAGTGCCGCCAACTCCGTGGCGGATTTCGCCAGAGCCGTTGTTACCGACACAACAGGCGCAGGCTACGATATCATTAAGGAAATGGTGGCTAACTGCCGGCAGGAAAAGGGCTGGAGGATAAGCTGCAAAGGTGTGGGTAGAGGACTGGAGATTTCTGTCCACGGCAAGTCAGCTCACGGTGCCAAACCTGAAATGGGAGAGAACGCAATTTCGATTCTCATGGATTTCCTTGGGGGGCTGAATTTCCTCAACGATGACGTATCTGATTTCATCGGCTTTTATAACAGCCGCATTGGTTACAATCTTCACGGGGAAAATGCGGGATGCGGCCTTGCGGATGAGGATTCGGGACAGCTTGTCTTCAACACAGGAATGATTCACGTTGACAGAAACGAGGCAAGGCTGACCATCAATATCAGATACCCGGTTTCATCCTCGGCAGAGGAGGTTTACGAAGGACTTATGAAGGTTCTTGACGATTACGGAATCGGAATAGTCAAGGGCAAGGATCAGCTGCCTATCAATCTCAGCGGGGATATGCCGCTGGTTAAAACTCTTATGGATGTTTACAGAAAACACACCGGAGATATGGACAGTGTGCCTCTTGTAATAGGCGGAGGCACATATGCCCGTGCCATGGACAACATTGTTGCCTTCGGAGCCAGATTTCCGGGTGAGCCGGAACTGGGACATCAGAAAAACGAGAAGATTTCAGTAGATAATATGATGAGATTATCTAAGATATATGCAGAGGCGATTTATGAACTGGCTAAAGCAGAAAATTAAAGACAGTCTGCCTTTGCAGAAAATCATTGAGAATCAGCAGTTCTTCAGAATTCTCGCTGTGGCCATTGCAGTCAATCTGGGGCTGGCGGGCATCTATGTTGTGCTTCAGGACAGCGTCAAGGATATCACCGTTACAGTTAACGGCAAAACCGCCCAGTACAAGACAATCAGAAATTCCGTCTCCAAGCTTCTCAGAGGCTGGGAGGTGGAGCTGGACGAGAAGGACAGAGTGGTGCCCGGAGTGGATGCGGAGCTGGAGGACGGCATGAACGTGAAGATCGAGACCTACCGCGTTGCCAGGGAAACCGTTGAGGAGGAAACGAGCTTCAAGACAAAGAAGAGCTACACCTCGGATCTGATTGAAGGGGAGACGAAGGTGGCAAAGAAGGGAAGCAAGGGCCTTGACAAGGTGGTCTATGAGGTGGCTTATCTGGGAGACAAGGAACAGAGCCGCAAGGAGATTGAGAGAACCACCGTCAGGAAGCCTGTGACGGAGGAAATTCTGATGGGTACTGCCGTGTCCTACAACGGCGTGAAGTACAGCCGCAAGCTTACTGTCAGCTCCACGGCTTACTGCCTCAGGGGCAGAACCGCCACAGGTACAACGGTACACAAGGGAACAATAGCGGTGGATCCAAGGGTGATTCCCCTGGGGTCTTATGGATATGTTCCCGGATACGGCGAGGTTCACGCCGAGGATACCGGGGGTGCCATCAAGGGCAATATAATCGACGTATGGTTTCCCACCTACAGCCAGTGCAGAAGCTGGGGAAGGCGGAC
>JALFKB010000086.1 GCA_022775805.1 Clostridiales bacterium
GAAGGCTGGTACTACAGGCAGGTTGAACGAACCAGGGAGAGCTTCAGAACTGTTGACTACATTCTGAAGACCCGTCATCCTCAGGACGACTTCTATCAGTTCATGCTGGATAACAAAACGGGAATTGAAAATATCAATGTGAATTTTGAAGATATCAGCGAGAAGCCTGAAATGAAGGTGAAGCTTGAGGCTCTCCCGGATGTGACCATTACAAGCTCCTTCGATCACAATCTGGAAATAGGAGGGGCCACCACCAGCAAGGCGGAGGCTCTGAAACAGATGTGCAGCATAATGGGCATCGAAATGTCGGAAATGATGGCTGCCGGTGACAGCCCGAATGACATGGCCATGCTTAAGGCGGCGGGTCTGGCGGTGGCAGTTGGAAATGCCAAGCCTGAGGTGAAGGCGATTGCTGACTATATAGCGCCTGATCATGACAGGGACGGGGTTGCAGATGCAGTAAACAAATTTGTGCTGCAGAACGACATTGCCGATTAATCTGAGTCGATGTTGAAAAAATCAGGGGAAACACAGAATTGCTTCAAACAGGCCCTCCCAATCCCCTGTTTTCACTTACATATTTTGTCAATTGTTGAAAATTAAATAGAGAATAATAAATTGCTTCAACATTTTTGTGATTTTGTTGAAGCAATTTTTTTAAAATATGAAATGCTTCAAAACAGACCTCGAAAAGGGCCTGCATTTTGGGTAAAAACATAGGGATGTTGAAGCAGTTAGGGAGAAAATGAAATAACTTCAACATGGCGGCTACATTAGCGAACAGCTGACCAGCCATAATATGAAAAAAATGGAAAATATGGTTGACATTACCAAAAACTGGATATAGAATAACCCTGTAATGACAGACTTGTCACCGGACCTGTGTATGGTCCGCCGGAAACTAAGAAAATGTAAGGGGAAAGGAAGGAGAAGTGAGTGGATAAAAGGGTGTTTGGACAGATTGGAGAGAATACCGCTGCCGATGTGCTGAGGGCCAAGGGGTACAGAATTCTCAGACAGAATTACAGATGCAGCTGCGGTGAGATTGACATTATCGCCGAGAAGGATGGCGATGTGAGTTTTGTGGAGGTAAAGACAAGGCAGAATTTCAGCTACGGCAGACCATGTGAGGCAGTTGACAGGAAGAAGCTTCAGCATATGCACAGAGCGGCACGCTGTTATCTTGAGGACATGAAGGAAAAGGGGTATTTTCCAAGAAGATATGATTTTCAGATAATAGAGATTGTTGTGCAGCAGATGGAGGCTGCATTATAGAGAAGGGGGGAAGGCAGGCGTGTTGACAAAGATAATGACGGCGTCCCTGTCGGGAGTTGAGGGCTACCCTGTTACGGTGGAGACGGATATTCACAGGGGAATGCCGGGTTTTTATATTGTGGGGCTTGCTGATACCACCATTAAGGAAGCCTCCAGGAGAATAAGGCCTGCAGTGGCAAACTGCGGATACGTTTTTCCCAACGAGAGGGTGACGGTGAATCTTGTTCCCGCATCAAGACCTAAGGAGGGCAGTCACTTTGATCTTCCCATTGCCCTTGGAATCATGCTTATGGGCCGAGATGTTGAGGAATTCGAGGAAACGGCATATCTGGGTGAGGTGTCGCTGGACGGCGCAGTGAATCCCGTAAGGGGAGTGCTTCCACTGGTGATTGCCCTGCGGAATGCCGGAATAAGAAACATAGTTGTGCCCAGGGACAACGCAAGGGAGGCGGCCATCCTTCGGGACGTTAACATTCTGCCTGTGAGAAATCTCACCGAGGCGGCGGAATATGCTGCAGGATTGAGAAGGCTGGAGGTTTACAGAAACGAAAGTCTTCCGGAAATGAATCCGGAGGATACCCTTGATTTTGCCCAGGTAATAGGGCAGGAAAGCGTTAAGAGAGCCATCGTGATAGGCGCCGGAGGTAACCACGGAATGCTTATGATGGGAAGTCCCGGCTGCGGCAAAACCATGATGGCAAAACGAATTCCCGGGATTTTGCCGGAGCTGTCCTACGAGGAAAAGCTGGAAATTACGGGAATATACAGTGTTGCGGGGCTCCTGTCCGGAGAATGTCCGATTGTTCAGCAGCGGCCCTTCAGAAGTCCCCATCACACTATTACTAAGGCAGGCCTCATCGGGGGAGGCGCCAGAGTCAGACCCGGGGAGATATCCCTGGCCCACAGAGGAGTGCTTTTTCTTGATGAGCTCGGGGAATTTGACGGAGGGGTAATCGACGCCATGAGACAGCCTGTGGAGGAGGGAGTAATCAGGATTAACAGGAACCTGGAGGAGGTTGTGTTTCCCGCACAGGTAATGGTTGTAATCGCCGCCAACCCGTGCAAATGCGGGAACCTGTGGGATGAGAGAAAGCTTTGCACATGCACTCCCAGGCAGCTGGAGAGTCACAGGAGAAAGCTGATGGGACCCTTTGCCGACAGAATCGATATGCACATCAAAGTGAATCCCGTGGACAGGGGACGCCTGGGTGAGCCGGCGGCTTCGGGAAAATGGGAGAGTTCCTCTTCCATGAGAGAAAAGGTGCAGGCTGTAAGGCTTTTGCAGGAGGACAGGTACAGGAACTGCGACTACAGCTGCAACGGGCAGCTTGACGAAAAGGGTATGAAAAAGTACTGCGCTTTAGACAGAGCAGGGCAGGCTATCATGACGGAGGCATACGACAGACTGGGACTTAGCATGAGAGGTTACAGCAAGCTGCTGAGAATTGCCAGAACCATAGCGGATCTGAAGGGAAGCGAGATTATCAGAGAGGAGCATGCAGCAGAGGCGCTCATGTACAGACTCGAGCTTTAATACGAAAACTATCAGGGGGTATTATATAATGAAAGAAACAAATGAAATAGGAATAATCAGGCTGGGAGAACCGGCGTATCCGGCGCGGCTGGAGGAGATAAAGAATCCGCCGAAGATGCTTTATTATGTGGGAAATCCTAAGATACTGCAAAGGCGGTGCGTGGCTGTTGTGGGTTCCAGAACAACCACAGCCTACGGAAGAAACATGGGGACGGCAATCGGCATGAAGCTTGCCAGGCAGGGAATAACAGTGGTAAGCGGTATGGCCCTGGGCATCGACTCCTGCGCCCACGAGGGGGCTCTGTCTGCAGAGGGCTTCACCGCTGCTGTGCTAGGCTGCGGGGTGGACATCTGCTATCCCCGGGAGAACGCCACGCTGAAAAGGGATATAGAAAGAAGCGGCATAGTTCTGTCGGAGTACGAACCGGGAACGCCGGCGGAGAGATACAACTTTCCCAACAGAAACAGGATAATAAGCGGATTGTGCGAGATGACCATTGTGGTGCAGGCCAGGAACAGGAGCGGCGCTCTTATTACCGCAGAGCTGGCAATGGAACAGGGAAGGGAGGTCATGGCTCTGCCGGGCAACATAGACAGCCAGTACAACCTGGGAAACAACAAGCTTATCAGCGAAGGGGCAGCGCCTGTGGTAAGCCTTGATGATATACTTGAACCCCTGGGACTGAGGCAGATGAATGAATCAAGGGCAATGGAGGAGCTCAGTGATACGGAATACGCCCTGTACAATCTGCTGAAGGAACAGGGTGAAATGACCATTGACGAGATCTGTCTGCACATGGGACAGAGGCCTGCATATGTGAACCCCATTCTCTCTGTGATGGAAATGAAGGGTTTCGTTTTTTCTGCTCTGGGCAAATTTTTTCTTGCAAATACATGATTATGGAAATATAATCGAATACTGAAAAAAAGTTTTTGGGGTTAAATCCTCGAAAAGGGACTATAGGAAAGGGAGAAAAATGGCAGCAGCAAAGAAAACACTTGTTATAGTTGAGTCGCCTTCGAAGGCGAAAACCATTGGGAAATTTCTGGGCAGCAGGTATAAGGTGGTTGCTTCGGTTGGTCACGTTCGGGACCTTCCTAAGAGCAAGCTGGGTATTGTTTTGCCTGAAGACCTGGAGAACTGTGAAAATACGAAGTACGCGGATGCAGAGGCATTTGACCCGCAGTATATCAATATAAGAGGCAAGGGTGACCTGATTAAGGAACTCAAGAAAGAAGCCAGGAATGCGTCAAAAATCTATCTTGCAACCGACCCGGACCGCGAGGGAGAGGCGATATCCTGGCATTTGGCGTTTTTGCTGGGAATTCCGGCAGATTCCCCATGCAGGATAGTGTTTAATGAAATCACCTCCAAGGCGGTGAAGGAGGCGGTAAAGAACCCGAGACCCATCGACCTGAATCTGGTAGATGCACAGCAGGCCCGGAGGGTTCTTGACAGACTGGTGGGATATCAGATCAGTCCTCTGCTCTGGAGAAAGGTTTCCAGAGGTCTTTCTGCGGGAAGAGTTCAGTCTGCGGCTCTGAAGATAATCTGTGACAGAGAGAAGGAAATTGAAGCCTTTGTACCGGAGGAATTCTGGACTATTGAAGCGGAATTCAACAAGGGAAAGAAATTCACCGGAAAGCTGACAACCTTCAGAGATGATAAAATTGAAATACATAACGAAGGAGAAGCCGGCGGGGTAATGGCAGACCTGGAGAAGGGCGAGTATGTTGTCAGAAGCTCCGAGGAAAAGGACAGAATGAGAAAACCTCAGCCTCCTTTTACCACAAGCAGCATGCAGCAGGATGCTGCAAACAAGCTGAATTTCTCGACGAAAAAAACAATGATGGTTGCCCAGCAGCTCTACGAAGGTGTTGAAATCAAGGGGATGGGAACGGTTGGTCTCGTTTCATACATCAGAACCGACTCCGTGAGAATATCCGATGAGGCCAAGGGGGCTGCAGCCGGATACATCAACGAAAACTTCGGCAAGGAGTTTTACGGCGGCACCGTATTTTCCAACAGGAAAAAGGACGTTCAGGATGCCCACGAGGCAATCAGGCCGTCCCATGTTGAGCTTGCACCTGAAGACATAAAGGATATGGTGACAAAGGATCAGTACAATCTTTACAAGCTTATCTGGACCAGGTTCATTGCAAGCCAGATGGCGCCTGCCCGCCTGAAGGCTGTAAATGCGGTAATTGTTAACGGTGATTACGGCTTCAGATCCACAGGCTCAAAGGTGGTGTTCGAAGGTTTCCTGAAGGTTATGCCTCCGGCGAAGAACGGAGAGGAGGACCGTCTCCTGCCGGAGCTTCAGCCGGGAGAGGTGCTGGTGCCTGAGGATGTGCACAGCGATCAGAATTTCACCCAGGCTCCTCCAAGATTTACCGAGGCATCCCTGGTGAAGGATCTGGAGGAAAAGGAGATTGGCCGTCCTTCAACCTATGCACCGATTGTGGCAACTCTGGCAGACAGGAAATACATCAAAAAAGAAAAGAAAAATCTCGTTCCTACACAGCTGGGATTTACCGTTACGGAAATGATGAGCCGGTACTTCCATGAGATTGTGGATGTGGGCTTTACCGCCAGCATGGAGGAGGGTCTTGATGATATCGAAACCAAGGGTGTTCGCTGGAAGAATATCATTGAAGACTACTACGGCATTCTGAAAAAGGAGCTGAAGGTGGCCAATGAGGAAATACCGGCCTACGAGCCTGAGGTGGAGCTTACAGGGGAAAAATGCCCTCTCTGCGGCAGGGATCTGGCTGTGAAGCACGGCAGATACGGTGCTTTCATTGCATGCGTCGGATATCCGGAATGCAAATACACCAAGCCTATTGTTCAGACCATAGATGTGAAGTGCCCGAAATGCGGTGGAGATATTGTGGTAAAACGTGGAGGCAGAGGCAAGGTGTTCTACGGCTGCTCCAACTATCCTGAATGCAATCAGGCATACTGGGACAAACCTGCCGGAAGAATGTGTCCGGAATGTGGAAGCATGCTTGTTGAAAAGAAGGGAAAGGGCTTTGAATATGCCTGCTCAAATAAAGAATGCAAATACCGTGAATAGGGTATATAATTATATTTATACAAAAAAACATGTACAGATTTTGTACACCATCTTAAGGAGGGATTTAAATGGGACAGTTTCATGCAACTACAATTTGTGCAGTAAAACGAGGCGATCAGGTATGCATCGGCGGTGACGGCCAGGTGACAATGGGTGAAACCGCAATAATGAAAAACGGCGCCAAGAAGGTGAAAAAAATCTATAAGAATACGGTGCTGTCGGGTTTTGCAGGATCTGTAGCAGATGCCTTCTCCCTGACGGAGAAATTCGAGAGCAAGCTGGATGAACACGGCGGAAATCTCAAGAAAGCAGCAGTTGCCCTGGCAAATCTGTGGAGAATGGATAAGGCATCAAGAAATCTTGAGGCGCTGATGATTGTGGCAGACAAGGAGGATCTGCTGGTGATTTCGGGAACCGGCGAGGTTATCGTTCCGGATCAGCCTTTTGTGGCAATCGGCTCCGGCGGAAATTTTGCGTATTCTGCTGCAAACGCTCTTTACAACAATACGGATTTAAGCGCAGAGGAAATTGTGAGGAAATCACTTGAAATTGCAGCTTCCATATGCGTATATACCAATGACCACATTTCCGTGGAAAAGTTATAAGGGAGGGGTAACGAGATGGCAAACAAACTTTATCAGATGACACCGAAGGAGATAGTTGCAGAGCTTGACAAGTACATTATCGGTCAGGATGAGGCGAAAAAATCAGTTGCTATTGCCCTGAGAAACAGATACAGAAGAAGCCTTCTTTCAGAAGAAATGAGAGAGGAAATCACCCCGAAGAACATTCTCATGATGGGACCTACCGGATGCGGAAAGACAGAAATTGCAAGGAGACTTGCCAAGCTGATGGATGCACCTTTCGTAAAGGTTGAAGCTACGAAATTCACGGAAGTTGGATACGTGGGCAGAGATGTTGACTCCATGATCAGAGATCTGGCTGAAGCTTCAATCAGAATCACCAAGCAGCAGATGCTGGAGGAAAAGTATTCAATTGCAGATGAAATAGTGGAAGAGAGAATTATCGAGGCCATCATCCCGGGAAAGAAGGGAAAGGTAGCCGCATCCCAGAGCAGAGGGCCTTTTGATTTCATACTTGGCAACACCGGATATACGACCCAGAAGGAACAGTATGAGAAGCAGCAGTCGCAGCAGGCTGCCGAGGAGGATGCCGGAGAGGATACAGGACTGGCAAGGGAACAGGTTCGTCAGCAGCTGAGGGATGGCCTTCTGGAGGAACAGTATATCGAGATACAGGTTACTGAGACTCCTAAGCAGAACAATCTTGATGTAGGCGACGGCGGAATGATTCAGATTGGAAACATCTTCGGCGACATGGCTCCAAAGAAGAAAAAGACCAAGAAGGTTAAGGTTAAGGATGCCAGAAAGATCCTCAGAGAGGATGAGGCTCAAAACCTTATCGACATGGACCAGGTTGAAGAGGATGCAATGAGAAATGCCGAGCAGAACGGAATAATATTCATTGACGAAATTGATAAGATTGCTTCAGGGCAGGGATACAGAAGCGGCGCCGATGTATCAAGGGAAGGTGTTCAGAGAGACATACTGCCGATTGTTGAAGGAAGTGTTGTAAACACCAAGCACGGACCTCTCAAGACAGACCATATTCTGTTCATAGGCGCAGGAGCATTCCATACAGCCAAGCCGACAGATCTCATACCTGAGCTTCAGGGAAGATTCCCGATAAGAGTTGAGCTGGAAAACCTGGATAAGGATACATTTGTGAAGATACTCACAGTTCCGGAAAACGCACTGCTGAAGCAGCACAAGGCGCTTCTGGAGACTGAGGGCATTGAAATCGAGTTTACCGAGGGAGCAATCGACGAGATTGCCGAGATGGCATTCCTCATGAATGAGCAGACGGAAAACATCGGAGCCAGAAGACTCCATACCATTCTGGAAAAGCTTCTGGAGGATATTTCCTTTAACATTGCCGACATGGAAGAGGAAAAAATCACCATTGACCGTGAATACGTAAAGGAAAAATTCGAAGAGAAGATTCATCCGGACGATTTGGACAGATATATCCTGTAGAAAAACCTTTGAATTTTTTGTCTCAAAACAACAAATTGTGCCTCAGATAAAAAATTTTTAGAAAAATCAAAACAATAAGTTGTTTCACCGAAAAAATCAGTCTATAATATATACGGAGCGTTAATGACATTTAAGAGGTGACAACGATGAGTGACATTTTGACAAAAGTAAGAAAACTTAACTGGCTGCTTCAGGAAAGCCCTACAGGAGCCTTTTCATACAATGAAATGTGCGAAATACTCAGCAACCTGATGGATGCCAATGTTTATGTCTGCAATACCAAGGGCAGGGTAATTGGCGTGTCCCTGAAAATCAAACAGGACAGATCCACTATTATCGATGCCGAGACAGGGGTTGAGGCATTTCCAAGCGAGTATAACGAAGGGCTTATGGATGTTAAGGAAACCTCAGCCAACATGGCGGGGGATGAGGCACTCAAGATATTCAAATACGACTATGACACATCTGACAAGCTTCACACTGTTATACCTATCGTAGGAGGAGGCAACAGATGGGGCACTCTTATCATGACCAGATACGAGCC
>JALFKB010000094.1 GCA_022775805.1 Clostridiales bacterium
TGTCCAAGATGAACATGGGCGGAATGGGTACAGCGATGATGAAGAAGGTCATGAAGGACAAGAATGTCGATTCCCTGGAAACACTTATGAAGAGCGCAATGGACAACGGCGTTAAGCTGGTTGCCTGCACAATGTCCATGGATGTTATGGGCATACGCAAGGAGGAACTGATTGACGGAGTGGAACTCGCCGGTGTGGCTTCATACCTGGGAGATGCGGAAATGTCAGATATGAATTTATTCATATAGAAAGGCAAAGAAATCATTCGAGGCAGAAATAAAAAATTCGAGGCACAAATAAAAAATCAGCATATGGCATTTGCTTTGAAAAAATAATATAATGATGTAATGAAGACAAGGGAAATATTAAAAGAACTGCCATACTGGAACAATCTGACCCAGTGGGAAAAAGAACTGGTGGCGGGCAACACTGTAGTACGGACCTATGAAAAGGGAGAAATCCTCCACGGAAGAGGCGAATCCTGCATGGGCATGCTGCATATTCTGTCCGGATCGGTTCGGGTGCATATGATTTCCGACGAGGGCCGGGAAATCACTTTGTTTCACTTGAATCAGGGGGATTCCTGCATCCTGTCAGCATCATGTTCAATCAGTCAGATAACCTTCGAGACCCATATGGTTGCAATGGAGGACACTGAGGTAATGGTTGTGAATTCAGGTATCTATTCCGCGCTGATGGAACAGAATCTGAATGTAAGGTGCTTCACATATGAGCTGGCAACCAGGAGATTTTCCACCGTTGTGTGGGTCATGCAGCAGATTCTGTTTAAGGGACTTGACTGCAGGCTTGCGGGATTTCTTCTGGAGAGCTGCGCAGAATCGGGAAAGGACGAAGTGACCATGACACAGGAGGAAATAGCTAGGGAGATTAATTCCGCCAGAGAGGCTGTGGCACGGATGATGAAGATTTTTTCCCGGGACGGGCTTATTGAAGTGAAGCGAGGCCTAATAATAATTAAAGACAAAAGGGGATTGGAAACAATCGTTAACAAATAAGAGAAACTGTCAGATTTTGGAGAAAGGAGACAAAAAATGAAAAAATGGAAATGTACAATCTGTAATCACATTCACGAAGGAGAAATGCCTCCTGAAACATGTCCTGTATGCAAGCAGCCTGCAGACAAGTTTGTGGAAGTAGTGGAATCAAAGAACCCGTATGCAGGAACAAAGACAGAAAAGAACCTGTGGGAGGCCTTTGCAGGAGAATCACAGGCAAGAAATAAGTATACCTACTTCGCTTCAGTAGCAAAGAAGGCCGGATACGAACAGATTGCGGCATTATTCCTGCAGACTGCAGAAAACGAGAAGGAACACGCTAAGCTCTGGTTCAAGGCACTGGGAGAACTGGGTGACACAGCCGAAAACCTGCTTCACGCAGCAGAGGGCGAAAATGCTGAATGGACTGACATGTATGCCAGAATGGCAAGAGAAGCGGATGAAGAGGGCTTCCCTGAACTGGCAGAGCAGTTCAGAGGAGTACTGGCAATCGAAAGAGCTCACGAAGAAAGATATCGTGCACTTCTCAGCAACGTTGAGAACAAGACAGTATTCAACAAGGCTGACACAGTGCTTTGGGAATGCCGCAACTGCGGACATCTCGTAGAGGGCAAGGATGCACCGGATGTATGTCCTGTATGCAAGCACCCTCAGTCATTCTTCGAAGTTCGCAAGGAGAACTACTAAGGATACAGGCAGATCAGTAGAGACTAATCAGTAGAGACTAATCAACAGAGGACGAGATATGAAGAGACCGGAAGAATACAGGAAGGTTGCCGTAATCGGCTGCGGGTTTATCGGTTACAGCTGGGGAGTCGTGTTTGCCAGAGGAGGATGCAGCGTTGCAATGTACAACAGGCCGTCGGAAACTTTGGAAACAGTAATGGACAGAATTGAAGCAGCTCTGGATTTTCTTGCCCGGGAGGGCGTGATAGAAACGGAGGAGATTCCACGGATTACGGGAAGAATCACCGTGACGGACAGCCTGGAGGAGGCTGTCAAGGATGCTGATTACATTCAGGAATGTCTTTGGGAGGATCTTCAGCTGAAGCGGGACATCTTCAGAAAGCTTACGGATTTAACTGACGGAAGCGTGCCCATCGGCTCCAGCTGCTCCGGTCTCAGGATAAGGGATATCGTGAAAGATGTTACGAATTGCCCGGAAAGGTGCATGACAGCACACCCTACGAATCCGCCTCACCTTATACCATTCATGGAAATCTCCGGGGATGACGCTTCGGAGGAAATGAAGGATTCCGTGAAGGAGTTTATGGAGCACATCGGACAGAAGCCGATAAAGTGCAAGGAGGTCTACGGCTATGTTTTGAACAGGCTCCAGCTTTCACTGGTGCAGGAGGCCCTGTATCTCGTGAAGGAGGGAATATGCGGAGTTGCCGATGTTGACAGAGCCCTCACCGACGGACTGGGACTCCGGTGGGCCTTCACAGGGCCATATGGCGTGGAGGAGCTGAACTCCGCAAATCTTATGGAGGGACTGGACAAGTACAAGGACTACATGATTCAGTTCTTCAACGAGGAACAGCAGAAGGTCACCGATTACGATAAGGATTTTATCGACAAATGCGTCCGGGAATTCCAGCCGGTAATGGAGGGAATGAGCCACGAGGAATATCTCCTGTGGCGTGATCAGATGGTGACCAGAACGAGACTGATTAAGGACAAAAGCAGAAACTGATGTTGAGAAAAGGGGAGCTTTCCCATTAGGGAGGGCTCTTTTTGTACCATAGAAGTGTAAGTAACAGGTATCAAATCGATACTTGGAAACTTGCACTTATTTTTTTACGATAAGGAGAGTGATTGGTCTGGCGTGGCTCTTTTTGGATTTCACATCCGTAACAAAAACCGTCAACCATCTCCTTATTGTGAACCATCGATTAAGCAGGTTGGATTACGCATCCGTGTAACGAGCAAAACTGAATGGCAATAAGTGCAGGTGGAACAATTACTAAATTAACATTAACAGGAGGAACTTATGCTTAGTATTGGTATTGATGTATCAAAGGAGAAGAGCACAGTCTGCGCAATGCGACCATTGGGAGAAATCTTAGTAATGCCTTTCGAAATTTCTCATACAGATTCAGACCTTTCTGAGGTAGTTCGCATGATCACCAGGCTTGATAGTGACGTCAAAATCGTGATTGAAGCAACTGGTATATATCACTTGCATCATTAAATAATTAAGAGGATAAAATGTCAGAAAAACTTGCACAAAAAACTTGTAATGAATTCACCGAGCTTTTAGCTTCGGAAGCACCGATTCCCGGCGGCGGAGGAGTAGCTGCTTTGGCTGGCGCCATGAGCAGCG
>JALFKB010000095.1 GCA_022775805.1 Clostridiales bacterium
GAGGTTAATAAGCTGGATATTATCAAAGGATGTCTTATTGCCAGAAACAGCAAGCATCAGGAGATGAAAATTGACCGCATCATGGAGGGAGAGCTGGTACGGGATGCTTCTGTTGGAGATTACATGTTTGTTCAGAATTGCGGAGAGGTTCTTAAGGTGGTGCTTAACAATCTGGAAATGGGCAATTCCGTGGACAGAAACATGCTCACGGCAGCTTACAGAATACTGTCGGAGAATCCGAAGGGGACCATAAGAAGCGAGAACCCTGTGGTGTACTCCTTTAATCATGTGCCTCCCCACTCGGCGGACATAGACGGCAGACTGACAGAGGCGCTGCGAAAGATATACACGGCTGGGCCGGAGGCTGATGTGATTGCATGTGCCATGTACATGCACAATTCCATTATTGACATATGGCCCTATGACGAGTTCAACAACGAGCTTGCCATACTGGCGGCCAACTATTACCTCATGGAACAGGGACTGATGCCAATAGACATGCCTATGGGCAGACAGGATTATCTAGACATGGTTTCCGCATGCCTCAAAGGCAGGGGAACCGATGAAGAATACAGGTTTTTCGCTGAAGCGGTTATTGAAAAGATGGCAGGCACAATAGAAGTTTGCAGAGGTTATCTAAGATGAAAATCAAACTGGAAAAACAGCATTATCAGTGGGGACTGACTGCATTTCTTGTAATCACCTGCAGCGTAATCGCATTTTTCATTATTTTCAGGGCGGATGCAATCGGGCATTTCCTGAATACGTGCGCAGGGGTTCTGGCGCCGTTCATATACGGGCT
The DNA here is from genome assembly GCA_022775805.1 of Clostridiales bacterium. GTDB lineage: Bacteria > Bacillota > Clostridia > Peptostreptococcales > Anaerovoracaceae > Lentihominibacter. The sequence goes on from JALFKB010000095.1 coordinate 803, forward strand.
TGTCATGGCCTATCTCATATGCCCGATATACAATTTCACCGTTAGGCGCACATACGGGCTTCTTAACAGAGGAAAATACAGATTCAGGCATGACCTGACGGTATCAAAGGTTTCGGGAACCATAGTATCCCTGGCGGTTTTGTTAATAGTAATCGCAGGAATTCTCTGGATGATTATTCCGGGACTGATAGACAGTATATCAAAGCTGGTTGTGATGCTGCCGGATGCACTTGAAAAATTTACAGCATGGATCGATGTGAAATTTCAGAAGCTGCCTATTGCTAAAGAGGCGATAGATGACTGGTCGAGAAACGCCACAGACTATCTCATCAATTTCGCAACAAACACAATACTGCCTCATTCAGGCAATCTGGCTACGGCAATATCGGGAACGCTTCTGGGAGCGCTGGGAGCCCTTTTTGATTTCATCATTGGAATCATAGTGTGCGTATACTTCCTGAACATCAAGGATACCCTGGCTGCACAGACAAAGAAAATAATACTGGCAAACCTGAAGGAAAGCACAGCCCAGGAAATCCTGGAGGGTGCGGAATACACAAACAGAACCTTTGCGGGATTCATAAGCGGCAAGATAATCGACTCGGCCATTATAGGAATGCTGTGCTTCATATTCATGAGCATTTTCGGATGGGAGTACAGCCTTCTCATAAGCTGCGTCATAGGAATCACGAATATTATCCCGTTCTTCGGACCGTTCATAGGAGCAATACCTTCAGCGCTGATACTGCTTATGGTTAATCCTATGCATTGCCTGTATTTCATCATACTTATACTGGTTCTTCAGCAGTTCGACGGAAACGTGCTGGGACCGAAGATCCTGGGAGATTCAACTGGACTTGGAAGCTTCTGGGTACTCTTCGCAGTTCTGGTTGGAGGAGGACTCTTCGGATTCATAGGAATGGTACTGAGCATTCCTGTTTTTGCGGTAATATATGCATATCTGGCAAGAGCCATCAACAGAAAGCTCAAGAAAAAAGGATTCTCAACGGATACCAGGGACTACAAGGTAGATAAATACAGGGCGCAACCCGGGAAAAAGAAGCGCTCAAAGCCGACTCTCAAAGGCAGGGAGGACATGTACACCAGCGACGAAGTGGGAGAGACTACCCAGGAGGAACTTGAGGAAGCAAGAGAAAAGGGGCAGGTGGTTATGGAGGCCACGCTGGTTGAATTTGAAGACAGCACCGGCGAGGCTGAGGAATGCCCCGGGGATGAAAATGATGAAAGAGATAAAGAGACAACTTGAGATAATAACAGGAACTGAAAACGTAACAGAGAATGCTCCTATGGCGGAGCACACCTCCTTCAGGGCAGGGGGCCGGGCGGATCTCATGGTGGAGCCGAAGAATCCGGAGCAGCTGAAACAGGTGCTGAGCATTCTGGCGGATATTCACCACATGGTTCTGGGCAACGGCTCAAACATTCTGGTGAGAGACGGGGGCTACAGAGGCGTAATCGTCAAGCTGGGAGAGGCCTTTGATTATGCAAAGGCAGAGGGGACCGAGATGATCTGCGGTGCCGGAACTCTCCTGTCTGTCATTGCCAGGAAGGCGGCTCAGCAGGAGCTTGCAGGGCTGGAATTCGCCTCGGGAATTCCCGGCAGCATCGGCGGCGCCGTGTTCATGAACGCAGGGGCCTACGGAGGAGAAATCAGGGACATACTGAAATCCGCCCATATCGTCAGGGCAGACGGAAGGGGCGAGTACGATGCCACAGCGGAGGAGCTTGAGATGTCATACCGTCACACAGCTCTTCACGAATCCGGAGATATAGTGACGGAGGTGGTTCTGGAGCTGACTCCCGGAAACAGGGAGGAAATCACCGGCAGGATGGCGGAGCTTACTGCCAAGAGAAACTCCAAGCAGCCGGTTCAGTATCCAAGCGCGGGAAGCTTTTTCAAACGACCGGAGGGATACTTCGCAGGAAAGCTGGTGCAGGATGCAGGCTGCAAGGGACTTTCCGTTGGAGGAGCGGAGGTTTCCGTTCTCCACAGCGGCTTCATAATAAACAAAGGCGGAGCAACGGCAACTGATATAATACAGCTGATGGAGCTCGTACAGGCCAGGGTAATGGCGGAGTTCGGCGTAATGCTGGAGCCTGAGGTGAGAATTATCGGAGAGGATCCGGAGGATGCCGGAGGCGGCGGGGAAAAAGAGAAGGATGATCCTGCTGCGGGCTACAGGATGCTTTACGATTTGCATACCCACACAACATATTCCCACGGCAAGGGCAGCATTGAGGACAATGTGAGAGCAGCCCAGAAGAAGGGTTTGAAATACATAGCAATATCTGACCACGGGCCGGGACATCTTTTTTACGGTGTCAACAGGAAGGATTTTGACAATATAAGAAACGACATTGACAAGCTCAGCGTCAAGTATCAGAGCATAAATGTCAGAAACAGCATCGAGGCAAACATTCTTCACTCGAAGAACGGCTCAAACGGACTGGACATCAGTCCCGATGAGTTTGCTGAGTTCGACTTCGTGATTGCAGGTTTTCACTACGGATGCTTCAACTGTTCCTCAGTGAGAAACTGGCTTTGGAGTCACGGCTTCAAATACGGGGAAGAGAGCCTTTGCAGGAGCAATACCAAGATGATATGCGATGCACTGAGGGCAAACGACATTGCAGTTCTGACCCATCCGGGAGATAAGGGTCCATTTGACATTGAGGAGATTGCCCGGGTGTGTGCGGAGACGGACACCCTGATCGAGATAAACGGAAGACACGGTCATCTGACTGTTGAGGAAATAAGAATCGCCGCCGGTGTTGAGGGGCTGAAGTTTATAATTTCCAGCGATGCCCACACCCCGGATGCGGTGGGAAGCTTCAGGACGGCGCTGGAGAGGGCCCTTGAGGCAGGACTTGATGTGGACCGTATTGTGAATATTGTTAAGGAGTAGGGCTGATGAAGGTTATTATTGTTACAGGTCTTTCGGGTGCCGGCAAAACCATGGCTATGGATGTGCTGGAGGACATGGGATATTACTGTGTTGACAACATGCCCCCGGCTCTGATCAAGAATTTCATGGAGATTGCTCCCAAGAAAAAGGAAATTGAAGCGGCAGCCTTCGGCATAGATGTCAGGGGCGGCAGCCTTTTTGACGACCTTAAGGATACTCTGGAGGAGATGAAGCGGATGGATGTGGACTACAAGATTCTGTATCTTGAGGCCACCGACAGGGTATTGTCCAGAAGATACAGCGAAACGAGACGTGAGCACCCCATGGCCTACGGAGAGCCGGTTATCAAGGGCATCAAGAGGGAGCGAAAGCGCCTTGAGGAAATCAGGAGCCAGGCGGACAATATTATAGACACATCAAATCTCAGCAAGGCGCAGATGGCAGCGGAGATAAGGAATATTGTTAATTCAGGGAAGGACAAGAGAACTTTCACGGTAAACATTATGTCCTTCGGGTTCAAGTACGGAATGCCGGTTATTGCCGATATGATGTTTGATGCCAGGTTCATTCCGAACCCTTATTACGTGAAGTCCCTGAAGGATCTGACGGGAAACAACAAGAAGGTGAGGGAGTATGTGATGAAGCATGAAATTGCCCAGTTCTTCATGAATGAGGTGACTGAATCCATTGAGTCACTTATTCCGTATTACGAGAAGGAGGACAAGCACGCCCTGACAGTGTGCTTCGGATGCACGGGAGGGCAGCACAGATCCGTTTCCCTGGCCAACGAACTGAATGACAGGCTTGTGGCTGACGGAATCAGAACAACTCTTGAACACCGGGATTTATAGTGTTACAATAACCGCAGTGTTGATTGGTTCCCTCGGGGAACTTGTTATATGATTTTAGAGGAGGACAATATTATGGAAAAGCTGATTATCGCTGCTGCAATATGCGGTGCAGAGGTAACGAAGGAACACAACCCTGCAGTGCCGTACACTGTAGAGGAAATCGTCAGAGAGGCCAAGTCGGCTTACGATGCAGGCGCTGCAGTAATTCACCTTCACGTGAGAGAGGATGACGGCACACCTACTCAGAGCCACGTGAGATTCCAGGAATGCATGGATGCAATCTACAAGGAATGTCCGGATGTAATCATCCAGCCTTCAACAGGGGGAGCAGTGGGCATGACTGACGAGGAGAGACTGGACTCAACAAATGTTACACCGAAGCCTGAGTTCGTAACACTTGACTGCGGAACCTGCAACTTCGGCGGAGACGAGATTTTCGTAAACACGGACAACACAATCAAGAATTTTGCCAGAATCATGCAGGAAAAGGGCATGAAGCCTGAGCTGGAATGCTTCGACAAGGGCATGATGGATATCGCCCTGAAGACTGCAGGCCGCAAGGGATATCTTGACGAGCCTATGCACTTTGACTTCGTGCTGGGAGTTCAGATGTCTGCAACTGTAAGGGATCTGGTGTTCTGCGTTGATTCACTGCCGCCGGGATGCACATGGACAGGCTGCGCAATCGGCAAGGACGAGTTCAAGATTGCAGCTGCATCAATCGCCATGGGCGGTCACGTAAGAGTAGGCTTCGAGGACAACCTTTACATCGAGAAGGGTGTTCTGGCAAAGTCAAACGGCGAGCTGGTTGAGAAGGTAGTGAGAATTGCCAAGGAGCTGGGCAGGGAAATAGCAACTCCTGACGAGGCAAGAGAGATTCTCTCAATTCCTCCAAGAAAAAAGTAGAAGCCTGCAAAAGCAGACAACAAGCAGGAATAAAGGGACGGCCTTATGGGCCGTCTTTTTTGCCTTTGCATATGGATACACTGTGGTGAGTGTGTTATAATCCATCAAGGAGGAAGGATATGTCATACGCATCGGAAACAAAAAACGAACTGGCGCGAATTGAGCCGGAAAAGAAGTGCTGCATGCTGGCGGAGATTGCCGGTTTCATGCGGTTTGCAGGAAGCGTAGGTCTGGCGGGAGGAGGCAAGTTCCGCATGGTTATGACTACGCCGAATTTGGCGGTGGTGCGCCATTACAAGAAGCTTATCAAAACATATTTTGATGTGGATACGGAGATTACCGTTGGGGCCAATGAGGCGAAGGCGCTGAAGGGTGCAAAGGCCAACGAGTACATTATCCGCATTGACCCGGAGAACAATTCCGAGATGATTCTCCGTGAGATAGGAATACTGATGGTCCGGGAGGGAATGAACGCCATTGCCGACGGGATTGACAGCAGCATCATCAGAACAAAGTGCTGCCGGAAGGCTTATCTTCGGGGAGCTTTTCTGGGTGCGGGAACAGTAAACAATCCGGAGAATTCCTACCATTACGAGATTACTGCCAGCACTTTGAATCAGGCGAAGGATCTGAGGAGGCTGATTAACACTTTTGTGGATATTACTGCCCGTATCGTGGAGCGCAAGAAGGGGTACGGCGTATACCTGAAGGCCAGGGAGCAGATTGCGGATACGCTGGCGATTATGGGTGCGTCAAAGCAGTACTTTGATTACCTTGATGTTATTATGCGAAAGGATATGGTGACCTCCGCGAAAAAGGCAGAACAGCTTGATCTTGTGAACATGGACAAGTCTCTGAGAGCTGCGGAAAAGCAGATTGAGGATATTAAGAAAATAGAAAGGCTTCGGGGGCTGGATTCACTTTCGGCGAAGCTGAAGGAGGTTGCCCTTGCCAGGCTGGAGCATCCGGAGCTGGGAATAGAGGAGCTGGGCAGGATTCTTTCGCCGCCTCTTTCCAAGTCCGGTGTGAACAACAGGCTGAGGCGTATCGGAGAGATTGCCAAGGGGCT
>JALFKB010000121.1 GCA_022775805.1 Clostridiales bacterium
AGTTACTTTTATTATCAACTATTTTCACCGTATATCAACCGTTTTTGTAAATACATTTTGCTTTTTTGCATTGCCGTCGTTTGTGGCTATTTTACCGCTATTTTCACAAAGGCAATTTTGCCGCTTTCTGAAACCCTTGGTATATAAGGCTTCGCGAAGCCCTATGGATATTATTTCCATTTTTTCGTGATAAGTCCGCCGGAGGCAAGCGGGAGCCAATGGGATGGCGAGGAGTAGAGGAGTAAAAGAGGAGCTGATTATCAGCTCCTCTAATATTTATCCAATAGGCCTGGTTTTTTATTTTTCAAGTATCTTCGTGAGTGCGGACATGAGCTTGTCGATTTTAATCGGCTTGGCGATGTGCCAGTTCATGCCTGCAGCATATGCATTCGCCTTGTCCTCATCGAAGGCCTCGGCTGTCTTGCTTCCGTGGTCTCCCTGGTTCGTTCATTATTCAGATAATTATCCGGCTCATTATTCAGCTGCGTCAGGTCCTTCCCCGGGAAGCAGGCCCTCCAGAGAAAATTCATAACGCATGGCCAGCCGGCGGAACAGTTCCTCCATTACCGACTGGGCAAGGCTTTTCATGTTCAGCTCCGACACAAAGGCCATCACCTTCTCGATTTCATCCTCCGGCACCTTGTAGCCCTGCAACGCCAGGGTCAGGAATTTACCAAGCTTGCGTTCCAGAGTGAATTCGGCTGTGCAAGGGTTTGCCATATATCCCCGCATCAGTCCTGCCGAGCCGTACTCAAGCTCCAGAAAATCCTGCTCGGTAAGTTCCGGCTGATAGCTGCCGAAAATTGCCTGGAGTTCCTTCGCCGTCTCCTTCTGTATGTAGTCAAGGGTTTCTTCAAAGGTGTAGGCCTCGATATAGATATCCCTCAGATTCTCATTCAGTTCTGTCAATGTAATCTGCAGCGCCGTTTCTGCCGCATAAACATACACCGGCGGGAGTGATCCGCCTGCAACATTTCTGGCGATGTTAAACTGGTTTTCGAACATGAACTGCACCAGCTCCATCAGCACGCCTTCCTTGTTGTGAAACAGGTTCTGAAAGCTACTGGAGGAAACCTGGGCATCCTTCAGTATCTGTGCTGTTGTGGTTTTGCGATATCCCTGTTCCAGAAACAGTCTTACGCAGATCTGCAAAATCCGCTTTTCCGTAATAAATCCGTCACTTCGTTTAGCCATACTATCAGCCCCTTCTTATGCTTCAGATGATTTCTCAAAAGAAATGGTAGCACAGTTTCCACCACGTTTCAATTCAAAAATTCTGACGTTCAGATCAGAAATTCTAACGGTCAAATCAGGAATTCGGGACGGCGCAGCAGCGGGGTGAATCAGTGCATGTGTTCCCCCTGTAACCGCTGTTCATCAATTAATCCCTTTTCCCTGATTACAATAAAGCCGGCCCGCTGAATGCTTCCTACCCCGGCATCATTGATAATGCAAAGGGCGCAAGGATAAGGCCGGTGCATAGAGTCTGTGTCATGGTAAGTGTGATACTGTCATAATCCTTCAGGGCAGCAGTAATGAAATTGTAAATATTCCAGGTGAAAACTCCCCCGGTGGCCAGAAGATATCCCAGACCTCTGCCCTGAAAAATTACTCGTAATCCGCGCCTACAACCAGGACAATTCCCAGAAGGCATATCCCTATACCGATATATATTTTGCCGTTAGCATGTCTCTTGTAAATTATTCTTTCCATTACAACGGAAAGTGCCGGTACGTAATCAAAACCCCATATTAACACCAGATCAGGGAGATACCTGCAATGCACATTACTGTCAGCAGGCGGCTGGGGGATTCTCTGGAAACTCCCGAGGAGCAATGGGCTGAAACAAAGGGAGCATACGAAAAGGTAAAGGACAGCTACAGGAAAATGCTGGAGCAGATTGATGAAATGGGGTACAGGACTGCAGGCGACGGATACGAGGAATACCTTGTTGCAGAATCCGCTTCGGATAATGATGAGGATTATGTGACACGGATTATGATTCCTGTAAAAATCGGCTCCCGGAAGTAGAAACAGCGGAACATAAACAGTAAATCCCCTGAATCAGGCCTGCCTGCTTCAAGGGATTATCTGTAGGTGTTTTATTTGTTATAATTATTCTTTTATCATCATATCTACGGAATCAAGAATCTTATCAAAGATTTTCATTGCTTCACGCAGCTCTTCTTCTGTGATTGTAAGAGGCGGTGCAATTACAATCATGTTCTCATGTGAATATGTGAAGAATCCATCCTTCATGAGCATTCCTATAATCTTAGGCATTATTCCTTCCGGATCCTCATTGAATTCTACGATCGGTGTTCCCTCATCGTCCCTGATGATTTCCAGTGCCGAAAACAGACCGATCTGGCGGATTTCTCCAACACAGTCATGCTTCTCTGCATATTCCTCCAGAAGGCTGCGAAGAACAGCTCCCTGCTTTGCAACATTCTCTTCTATGCCGAGACGTTCGTACTCCTTCAGTGTTGCCACTGCAGCTGCACATCCCAGAGGATGAGCATTGTATGTCAGTCCGCACATGAGCTTGTTGTGATCGAAGTACTTCTGGATTTTCTCTGCCATGATAACGCCGCCCAGCGGAACATATCCGCAGGTTACACCCTTGGCGAAGGTTACCATATCCGGTTCAATGTCAAAATTCTGGAACGCGAAGCACTTGCCGGTTCTGTACCATCCGGCCATAACCTCGTCGCATACCATTAATATATCGTACTTCGTGCAAAGTGCTCTCACACCCTGGATCCACTTTTTAGGAGGAATCAGAATTCCGTTGGAGCCTACAACTGTTTCCAGGAAAATCGCTGCAATCTGGTTCGGTCCCTCATACTTGATCTGGTTTTCCAGAAGTTCAAGATAGAAATCTGCAACGTCATCCTCATCACGGAACTTAACCTGATGAGGTGCTCTGTATGCATAAGGACCGTCATACTTGATAAATCCTGCAGGACCCGGTTCATTAGCGAAATGTCTCGGTTCTCCGGTGAGCATGCCTGCGCCTGCTGATGCTCCGTGGTAGCATCTGTACATGGAGAAGATTTTCCACTTTCCGGTGTACTGCTTCGCGATTTTGATGGCGTTCTCATTTGATTCAGCGCCGGCGTTTGTAAAGAATACCTTGGCATTCTTCATTCCTGATGCCTTAACAACAGCTTCAGCAGCATCGGAACGAACGTCAATTGCGAAAGCAGGGCTGAAGAACGGCAGCTTATCTGCCTGATTCTTTATAGCCTGAATAATATTCTTGTTTCCATGTCCCAGATTCAGGTTTACAAGCTGTGAGGACATATCGTAATACTTGTTGCCCTCGCTGTCCCAGAAGTAGATCCCTTCAGCCTTAGTGATTACTTTGGGATTGATTTCTTTCTGTGCGCTCCATGAGTGCACGTTATATAAACTGTCTTTTTCTTTAATGTTAGTCATTTTTTCTCCAGTCGTTCAATATATTGAGTTCTTATTATCAGTTACAATTATTAGAGCGGTCCGTTGGTGTGCTTTCTGTATGGAGCTCTGTGAGGTTTGTCCCGAACAATCTTAAGTCTCTTTATAAGAGCCTCTCTCATCTCTGAAGGGTCGATGACATCGTCTACGATGCCGTATTCCGCACCCCTGTAAGGGTTGAGATATATCTCCTTGTACTTCTCAGTCAGTTCCGCCATCTTGGCATCTTTATCCTCAGCCGCTGCAAGCTCCTTCTTGAATACAACTGCCGCTGCGCCGTCTGCACCCATAATCGCCAGCTCACCTGTAGGCAGTGCCAGTACGAAATCCGCACCCATGCCTTTGCCGCACATTGCCGAGTAAGCGCCGCCGAAGTCCTTTCTCAGAACAACGGTAATCTTAGGAACTGTCGCTTCTGCAAAAGCAAACAGCAGTTTTGCGCCGTTTCTGATGATTCCGCCGTGCTCCTGCTTAACTCCCGGCATATAGCCCGGTGTGTCTGCCAGAATAATCAGCGGAATATTGTAGCTGTCGCAGAATCGAACAAATCTTGCCGATTTCCATGATGCGTCAACATCGATTACTCCTGCGAATACCTTCGGCTGATTAGCAACGATACCTACAGTCTCTCCCGCCATTCTGGCGAAACCGATGACCATATTCATTGCATAATCTTTTTGCACTTCCAGGAAGTCTCCATTATCTACGAAAGACCTGATAATATCTTTGACATCGTATGCCCTCTGCTGATTGAGAGGAATGATATCCCTGATTTCAGGAGTCTTTCTGTCCACCGGGTCATTGATGGCATATTTAGGAGGCATCTCCTTTGAATTAGGAGGTATGAATGACAGAAGACTTCTGATTATTGCAAAGGCTTCCTCCTCGGAATGTGCGATAAAGTGTGATAATCCGGTAACTCTGCTGTGTACCTGACTGCCGCCTATCTCATCAAAGGTCGTTTCCTCACCTGTTACACTCTTGATAACTCCGGGACCCGTAATAAACATTTTGCCGATAGGATCCACCTGAATTATGAAATCCGTGATTGCAGCACAGTACGCTGTTCCTCCGGCACAGGTCCCTGATATAACGGTAATCTGCGGAATCCATCCTGAGGCCACGCTTGTCCTGCCAAAGGTTGAGCAGTACGCGTGGAGTGCGCCTACTCCTTCCTGGATTCTGGCTCCCGCCGCATCGGAAAACGAAATCAGCGGTTTGCCTGCATCCATAGCCTTGTCGAAGCAGTTCATTACTTTATCTCTGCCTGCTTCACCCATGGATCCACCCATAACAGTAACATCATGGGCCATAGCGAACACTTCTTTTCCATTGACTTCGCCACATCCGCACAGAATACCTTCATTCCCCAGATCCTTATCGCTCATGCCGAAATCATTGCAGCGATTCTTAGTCCAGGGTTTTAATTCCAGATATGTCCCCTTGTCAAAGAATCCCAGCATTCTTTCCTCTGCAGTGAGCTTCCCCTTTTTATGCATTTTTTCTACACGGTCAGGGTTGTTGTGAATCTGTAGTTTTTCTCTTTTCTCATGGAGTTCTTGGTAAATATCTTTCATTTTCAAATTATCCTTATGATTAACTATAAAGTTAGTTTCGGGAAACCCCTCAGAAGAGGTTTCCCGAAGCTTCACATGTATTTATTGAACTATAATGACGGTCCGTCAAAGTGAAGCTTATGACACTTAACTCTTTTTCCCGCTCCTCTTTTGCCGAGGAATTCTCCATCCTTGAAGACCAGGTTCCCTCTGCAGTAAGTTGCTTCAGGATATCCCTTCAGTTCAATGCCTTCCCATATAGTGTGGTCTGTATCACCGTGCATCTTATCGTTTGTAATCGTAAATTCCTTTTCAGGATCGTAGATAACTATATCTGCATCCAGTCCGACTCTGATTGCTCCTTTCTGGTCATCCAGTCCAAAGAGCTTTGAAGGATTGGTTGCACACAGCTCAACAGCCTTTGAGAAGCTGATTCTGCCTTTGTTTGCTTCGGACAGAATATAAGGATACATGTTTTCGATTCCCGCACAGCCATTCGGAATGGTTGTGAAGTTCCCCGGAGTACCGTCCTTCTTTACGATGCCCCAGTCTTTTTCTGCCTTCAGGAACGGGCAGTGGTCTGTTGCAACAGTCGTGATGTTGCCGTTGGTAATTGCTTCCCAGATTGCATCCTGAGATGCCTGATCCTTCATTGGAGGTGAGCACACGAAATCTCTGCCTCTTTCTCTCTTGTACACTTCGCTTGTGAAGTTCAGGTACTGAGGGCATGTTTCTGCAAATACAGGATATCCCTTCAGTCTTGCCTCTGTTACAGCCTTTACACCCTGTTCATCCGCCAGATGAGCGATGTACAGAGGAGCATCTGCCATGATTGCCAGGTTGACAGCTCTCGTGTCGGCTTCCCCTTCCACGCGCTCGTTCTTGGCCATATAGTGCCACCAGGCATCTGTCTTTCCTTCCTTCAGGTACTTATCTATCAGGTATTCGTTAACTGTTTTGTTTTCAGCATGAACGCCTACCAGAGCTCCGATTTCCTTAGCTCTTGACAGCACCTTGAAGAATGTCCCGTCATCAACACCGTTGTCATAAACCATGAACACCTTGAAGGAAGGGACGCCGTATTCAACGGATTCTTCCAGAGAATCCATCAGTTCCTCTGTTGAAATATCGTATACGGCTACATGGAATGAGTAGTCTACTGCCACATCATTGCATGCGATGGCTTCTCTTCTCTTGATGGCATCAACCATCTTTTCACCTTCTGCCTGGTTAACGAAGTCGAATACTGTTGTAGTTCCGCCGCAGGCAGCTGATCTGGTTCCTGCATAGTAATCGTCTGTTGAGATGGTTCCGCCGAATTCCAGGGCCAGATGTGTGTGTCCATCAATCGCGCCGGGAAGAACCAGCTTTCCGGAGGCATCAACTACCTCATCAAAGTCACTTTCATTGAAGCTGCAACCGATGTTTACGATTTTTTCTTTATCAACAGCGATATCAGCCTTATACATTTCTGTTGCTGTTACTATAGTTCCGTTTTTAATCAGTAAATCCATAAAGCTTTTACCTCCTAACATGTAAGTCTTTATTCAAATTTTGTCTTGAAGGTAATTGTTTCGTGCTCAGCACCTTCATCAAATACAACCTCACCAGGTCTGATGCAGTCAGGAACAGGGCAAACCTTCTGACAGAGGTGGCATCCAACACACTTGTCAGTATTGAGTTCAGGTCTTCTTTCCTTATCCAGCCAGTTAATAGCCTGGTGACCGCCGTCGAAGCATGATACGTAGCATCTTCCGCAGCCGATGCACTTATCGTGATCGAATTCAGGTCTGATTTTGAATGTTCTTGTGAATTCTGAAGGTGAAGTGATGTTTGGAACTGCCAGTCCGACAACTTCATCCAGCTTTTCGAAGCCCTTCTCATCCATCCAGTATGACAGGCCTGAGATAATATCTTCAACCAGTCTGTAGCCATATTCCATAACGGATGTACATACCTGTACGTTTCTTGCACCGCAGAGCAGGAAGTCCAGAGCATCTTCCCAGGTATAAACTCCACCGATACCTGAAAGAGGAACATCCTTGAGACCCGGATACTTAGCCATTTCCAGGATGAATCTCAGTGCGATCGGCTTTACAGCCTTACCGGAAAGACCTGAGATTGCTGACTTGCCGTTTACTACAGGTTCTGTCGTCATCAGATCCTTGTCAAGGTCCATAATTGATTTAACAGTGTTGATTGCGGATATGCCGTCAGCACCGCCCTTAATTGCTGCCAGGGCAGAAGGAATCATGTTTGTGATGTTTGGTGTCATCTTGGCGATGATAGCCAGATCTGTTCCCTTTCTTGCAGCCTTTGCATACTGCTCAACCAGTTCAGGGTTGCAGCCTACGTCTGATCCCATATTGTCACGGCCCATATGCGGACATGACATGTTCAGTTCAACACCGTCGATTCCTGCCTGGCAGGCCATTTCCACCAGACTTGTCCAGTCCTCATCGCTGCCGCCCATAAGGGTTGCGAAGATTCTGTGTTCCGGATAATCTCTCTTGAGTCTCATCATGTATTCCATGTTCTGTTCCATTGAGTTCTGTGAAGCGTGTTCACAGTTCTTGAACATTGACCATGGTCCTCCCATATCGCTTACGCCGAAGATAGGAGAAATTTCGTGTTCAGGAACCGAGTCCTGATTCTTGTAGAATACTCCTGCCCAACCGGTTTCAAATGATTTTGCAATCATGTCATAGTTATTGCAAACCGGTGAAGATGCGAGGAAGAACGGATTCAGACATTTTACGCCTGCGAATTCAATTGATAAGTCTTTCTGATACATTCTACTTCACCCCTTTCTTTTCAAGATAAGCTATGATTGCTTCAGCAGCCTTCTTGCCTTCTGCAACTGCTTCTACTACTGTCTTGCCGCCGTTGATAACGTCGCCGCCTGCGAAGAAGCCTTCGATTGCAGCTCCGTTTTCGTCAACAGCAATCAGTCCCTTATCTGTAATTTCGAAAGGAGCTATGCCGCTCTGATCTTCTGCTTTCTGTCCTGTTGCGAATACCAGCGTATCGGCAGAAATGCTCATCTTAGCGTCCTTATCATAGAATCCGGCTGCCTCTACTGTTTCCAGCTTGCCGTTTCCTTTAGCCGCTACCGGATAGAATCCTGTAGTCATGCCGATTCCAAGTGAAGTAATGTAGAGTACTTCGTTGATATCTGCAGGAGCTTCTTCGATGGATCTTCTGTAAAGGATTCTTACATCTTCAGCTCCCAGTGTTTTGGCTGTTGATGCGCAGTCCATAGCAACGTCTCCGCCGCCAACTACAACGACTCTCTTACCAGGATCGAAGGCCTCGTTATTCTTTCTGGCTTCCTTCAGATAATCAATTGCTGTATAAACGCCCTTCAGGTCAGCTCCAGGGAAGCTGCTGTCTACGTTTGCGCTCCAGAGACCTGTTCCTGCGAATACTGCGTCGTAATCCTTGAGAATGTCTGCCTTTGCTTCTGTGTTGAATACAAACTTAACGCCGAGGTCTTCAATCAGGCTGATATCATAATCAACAACATCCTGCGGCAGTCTTGCCGGTGAGATTGTGTGGCTGAGAACGCCGCCGGCCTTTGCTTCTCTTTCATATACAGTAACATCGTATCCTGCCTGTGCTAGCTTTGATGCTACTGTCAGTGAAGCAGGACCTGCACCAACGCATGCTACCCTGCCGGCCTTCTTTTCCCCTGCCTTGCAGACTTTCATGTCAAAGGCTTTTTCCTGTTCCACGATGAAGTTCTGCAGTCTTCCGATCTGAATCGGCTTGTCGATACCGCATCTTGAGCAGGCCTCCTGACATAACTGGTCATAAGGACATACCTTGGCGCAGCTTCCTCCCAGAGGGTTGTTTGATCTGATTGTCTCTGCTGCGCCCTTGACATTCTTAAATTTAAGGGCACGAATAAATCTTGCAGGGTCTGTTCCTGCAGGGCAGCTCTTGCTGCATGGTGCGTCGTGACATACGATGCATCTGTTTGCTTCTTCAAGAGCGGTACGGAGATTGAACCCCGATACCGCTTCTTCTAAATAATCTTTTTTCACTACTTTGCTCAATGTAATCACCTCAATTAGATTCTTCCTGTGACTCGAATTTTTTAGAATTCGAGTGCTTTGAATTCTGACTTATCCATTGCTGATGCTGTAAGGAAGATTCCCGCATTTCCAGCGAGAGCCTTTTCGATAAAGTCGATTCTGGCTTTATCATAAGGAGTGTGTGCGTACTGTTCCTGCATACCGGAGTAACCGATGGTTGGCTTTCTGTAGTGACCTGCTGTTACTGCACAGTCTGTTGCAAATGACCAGTAGCCGTATTTAACCGGCTGTCCCAGGCCTTCCAGAGCCTTTGCACAAGCCATTGTAAACGGATGATCCTTCTTGATTTTCCAGGCTTCTGTAAATTTCTTACCTACCATCTCTTCGCCTGTGTAGCACTTGCTGACATCAGGCTTTACGATAACTTCACCCTTGAATTCAGGATCTTCTGCAGCGCACTCGTCCAGCACGTCCTGGAGAATCTTCATGGCGCTTTCTTCAGTTTCGCCAATCATTGTTCTTCTATCCAGTGAAAGCATGCACTGGTCAGGTACGATTGAAAGTGCACCAGGCTTGCATTCGATAACGTTCAGTGAAATGGATGCAGGCTCTACTTCATTATCAGGGTCAACCGGCAGGTTAGGAATTACATCCTTTCTGATCTTTTCGATAACAGGCATTGCCTTGTAAACAGCGTTGATGCCGTTCTGAGGGCAGCTGCCGTGGGATGTTCTGCCATAGGTTGTAATCAGGTACTCGATTCTGCCTCTGTGTCCCAGATACAGGTTCAGGCTTGTTGCTTCTGATGATACGCATGCATCAAAATCCAGACCTGCTTCCGGAAGTGTTTCTGCCATAAGGCGTCTTGTTCCTGCATTCTGTCCCGGTTCCTCGTTAACAACACCGGTGTACATGAAATCGCCTTCCATCTTGTAGCCCATTTCTCTCATCTTGACGATGAGACCGCCGGCATAAACCTGGAAACCGTGTCCGCTCTTTACGTCAGATGCAGCACGTCCGTGGATGCATGCAACCATTTCCTTGGCTGTCATATCAGCATTGTCGCACTCGCATATGTCGATTTCACCGCCGTAAGGATCATAGCCTTCCCAGTTAGCCGGATCGCCCGGATCCACATGGTCCATATGTGAGTTGTACATGATACAAGGTCTATCCTTTGAAGGGCTCTCACCGTTCGCGAATACCATGCCGATTACATTGCCGTACTTGTCTCTCATAACCTTGTCATATCCGAGCTTGTTCAGTTCTTCCATGATGCGGTCTGCAACACCTTTTTCATTTCCGCTTATTGATGGAATTCTAATAAGATCCTGTATAAATTTGACACAGTCATCTTTCATTTCTGCAGCCAGTTTGTTGATTAATTCAAATTCCTTTTCAGTATACATTAATTCTCCTTCCGATAACGATTGTTATAGTTAATTAAAAATCATTTCTTGTCATAGCCTTGAATTCTTCTTCGCTTACCTGTGACTTGGTTTCGCTCTTCATGAGAACGATGTAGAGGCACATTGCAATAACGAATCCCAGGATGTAGCTGTTGGCGTTTATCCATGCGAATGCTGATCCGCCCAAGCCAAATGTTCCCGGCATTGTTACGAGGCATGCTACCAGCCATGATACGATAGCTCTCCAGTTCCAGCCGTTGGAGTATGAGTACTTGTCGTTTCCTTCTTCGTACAGAGCATAAATATCCACTCTCTTCTTCTTAACAAAGAAGTAGTCAGCAACCAGGATAGCCGCTACAGGTCCCAGAATAGTTCCGCAGTTACCCAGGAATGTGAACATGAATGCTCCTGCTGAACCGTAAATCCACCATGGTCTGTACAGAATACATAACGCAGCAGTGATAAGCAGTCCGCCTCTGAAGCTGATCTTATTTGGTGCCAGATTTGAGAATCCGTTGGCAGGTGCTACTGTATTAGCTGCAATGTTTGTAGTCAGTGTTGCTACAAGTGTGCAGAGGGACATAACGATAACCACAACCTTGTTGTTCAGCTGTCCCAGCACTGCAGTAGGGTCGTACTGTGCTACGCCGTCAACAACCAGAGTTACGTGAGCGTACATTGCCCCGATTGCCGCCATGAAAATAACGGATGTCGGCATGAAGAGCATCTGTCCCCAGAACTGATCCTTCTGGCTCTTGGCATATCTTGAGAAGTCAGGAATGTTCAGTGCCAGAGTAGCCCATACAGCGATGTTGCTTGTAATACTTGCCATAAAGAGGAATACTGCACCTCCGTTTTCTTCTACCATCTCCGGATTTCCTGGTGCAAAGAACATTTCTCCTACTGTGATGCCGTTTGCATGTCCGGTTGTTATTACCCAAACAACCAGTGCTAAGCATGTAAGGAGCAGAACAGGGCTGCCGATTGCTTCCAGCCACTTGATGCTTTCTGAACCTTTCCATGCGAGTGCCAGTGAAATCACAAGGAATATTCCGAATCCGATGAATCTTCCTGTTCCTTCAGTATCCCAGGATGATGAGAATACGCCGATGATAGCGGATACTGCTGCACCTGCTACCCAGCACTGAATGGAACACCATCCGCAGGCAACAACTGCTCTTACGAGTGATGGAACCTGTGATCCGACTCTTCCGAATGTGATTCTTGAGAATACAGGGAACGGGATACCATATCTGGTTCCTGCATGTGAGTTAAGCTGCATCGGGATCAGTACAATCAAGTTACCGATCAGTACGTTGAGTAATGCAACCAGCGGGCTGAAGCCCATTGCGATAAGAGCTGCGGCAAATGAGAAACCTGTAATACAGATAACCATACCTACCCACAGCATACCAACATTGTACGTTGTCCATGTACGTTCGCTTGAAGTCGTTGGCCTCAAGTCATCATTCAAATACTTTGAACCCTGAAGCTCACGCAAGCTTTCTTCGCTCAATTCAAAGAGGCCTTCTTTAAACTGAACCTGTGTAACCTTTGTGTCCATAATTCCTCCTGTCAATAGTAAAAGGTGATAATTAAAAATGAATCTTTAATTAACGCGTACAGCAGACAAAAAGAGCAATTACCGTGCCAAAAGCGCAATAATTGCTCTCAATGCAGCTGTCGTAACACCTCCGGGGGTGTCTAACCGCTGTAGTTCAAGGGGGTTCTATTGTCTGAAAATTTTTTTATTTTTACTATGTTGCCCGGCGGGAGCCTTCCGCCTCCGATTACCGTCAGTTCCATTTTCGGAACTTAGGGAACGGAACTTGCACCTATTTCGGAACACCTGACGGTTCCGCCGGTTTGCTCAACCATTGTTATTGTTTTCTGTTTTGTCTTCCGTTTTGTTTTTTCGATTCAGTTTCCGGAAGAATGTTGTTGGCGGCAAGCCCAGAAGCTCAGCGGCATGCCTGACACTGCCGCCCTCTTTGAGGGCCTTTTCTATATAGGAATCTTCGATTTCCGTTACAATATCCTGCAGTGAAACCGGAAGTTCCCTGTGCTCAAGAACCGCCGATTCGCTTCCCTCAACCTCATCATAGGGAAAGTCCTCTACGCCTATTTCCGTCTTCTGACTGAGGACCACCATTCTTTCGATTACGTTCTTGAGCTGCCTGATATTACCCGGCCAGTCGGAATTCTCCATGATTTTAAGCAGTTCGGAGCCTATGACCTTGTCGGTTCCCAGATTCTCATTTGTCTTTCTGAGGAAGTGCAGCGTCAATGGAACGATATCTTCGCGTCTTTCTCGAAGGGGCGGAATCTCAACGGGGATAACGCTCAGCCTGTAGAACAGATCTTCACGGAACTCGCCACGCTCCACCATCGCTTTCAGGTTTCTGTTTGTGGCGGTTACGATACGGCAGTTAACCTTCTTGGTCTTCGTACTGCCCACCCGCATAATTTCCCCTGTTTCCAGGAACGATAGAAGCTTTGGCTGCAGAGCCAGGGGCATTTCTCCGATTTCATCCAGAAATACCATGCCTCCGTCAGCCGCTTCAATCAGGCCTATCTTTCCTCCGGAGCTTGCTCCTGTGAATGCTCCTGGATTATACCCGAACAATTCGGATTCCAGAAGATTTTCCGGGATTGCTCCGCAGTTCACGGAAACAATCGGCCCTTTCGCTCTGTTTCCGATGGTATGCATGAACTCAACAATCATGTTCTTCCCCACTCCGGATTCCCCCAGCACCAGCACAGGAATATCGTTATTTGATACCTTCTCCGCAAATCCGATTACCTTTCTCATCTTATAGCTTTCGGCTATGATACCGTTTCTGACAAGATACTTACGGCTTGTGGATTCGCTTTTGTATGAATTGATAAATGCCTCCTGCCGCATCTGTTCATCGAACATGGACTGGAGAATCGGTATATCTCTTACATTATTCAATACGCGTACGATATTATTGTCTTCATCAAAAATAGGAGTCGCCGTAACCAGCACAATTTTCCCACTGGAAAGGTGCTGAATGAGCGTCTCCTGTTTCTTTGTTTTGAACACTTCCGTCGAAGCCGACTTCTGGAAGATTCCTTCTTCCACCAGAAGGTTGGTGTTTTTGCCAACGATGACATCGCTGGACACACCCATAATGTTTTCATGAGCCTGGTTGGTGAGGATGGTTACCCCATCCCCATCAACCAGAGTTGTTCCATCTTCCGTGAAAAAACAAGCTCTAAGGGCTTCGATAATGAAATCCTTATCCTCACTAATATCGCCGGAAATCACTTTTTCCTTGATTTCATCAAATTCATAATGTCTGCCCTTAAAGTTTACCATCCGATTTCTCCTTACAGTGGTTCAGAATTAGCCTCAATATATTCTGCTGTGAACACGTCTTCTTCGTTTGGCTTGTGATCCGGAATTGGCTTTGAAACGTGAGTTACATTAATCAGGTCTTTCCAGTTAACATTGTGGGATACACTGTTGTTGCCCCATGTACCGCATCCCAGAGTCATTGTCATAGGCATGCCGTTTGTCCATGATCCGCTGTTGCCGTAGCCCTGCGGCTGATTTACCATCATTCTTGCAACCGGCATTCTCAGTGCCATGGCTTCAACTTTCTTGTCATCATTTGTATGGATACCGCATCCATGTCCCATACCCATGTAGTTCAGAATCTCTTCGATTTTGTCTACAGCAGCATCGAAATCAGGAACCTTGATCAGAGTTGTTACAGGTGAAAGCTTTTCGCCTGAGAACGGATACTGGAGTCCTACGCCGTCTAATTCCTCAACTGCCACGAACTGAGTTCCCTCCGGAAGTTCGATTCCGGCCATTTCTGCAATCTTATCGATTTTCTGTGCAACGATGTGTCTGTTGAGGTTGTGATCCTCCGGCCATGTTGGCCACATGGTTGCTCTAAGCTTAGCCTTTTCTTCGGAGCCTTCTCTGATGATTGCACAGTGATGTGCTTCCAGAGCCTTAATCAGATCTTCATAGCAGTCTTCCTGTACAACCAGAGCGTTTTCTGTGGAGCATCCTGCAGCATTGTCAAATGTCTTTGACAGTCTTACCATCTCTGCAACTTCGTTCAGATCTGTTGTTCCATCGATGAATGTTGCGTCGTTTCCTGTACCTACGCCGATAGCCGGTGTACCTGATTTATAGGCAGCCTTTACCATGCCGGATCCGCCTGTTGCCAGGATAAAGTCGCACTGCTTCATCAGTTCACCTGAACAATCGATGCTTACGTATTCAGGTTCTACAGTCAGAATAAGATCTTCCGGTGCTCCGCACTTCTTAAGAATTTTTCTGAGGTATTCAGTTATATACATGTTAGCGTTCTTTGCCTTTGGATGCGGTGAGATGATAACAGCGTTTCTTCCCTTAATAGCATTCATAGCTTTAACGCTAGGTGTGTTTTCAGCATTTGTTACCGGTGCCAGAGCTCCGATTACACCCATTGGCTTGGCATATTTGTAAACCTGCTTTTCTTCATCGTAACCGATGAGGCCAACGGATTTTTCGTCTTTCATTTCAATGTAGTGTCCCATTGTCTTGTTCCAGATCTTGCCGATCTTATCCTCAAGATCTCCCATGCCTGACTCTTCAACACACATTTCAGCAACTTTTCTCATATAATCCGGACGTGTTGTGTAGAATGCAATTGCCTTTACAAGTTCATCGATTTGCTCCTGTGAATAATCGTTGATTATCTTCTGAGCAGCTCTCGCTCTTTTCATCAAACCAGCGACATATTCCTCATAATTTTTTTCCATAGTCTAATTCCTCCTAAACCAAGTGCATTGATTAGCTTTGAATATAATTAACACTATTCAGTAAAGCAAACATCGTTCCATATTTGCACTAAAGGAGGAACAATTTTAAAAACCCGCTTTTTCAACGGTTCCGGATGACATATCCTGTCCTTAAAATAAAAAATGCCATACCGCGCGTTCTGAATCCGGAACAAAGGAAACATTCATCGTTCCGAAATCGGAACGCAGGCAGATGCGGCAGTTTATTCCGAATCTGATACAACTTGCTATAAAATTGCTATGTTTATATTTCATTCTACCACGGATGCACCCCCTTCTCAATTATGTTATAAACATCATTTTGATACAGGAGTTTCGGTATCGACAACAAAAAAGAGTGCGCAAAGTGTCCGCACCCTCGTTTCGTTTGATTTTTTAAGCCATTTCAAGGTTTTCTTCCTGCCCCATGTATGCTTTAATCTTTTCTATTATAGTAATATCTGCCGGGAGCCACGGAACGCTGTCCAGTTCATC
>JALFKB010000130.1 GCA_022775805.1 Clostridiales bacterium
GCAACTGTTGCGGTACTGCCTGAGGTGGACGACGTGGAAATCGATCTGGATCCAAACGATGTGCGAGTTGACGTTTACAGAGCCTCCGGAAACGGCGGACAGTGCGTAAACACCACCGACTCAGCAGTAAGACTCACCCACGAGCCCACAGGCCTTGTGGTAACCTGCCAGGACGAGAAGTCCCAGATAAAGAACAAAGAAAAAGCATTCAAGGTTCTCAAATCCAGACTTTACGATCTGGAAATGCAGAAGCAGCAGGACGAGATTGCGGGACAGAGAAAGAGCCAGGTAGGCTCCGGAGACAGAAGCGAGAGAATAAGAACCTATAACTTCCCTCAGGGCAGGGTGTCCGACCACAGAATCGGGCTGACACTTTACAAGCTGGAATCCTTCCTTGACGGTGATATTGATGAAATCGTCGACGGTCTCATTACCGATGACCAGGCGAAGAAAATGCAGGCATTCTAATGAAAACACTACATCTAACAACAAGCCGAGAAGATATTGCAAAGGCAGCAAAGATAATTCACGACGGCGGCCTGGTGGCATTTCCCACTGAAACGGTATACGGCCTGGGAGCCAACACCTTTGATGAAGACGCCGTTGCCAAAGTATACGAAGCAAAGGGCAGACCAAGCGACAATCCCATGATAGTTCACGTGGCAAGAGCCAGCGACATAGGCCAGTTCACCAGGATGCTCTCTCCGGACATAGTTGCCCTGATAGAGAACTTCTGGCCGGGACCCCTGACCCTGGTGGTAAAGAAGAAACCGGGAGTTCCTGACAGAACAACGGGAGGACTGGATACGGTGGCGGTGAGAATGCCCGACAGCAAGCCGGCTCTGGATTTGATAAACGCAGCATGCTGCCCTATAGCGGCACCAAGCGCCAACCTCTCGGGAAGTCCAAGTCCCACAAGGGCCAAGGATGTAATAGCCGATATGGAGGGCAGAATTGACGCCATAATTTCCGGCGATGACTGCCGGGTGGGAATAGAATCCACCGTTGTGGACATGACAGGTGATGTCCCTACGATTCTCAGACCGGGAATCATAACGGCGGAGGCCCTGGAGGCTGCAATCGGCAAAAAAGTGAAATATGACGAATCCCTTAAGGAGGAATCAAAGCACGTTCAGCTGGATCCGGCAGCGGGAGTCTCAGAGTCAGACTTTCAGCCGAAATCCCCGGGAATGAAATACAAGCATTACGCCCCGAAGGCGGACATGATTGTAATAGAAGGAGAACGCAGCAGAGTCAAGGCGGAAATCGAGAGGCTCAAAAAGCTGAATGAAAGCATTGGCAACAATGTGGGAGTGCTGCTCTTTGAGGAGCAGGCCTTCATTGAAGCGGCTCACGACTTCTTCGCGAAGCTCAGAGACCTGGACGCCCAGGGGGTTGACCTGATACTGGCGGGAGCCCTTAGCGACACAGACGGAGTAGGCTTCGCAGTAATGAACAGAATGCTGAAGTCGGCAGGATACAATATAGCCAGAGTATAGAGGATAGCCAAATTATAAAGGCAAACAAGCCTAACCGGAGAAACGAGGACAAAGACATGTTAATTGCGATTGCATCAGATCACGGCGGATTTGAACTGAAGGAAAAGGTAAAGGAGCATCTCAGAGAAAGAAATGTGAAATTTGTGGATCTGGGAACAAACAGCACAGAGTCTGTAGACTACCCTGTTTACGGTAAGGCCTGCGCAGAGGCGGTGGCCTCAGGCAAGGCGGAGCGGGGTATCGTAATCTGCGGAACAGGCATAGGAATATCCATAGCGGCAAACAAGGTCAAAGGCATCAGATGCGGACTTTGCACCAGCGTGGAGATGGCGAAGCTGACGCGACAACACAACAACGCAAACATGCTGGCGATGGGAGGCAGAATTCTTGAAACGGAGACTGCCTTTGCGATTGTGGATGCATTCATCGACACACAGTTCGAGGGAGGAAGACACAAACGCAGAACGGACATGCTTGACGAAATGGCTTGATTGCCTTTGCATGAGCCCATGAACTTGTTATATAAATTGTTGTTTGAAATACAGAAAGGAAAGAGAAATGGGAAAGATTTATGTTTTTGACCATCCGTTAATTCAGCACAAGGTATCACAGATCAGAAACAAGGAAACTTCAACGAAGGATTTCAGACAGATTGTAAAGGAAATCGCTATGCTGATGACTTTTGAATCCAGCCGTGATCTCCCGCTGAAGGAGGTTGAAATCGAGACACCTATCTGCAAGACAACTGTGAATGTCCTTGAGGGTGAAGACGTAGCCGTTGTTCCTATTCTGAGAGCAGGTCTGGGCATGGTTGACGGCGTTCTGGAAATCATCCCGAATGCCAAGGTTGGACATGTGGGGCTTTACAGAGATCCTGAAACCCACGAACCTGTTGAATACTACTGCAAAATGCCAGAGGACATCGATAAGAGAAAGATTTTCGTAACTGACCCTATGCTGGCAACCGGCGGCAGTGCAGTAGCTGCAATCGACTTCGTTAAGCAGCGCGGCGGCAAGGACATCGTATTCATGTGCCTCATCGCAGCACCGGAGGGAATCGAGGTTCTCAAGAAGGCTCATCCTGACGTTGATATCTACATTGCGGCTAAGGATGAATGCCTGAATGAGCATGCTTATATCGTTCCGGGACTTGGCGATGCAGGGGACAGAATTTTTGGAACAAAATAATTTAGGAGAGTAAGTAAGAATGAATTACAATTTAATCCCAGATAACATAAGTGAACATGATAACGTGTATGACGTTCTGAAGGAGAGGGGATTCATTGAACAGACAACAGACGAGGAGGGAATCCGTGAGCTCCTGGGCAAGGAGAAGATTAAGTTCTATATCGGATTCGACCCTACTGCCGACTGTCTCCATGTGGGACACTTCATGCAGGTTATCATCATGATGTACATGCAGAAGTTCGGACACACTCCTGTTGTTCTGATCGGCGGCGGCACAACCATGATCGGAGACCCATCGGGAAGATCCGACATGAGACAGATGATGACTCAGGAGACCATAAGAGAGAACGGAATCCAGTTCAAGCATCTCTTTGACAGATTCCTGGAGTTTGATGAGGACTGGCAGTACACTCCGAGTGGAAGCGTCCTGGGCAAGGGTTCATACAACAAGGAACCGGAACCGGGCAAGGCAATCTGCGTGAACAACGCCGACTGGCTTCTGGGATTTAATTATCTGGAATTCATCAGAGATATCGGAAGCAGATTCAATGTGAACTCCATGCTCCGTGCCGAGTGCTTCAAGCAGAGAATGGCCAAGGAGGGCGGACTTACTTTCCTGGAGTTCAACTACATGCTGCTACAGTCATACGACTTCTACTGCCTGGCTCGTGATATCGACTGCAAGATTGAGTTCGGCGGAAACGACCAGTGGTCGAACATTCTCTTTGGAGCGGATTTGGCCAGAAAGATTCTTGGTAAGGACAACTACTACGGCATGACCTTCGCTCTGCTGACAAACTCCGAGGGCAAGAAGATGGGCAAAACCCAGAGCGGCGCTTTGTGGCTTTCCCCTGAGAAGACTTCACCTTACGAGTTCTATCAGTA
>JALFKB010000015.1 GCA_022775805.1 Clostridiales bacterium
CATCATTTGAGGATCCGTTCCCTGGAATACCGTCACAACAATCGGAATCAGGATTCCGAAGGTTCCCCAGGATGTTCCCGATGCGAAGGCGAGAACGCATCCGATAAGGAATATGATTGCAGGAAGCAGTGACATAAGGGAATCTGCAAAGGCAGAGGTGATGCCTGCAACAAACTCGGCGATTCCCAGGCTGTCGGTCATGGTCTTGAGTGTCCATGCCAGTGTGAGAATGAGTATCGGAGCAACCATCGCCTTGAATCCCTCAGGAATGCAATCCATTGCAGCTGTGAATCCGATGACTCTTCTCAGCAGGTAGTAGATTATTATGATAATCAGTGAAACGATACTTCCTATTGCCAGGGCAACAGATGCATCAGCTCCGGAGAAGGCTTCTATAATGCTTGTTCCGCTGAAGAAGCCCCCTGTGTAAATCATGGCAATAACACAGGCTGCTATCAGCACGATTACAGGTAAAACCAGATCAATAACCAGACCCTTTGAGGCCTTTGCATTATCATCTGAATCCGCAGGGGCGCTGCCCTGTTCAACGTTTTCACGTATTCTCTCTGTATATGCTCTCATCTTGCCGTAGTCGAACTTCATTCCCACTATTGCGAACATCATGATGATTGTGAGAATCGCGTAGAAGTTGAACGGGATGGCCTTGATGAAAAGGGTAAATCCGTTTGTTCCTTCAACGAAGCCTGTTACTGCAGCCGCCCAGGATGAAATCGGTGCGATGATGCATATAGGTGCAGCAGTGGCGTCGATAAGGTATGCGAACTTGGTTTTGCTTATTCCGTGCCTTTCCATGAGAGGGGACATAACGCTTCCCACTGTAAGGCAGTTGAAGTAGTCGTCCACGAAGATCATTATTCCCAGAATAATGGTTGCGAACTGGGCTCCTACAGGAGTCTTGATGTGGGTTGCGGCCCATTCTCCGAAGGCTGCCGAGCCTCCCGTCCTGTTCATCAGGGCAACTACTGTTCCCAGAGCAACAAGGAAGAAGAGTATTCCCACGTTATATGAGTCCGAAAGGGATCCGATGATTCCGTCCTGAAGTATGTGATTCAGTGCGGCAATCGGGTGACCCTCTGAATAGAGAAAGCCGCCGATTACGATTCCGATAAACAGTGAGCTGTATACCTCCTTCGTAATAAGGGCCAGAAGGATTGCCACAAGAGGCGGAATTACCGACCATACTGTAGCATAAAGTGCAGGCTCCGCAGCATCATCTGCTGCGAAGCAGAGTAGAGGGCAGAAGATAATCATTGCTCCCGCCATCAAAAGACTGTGAACTAACCTGTTTCTCATTTTTTTCCTCCAATTTTCGATAAACTTAGTTTTAAGGGATTTAAAAAAGCTGCATCCTATCGATGCAGCTCAAGATTATCGGAAAATCCGAGGGTTCTTCGCTTTATCGATAGCGCCTCCGCTTCATATTCGAAGCGGGAGTACACAGCATGTTATGCTGTGTCCCAGAAGCCTTTCATGCCTGAAAAGCCCTTCGGCGGTATCTCCTTTCACCGGTTTCAAAGGCTGCCGCCTCCGCCGGATACTATTATCTACCGCACCTCTATCAGCTTACAGTTAGAGAGTCTAACTGTGTTTTAATGGATTGTCAACACCTTTCGGGAATATTTTTTATGTTTTTTTCACAGAAACATAGCAGAGGACCTGCAGCGGCGGCTCCGGCTCACGCTCGCTCCCGCCTAATGACTTGCAGTCAACGGGGGTAAGGATATATAATAAGTCAGGATATGAGTAAAGAATTTTTCAGAAAACACAGGGTGCTGATTGTACTGATAATATTGTGTCTGGCTGCATTCGGAGTGCTTGTATTTGTGGAAGGTCCGAAAATAATAACGAAACAGGTAAGGGGGCTGGAGGTTAAACAAAACGGACTTACCCTGGATGCTGAATGGGATGAAATGGAGTGCAGTCATTACAGAGTAATAGTTACCTGTCAGGGAAACAAGGCCTACTATAACAGTGTCAAAGACAACAGCTTCACGGTGGAATATGTGGAGCCGGGCAAGACATATAATATCGAGGTTGTTGCAATTCTGGATTCGGGGGAATACTCCAGGTCCCAGGACGTTAACTTCAAAGCAGAAAAAATGCAAAACAGAGTGAAGGTAAATACCGAGAGCTTTGAAGGATTCAAGAAAGACAGCTTCAAGATTGAGGCTCGTGGGATAGGAGACATTGAGTTCTCATCGGACAACGGGAAGGTTGCGACGGTTGACGAAAAGGGCAGAGTCAAACTGCTCAAGGAGGGTCACGCTAAGATAACAGTGAGCGCCTATGGAGATGCAATCCATGGACCGGGACAGAAGACGGTTAAGGTAACTGTTTACCCTGAGCAGCTGGGAGAGGTTAAGGGTGTAAAAGTTCAGAACACCTCGGATTCCACAGCCACAATTTCCTGGAAAGCCCTGGAATACGCCGGAGAATACAGGCTGATGAAGATCAGCCCGGTGAACGGCAAGGCTGAGGAAATCAAGAAAATCGAAAATGGTGCCACCTCCGTGGAAATAAACAGAGCGGCAGGCCGGTACGCAATTCTTCCAAGGGCAGTAATAGGAGATAAGACGATTCAGGGAAGTCTCTCTGAGCCGGTGACGGTTAAATCGGTTACGGAGGATTTGAAGAGCTACTCCTCCTGGACGAATCTGAAGACATTGAGACGATCCAACCTGAAGCTTTTCAGAACAGTAAGAGGAGACGGCAGCTGCAGAGTTCCACAGTCCATAAGCATCACCCGGGATTGCTACGTAATTTCATATGTGAATTCCGCGGGAACGGCAGGGAAGCTGTGTTCCTACAGAAAGAGCGACGGAAAGTGCATCGATATCACAGCCTGCAGCGGCATGGGTCATGCCAACGGAACAACCTATGACCCATACAAAGACAAGTTCTATGTTGCGAAGACCCACAAGAGCTACAGAACTGCGTCCTGCAGCGTTTACAACGGAACCACCAAGAAATCCGAGGGAGCTTTCAATCTGCCGAGGGTTACCTCCGGAATCGCATATGACGAAAGCAACAACAAGTACTACCTGTCAAAGGGCAATGAGATATATGTCTGTGACAGCAAGTTCAACGTAGAAAAGTTCATCCACAAGAGAATACGGTACAACCATGCCCAGGATATAGGCGCCTACAACGGAATAGTGTTTGTGTGCACCTGGGTCAGCGGCAATACAAGCTACATTGACATGTACAGAGCCTCCGACGGGGCATACCTTGGAGGATACGATGTGTCCTTCGGGGAGGTGGAAAGCTGCGTAGTGGACGACGGTTATCTGGTAATACTGATGAACAACGCATCGGGAGACGGAGACGCCATATACAAAACGACGGAGAGGCTTCCAATAGATTAAGCGGGTGCATACCTGCAGGAAGCCGGGCACCGGCGGGAAACCCAGACAGAGGACAGAAGGAGAAGATAAATGACTGACGAAAAATACTACAGAATATGCAATATAGTCAACTACATCATCATTGCGGCAGGAGTTGTGATGGCAATAGTGAGCTGGTTCGTGCTGCCGGACAGAGTGGCATCAACCTTCGGCAGCAGCGCCGGGGAGGAGACATTGTCAAAGCTCGAAGCAATCGGAATACCATGTCTCATAATGGCAGTAGGATCCTTCATCTACTTTTACAGAAAAGACTTCCGGGCAATACTCGTATCCGCACTGGGAATTGCAGGCTTCGTAATAAATTTCGTATGCAACTGAAATTCCGGTGAAGAGGCAAAGTCCCGGTGAAGAAACAAAGCCCCGGGCAAAGGCAGACAAGCCTGAGAATAAATAAACAAACAGGAAAGGAGAAATAAAATGGCAGAAATTAAAATAACAGCAGCAAATTTCGAAGAAGAGGTAATGAAATCAGATGTTCCGGTGGTACTGGATTTCTGGGCAACATGGTGCGGCCCATGCAACATGATAGCCCCGGTACTGAAGGAACTTGCCGACGAATACGAAGGCAAAGTCAAGGTGGGCAAGGTAAATGTTGACGAGGAGGGAGCCCTGGCGGCACAGTTCGGAGTAACGGGCATTCCTTACATCGTGAAAATCTCCGACGGCGCCATCGCAGGCTCCATGGTGGGATACAGACCTAAGGCAGAGCTGGAGGAGCTGTTCAGATAGAATCCGACAGCGCAGCCATGGCGGAGGAATATGCAAACTGCAGATTGTATCCGCCTGTATCACCGTTGATATCAAGAGCTTCACCGATTACCTGAATATGCGGGTAAGAGGTGAGGCTCATATTTTTTAGGTTAACCTCCTTGAGGCTTACGCCTCCTGCTGTCACCATTGCCTCACGCCAGCCCCCTGTTCCGCTGATGCTGCAGACCATGTCTGTCAGTGCATCGGCAACGGACTTGATTTCATCCCCGGATACAGATGAAAATTTCCGGGATGGGTTCTTCAGCAATGCTGCGACGAAGGCCTTTGGCAGGCTGAATTCCCGGGAAAGATAGTTACCTAAGCCGATGCTGCTTCCGGGCTGATCCTTCCTCAGCTTCTGAAGTAGCAATGAGGCATTCAGGTCAGGCAGAAAGCCGATGTGAAGAGTCATACCTGCCTTTGCATATTGGGAAATGTGAAGAGCCGCCGGACCGCTGAAGCCGCGATGGGTGAGAAGCAAAGGCCCCCTGGTCTCATGCTCTCCGCAGGTGAGGCGGGCATCCGGGAAGGAAACCCCGGAAAGCTCAGCAAACCGGTAATCCTGAACGTAAACAGGAGCCAGAGCGGGCCGAAGCTCTGTTACGGCAATGCCCAGCTCTTCCTTAATTATCTTGAAGAAGGTTCCGTCGGAACCGGTGGCAGGATAGGAAGCGCCTCCTGTGGCGATAACAAGCCTGCCGGTGATGGAGTCGGGAGCGCCCCTGAGCGTAGAAACAAGAGATTTCAAATCAGAAGCCGGACAGCCGCAGCGGAGCTCGTAACCGTTGGAGGCTGCCTTTGCGAGAAGAAATTCCAGGATATCCGAAGCCCTGCGGCTTGCGGGAAAGACCTTGCCGTCCTCACGCTCCTCAAGGGGAATGCCGCCCTCCTCAAGGAAGGTCATGAGCTCCAGGTTGCTGTGCTTGTAGAGACAGCCCCGGATTCTGCCGCCGCCTGGTCCGTAATGAGCCGGGAAATCCTTGATGGAGCCGCCGTGGGTGATGTTGCACATGCCGCTGCCGGACATGAGAAGCTTTTGGCCGGGGCGGGAAGTTTTCTCCAGAATCAGCTTCCTACCGGGGGATGTGTCCCGGGCAGCATAAAACAGGCCGGCTGCACCGGCGCCCACAACTATTTTATCGTATGCTTTGTTATCTTTAGGGTTGTTTCTAGTATTATCAGTCATGACCCAATTATAGCACATATGTGATATAATGTTTCACATGAGTGGGAAAGCACTCGAGACTGGCGTGTCGCCGGCGTCAGTCACCTGAACAAACGGCAGGAGGAATGATTATGGGAAGACGTGACGGCAGGCTTGTAAGCAATCTGGATCCGATGCATGTCATAATGCCACTGATTTATCCGGGCAGATGTGACAATGAAGCGTACATCAGCGAGAGGATTGATCTTACTCGCATAAACGAATATCTTGAGAAAAAGAACAGCGAGGCGGAGGCTGATGAGGAGGGAAGAGTTTTTAACTATACACTGTTCCATCTCATTGTGGCGGCGGTTCTCAAAACCATTATGCTGAGACCGAAGCTGAACTATTTCATCGCCAATAAGCGATTATACGAAAGAAACGAGATAACTGGCGCATTTATTGTGAAAAAGGCCTTCTCGGACAGCGGCGCAGAGGCCCTGGCTATTCTAAAGGCCGAGGCAGCCGACAATATTGACAGCATTTACGGGAAAATAAAGAGGCAGGTTTACAGCTGCAGAAGCGATGCCCTTGACGGCTCCTCGGCGGCTATGGACATTGTCTGCAGGCTTCCGTTTTTTCTGGTGCGCTTCGTCGCCTGGGTGTGCAGGAAGCTGGATGTTCGGGGGAAGGTTCCCCAGGCCATAATCTCAAGTGACCCATACTACGCATCCGTTGTTTTTTCAAATCTGGGATCCATCAGGCTGAGAAGCGGATACCATCATCTTACAAACTGGGGAACAAATTCCCTGTTCTGCATTGTGGGAGAAAAGAAGTGGAGACCGTTTTTTGAGAAGGATGGAAGCTTCACCATGAGAGATTCCGTGGATTTGGGAATTACAGTGGACGAGCGGCTGGCGGACGGGTACTACTATTCCAAATCAATAAGGCTTCTGAAGAAACTGCTGGAAAACCCCGAGCTGCTGGAAAGACCCTTTGAAGAGGAGGTGGATTACTGATGAAAAAACCGGAAGAAAACACAACGCAGAAAACAATACAGTTTGAAATTCCCCAGGGAGTTAAAACCCCCTGGATTGACTATCTGGGAGATATCCCGGCAACCCTGAAATACTGCAACGGGACAATGTACGAGAAGCTTGAAGCCACGGCTGCGAAGTACCCGGGGAAGATTGCCTTTGATTTCATGGGAAAGCACACAACCTACAAACAGCTCATTGATAAGGTAAATGAGTGCGCCAGATCCCTTAGAACAATCGGAGTGCGTCCCGACGACAGGATAACCATCGCAATGCCGAACTGTCCTCAGGCGATTTTCATGCTCTATGCCGTTAACCGTGTGGGTGCGGTGGCAAACATGGTGCACCCCCTCTCTGCGGAGCAGGAAATACAGGAGTACGTGAATTATTCAAAGAGCACCACAATTGTTACCCTGGACCAGTTCTACAACAAGGTTGAGGCCATACGGGCAAACACCGGAATAGTCAATGTAATAATCGCCAGAATCAAGGACGAGCTGTCCCGCTCCATCAAAACAGGATACATGCTTACAGAGGGACGAAAGATAGCTCCCATTCCCAAGGATGCCCCTGTGATAACCTGGGACAGATTCATGAAGCTGGGGAAGGCATCCTTCAAGAACTACACCGTTGAGAGAAGGGCAAGTGACCCGGCGGTTATTCTCTATTCGGGAGGCACCACCGGCAAAACCAAGGGAATAGTTCTTACCAATCTGAACTTTAACGCTCTGAGCCAGCAGGTAATTGCCGCCAATCCCATGTTCATGCCCGGAGACAAGATGCTGGCGGCCATGCCTCTGTTCCACGGCTTCGGCCTGGGAGTGTGCATACACACAATGCTTACCCAGGGAGGAAGATGTGTGCTGGTGCCGAGATTCACAGCCAAGAGCTACGCTAAGCTTATTACTAGATACAGGTGCAACTTCATTGCGGGAGTGCCTACACTGTATGAGGCTCTTTTGCGGCTGCCTCAGATGGAAAAGGCAGATTTGTCCTGTCTGAAGGGCGTTTTCTCGGGAGGAGATTCCCTTTCAATTGAGCTGAAGAAGAAGTTTGACAGGTTCCTGTATTCACATAATGCAACAATACAGATTCGGGAAGGCTACGGCACCACGGAGTGCGTTACAGCCTCATGCCTGACACCGCCAACACGGCACAAGGAGGGCAGCATAGGCGTTCCTTTCCCTGACACATACTACAAAATCGTGACTCCGGGAACGGAGGAGGAGCTGCCTTACGGTGAAGAGGGAGAAATCGTAATCTCCGGACCTTCTGTAATGCAGGGATATATGGATATGCCTGAGGAAACTGCCGACACCCTCAGAACCCACGCCGACGGGCTTACCTGGGTTCACACCGGAGATCTGGGCATGATGGACGATGAAGGATTCGTATACTTCAAAGGCAGGATAAAGCGGATGATAATTACCTCCGGATACAATGTTTATCCGGCACAGCTTGAGAACGTTTTTGACGCCCACCCTAAGGTGCACATGAGCTGTATCATCGGAGTTCCCGACAGCTACAAGATGCAGAAGGTTAAGGCCTTCGTGATGCTCAGTGAAGGGGTGCCCGCCAACGAGGAGACACGCAGTGAGCTCATGAAATACGCTGAGAAAAACATCGCGAAGTACGCTCTGCCTTACGATATAGAATTCAGAACTGAGCTGCCGACAACCCTGGTGGGCAAGGTTGCCTACAGGCAGCTTGAAGAGGAGGAGCTTGGGAAAAAGGAATAAGAAAAACAGCTTGGGAATAGCCTAAAATAATAGCCCAACTGCAGATAATCCGGCGACATTCCGGATTTCATGGAGGAGAAAAACATGACAGAGAAAAAGACAGACAACACTAAGACAGCATATATCCATCTGGCGCCGGGCTTCGAAGAAATCGAGGCGCTGACCTGCGCTGACTGGCTCAGAAGAGCCGGCATAGACGCGAAGCTCGTATCCGTTACTGGCAAGAGGGAAGTTTTGGGAGTGCACAGCATTCTCGTTCAGGCAGACATCCTGTTTGAGGAGGCTGATTACGACAACTGCGAAATGATAATACTGCCGGGAGGCATGCCAGGGGCAACGAATCTCGAAGCCCACAGTGGACTGGCCCTGCAGATTCAGGCCTTTGCAAAGGCAGGAAAGCTGCTGGCCGCAATCTGCGCCGCTCCGCTGGCCCTTGCCACCCACGGCGCGCTGGAGGGCAAAGAGGCGACAATCTATCCCGGAATGGAAGACCGCCTCCGGGGGGCCAGGGCAACAGGCGATAATGTTACCGTCTGCGGCAATGTGATTACCGGAGCAGGACCCGATGTTGCATCAGAATTTGCCCTGAAATTAATCGAAGTGCTGGAGGGAAAGGAAGCCAGAGACAGCGTAGCCGCAGACATTCTCTTTGACAGACGCTAGATATTGCAGCAATTTGGAAAAGTATCGGAAACTTACAACATTTTACAAAATATGGAAATAAAATACCGGGCTTATTGCCTTTGCGCGGTCAGCCTTCGGGGGACGCGAAGTGCCTGGAGGGCCGGTCGGAGCAAATGATTACAATTGCTTGGGGTAAAGCCCTTGACGGCAAATATTTCAAGTCGTACAATGGTAAAAATACCTGAAAGAAATGGAGAAAATGCATTGGAAAATCAGCTAATTCTTGTGGATGAGCAGGATCGGGAAGTCGGCTTTTGCGAGAAGCTTGAGACCCATGAAAGGGGGCTGCTTCACAGAGCTTTCTCGGTGTTCATCTTCAGAAAAGTTCTGGTGGATAATCCTGACGGAACCAGAACCTTCCGGAATCAGCTTCTGATTCAGAAGAGGGCAGCCGGGAAGTATCATTCCGCCGGGCTTTGGGCCAACAGCTGCTGTTCCCATCCCAGGAAGGGAGAGGAAACTGAAGCGGCTGCAGTGAGAAGACTTCCGGAGGAAACCGGAATTGAGGTGACTGCGCTTGAAGGCTTCTCGAAAAGCTGCAGCGGCCTGCAGGAAAAGGGCGCTTTCATTTATAAAGCGGAATTTGACAACGGGCTGACAGAGCACGAGTTTGACCACGTGTTCACAGGCCGGCTCCGAGCAGACAGCAGCCCGGGCATCTGCAAGCAGGACTGCAACACAGACAGCCTCAATCCGGCAGAGGGGGAGCTCCACTTCAACAGGGAAGAGGCGGAGGAGATGAAATTCGTGGATGTGGAGCATGTCATGAGAGATGTGCTTTTGAATCCGGATGACTATGCGGCATGGTTCATGCCGGCGCTTCTTATAGCCACAGAGGGAACGGAGTTCGGATCCTTGAACCCCGAGGCCTCGGACAGGCTGATATACTGACGGATCGGACATTAGGCGGACTGAACGGAAGACGGACCTAAACAAGACGGACCGGACCGCCGCTAAACGCTAAACCAGTACAAACACTAATTTGAAAATAATCGTGAATACAGGAGGAAATAATGGCAAAGTATTTTGAAGAACCGTCCAGGACATTTAATGAGTATCTGCTGGTGCCGGGATACTCATCAGCAGAAAGCAGAGTGGAAAATGTTTCACTGAAGACACCTGTAACAAAATTCAAGAAGGGCGAGGAGCCTGCAATAAGCATGAACATTCCGATGACATCTGCAATAATGCAGGCGGTTTCAGGCACTGAGCTTGCCATTGCCCTGGCCAAGGAAGGAGGAATATCCTTCATATTCGGATCCCAGTCAATCGAATCCCAGGCCAGAATGGTCAGAACAGTGAAGAACCACAAGGCCGGCTTCGTAGAGAGCAATACCAACATCAGACCGGATCAGACTCTGGCTGAGCTGCTGGCGCTCAAGGAAAGAACAGGTCACTCAACAACTGCAGTTACCGAGGACGGAACCTCAGAGGGAAAGATGGTAGGTCTGGTTACAAGCAGAGACTACCGCATCAGCAGAATGTCAATGGATACGAAAGTAAGCGAATTCATGACGCCTTTTGAGAAGCTGGTGGTTGCCAGAGAAGGAATCTCCCTCAGCGAGGCAAACGACATCCTCTGGGACAACAAGCTGAACGCTCTGCCAATAGTTGACGAAAACCAGAGACTGGTGTACTTCGTTTTCAGAAAGGACTACATCGCCCACAAGGAATATCCGGACGAACTGCTGGATGCCGACAAGAGATACGTTGTAGGTGCCGGAGTAAACACCAGAGACTTTGAAGAAAGAATACCGGCCCTGGTTGAAGCGGGAGCAGATGTGCTTTGCATAGACTCCAGCGAAGGATACTCCCAGTGGCAGGCTGACACCCTTGCCTACGTAAGAAAAAACTACGGCGATACGGTGAAAATAGGAGCAGGAAACGTTGTTGACGGAGAGGGCTTCAGATTCCTGGCAGAAGCGGGAGCTGACTTTGTCAAGGTAGGTATCGGCGGCGGCAGCATCTGTATCACCCGTGAGCAGAAGGGTATCGGCAGAGGCCAGGCAACGGCTGTAATTGAAGTGGCTGCTGCAAGGGACGAATACTACAAGGAGACAGGAATCTACGTTCCAATCTGCTCAGACGGGGGAATCGTCTACGACTACCACATGACCCTGGCTCTGGCAATGGGAGCGGACTTCCTGATGCTGGGAAGATACTTCTCAAGATTCGACGAATCACCAACAAACAAGATTCAGATAAACGGAAACTATTTCAAGGAATACTGGGGCGAAGGCTCAGCCAGAGCACGTAACTGGCAGAGATACGACCTGGGAGGCGACGCCAGAATGAAATTCGAAGAGGGCGTTGACTCATACGTTCCTTATGCAGGCTCCCTGTCGGACAACGTTCGTCAGTCCCTGATGAAGGTAAAATCCACAATGTGCAACTGCGGAACAATGACAATAGCAGATCTCCAGGAGAACGCCAAGCTGACCCTGGTATCCGCAACAAGCATAGTGGAGGGCGGTGCTCACGACGTAATCCTCAAGGATACGGTGAACAGCACCCTTAAGTAAGCCCGGGCGACCGCGCCCGAAGGCATACAGGCCATACAATGGAAAACAGCAGTTTAAACAAAAACAGAAAAACAAGCGAATACGCCAAGGGACTCCTCACCTGTCTGGGCTGCCAGACCCTGTGGGGAGTTCTGGTGCTTTACTGGGATGCCCTGAATCCCATACCATCCTCCACGGTAATATTTTACCGTGTTTTTCTGGTGGGACTCATCAGCACAATCTGCGCCGTCGGAATGTACGGATGGCAGGAATACAGGAAAATATTCGGAAACATGAAGAGCTTCTGGGGCCTCACCCTGACGGGAGCAGTCATAACCTGCAACTGGAGCCTTTACATATGGGCAGTTAAAGCAGGATATGTAATCCAGACCTGTGTGGGATACTTCATAGAACCCCTGGTGGTGGCAGCCTTTGGGATAATATTTTTCAAAGAGAAGCTTTCCGGCTTCAAGATAGTATCCTTCATAATGGCAATCGCCGGGCTGGCGGTAATACTGGTGCACTTCGGAGAAATCCCGGGAATAGCCCTGGGACTGGCATTTTCATTTGCCGTATACGCAGCGCTGCAGAAAAAATACGACATGCCTTCAATGCTGATGCTGTCGTATCAGACGGTGCTTTTGGCAATACCTGCTCTGGCAGTAGTGATCTGGCTTGAGGTCACCGGACAGGGAGCCATAGGAATGCCGGGAGTGGGCATGGGCAAGTATCTGCTGATGCTCTGCTGCGGACCGCTGACGGCGCTGCCCCTGTTCCTCTTCGGAGTGGCAGCGACAAGGGTGGAGCTAATAACCCTGGGAATTCTGGAATACATAAGCCCGTCAATATCCCTGATACTGGGAATCTTCATTCTCAAGGAGGCCTTTGACGGGGTTCAGTTCATATCCTTCGTAATCGTATGGATAGGTCTGGTATTCTTCACGGTGGGAGAGATTAAAGCAAAGGCAAGAGCGCAGAAATTACAATAATCGGGAGAGATAAAGATATGAAAAAAGAGTATGTGATGGGAAACGGTGCAATCGCCCTGGGGGCGCTGGCAGCGGGAGTCAATCTGGCGGCGGGATACCCGGGAACCCCATCCTCGGAGATAATTGAAACACTGGCAAAAAGGACAAACGGCGAAGTGTATCTGGAATGGTCCGTGAACGAGAAGGCGGCCATGGAGGTTGCCTGCGCCGGTGCTTACACCGGAGCCAGGGCAATGGTAACAATGAAACAGATGGGACTCAATGTGGCAGCGGATCCTTTCATGTCCCTGGCATATGTGGGAGTCAAGGGAGGAATGGTGGTTGTCTCCGCAGACGATCCCGGTCCGATTTCCTCCCAGACGGAGCAGGATACCAGGAGATTCGGGGAGTTCGCCAGAGTTCCGGTATTCGATCCGGCATCTCCCGAGGAAGCCTATGAAATGGTTCAGGATGCCTTTGCATGTTCCGAGAAGTATGGAACGCCGGTGATTCTGAGACCTACCACAAGGGTGTGTCACGCCTACGGAACTGTAGACTGCAGAGAAAATTCCGGGCCTAAGGAATACGAGGGCTTCGTGAAGGACTCGGGAAGATGGGTTATTTTCCCGAAGCTGGCCAACGCCAACCACAGGATGATAGAAGAAAGAAATGCGGTTATAGGCAGGGATTTCTCGGAGTATAGCTTCAATACCGTTACAGGCAGCTCAAGGAAGGCAGTTGTGGCAGGAGGCGTCAGCTACGCCTACGCCCGGGAATTCATGAAGGATTATCCGGACTACAGGCTCATAAGAGTTGCCACACCTTATCCTTTCCCGGAGGACTTCATGCTGAAGGCTCTGGAGGGAGTTGATGAGGTTCTCTGCTTTGAGGAACTCAGCCCCTTCCTGGAGGAGAAGGTCCTCCAGCTGGCAGGAAAGCATAATCTGAATATCCGGGTATCCGGCAAGCTGGACGGCAAAGTGCCGGCAGCGGGAGAAAACAGCGCAGACATTGCCGCCGAAGCAATAGGAAAATTCTTCGGTGCCCCGGCGGCGCGGTCCGGAGATTATACAGACAAGCCGGAGCTTCCGGCAAGACCTCCGGTGCTCTGTGCAGGATGTCCTCACAGAGGCGCCTTCTACGCGGTGAAAAAAGCCATGGAGGGGAAGAAGTCCTACTTCTGCGGCGACATCGGCTGCTATACTTTGGGTAACGCAATGCCCCTTGACATGGTGGACACCTGCCTTTGCATGGGGGCGGGGGTGACAATGGCCCAGGGCTTCAGCCATATGGATGAAGAGGGGACGGCCTTTGCATTTATAGGCGACTCCACCTTCTTCGCCTCGGGAATTACCGGGGTGGTGAACGCAGTGTATAATGAAGCTGACATGATTCTCTGCGTGCTGGACAACTCCACGACGGCCATGACGGGGCATCAACCTCATCCGGGTACGGGACGGAACATCATGGGAGAAATCGCTCCTAAGGTGAGCATCGAGAAGGTTCTGGAGGGAATAGGCGTCAGCAGAATCATCACAGCTGATCCCCTGAATCTTGGGGAATCAATGGCTGCAGTTAAGGAATGCGCAGGGGAAAAGGGAGTCAAAGCCATCATTTTCAGATCCCCTTGCATAGCTCTGTCGAAGCCGTCGGAGAAGTGCACAATCAGGGAGAACTGCGTTAACTGCAAGCTTTGCATAAGAGAAATCGGATGTCCGGCACTGGTAACAATTGACGGACAGACTGCAATAGACAGGAATCTGTGCACGGGATGCGGCCTTTGCGCCAGCGTTTGTCCTGTGGACGCAATAGGAGGTGCCGGGGATGAATAAAGACATACTGCTTTGCGGAGTGGGGGGCCAGGGAACGGTGCTGGCTGCGAAAATCCTGGCGGCGGCGGCCATGAACGCCGGAGAAAAGGTTCGCTCCTGCGAGACAATCGGAATGGCCCAGCGGGGAGGCTCGGTTACAAGCCACGTGCGCATAGGAGACTCAAGTTCTCCTCTGATTCCCCGTGCAAAGGCAGACATTCTCATGGCCTTTGAGCCTGCTGAGGCGGTGCGGAATCTGGATTACCTGAAAAGAGAAGGAATTGTAATCGTGAACAGGGCCCCTGTGAAGCCCGTTACGGAATCACTTCAGCAGACGGGCTATGACGGCACCGAGATGATTGAATATCTGGGAAGCAGGTGCCGGTGCATAGTGATGGATTCCGGAGAGCTGGATTCTGAGAAGTTCCTGAACATTGCCATGCTGGGAGTGGCTGTTGGAACAGGCAGACTGGGTTTCGACAGGGAAGAGATTCTGGCGGAAATTGAAACAAGAGTGCCGGCGAAATTTCTGGAGGCCAACAGACAGGCCTTCCTGAAGGGAATCGCCATGGGAGAAAACAGATGAGACTTAACGAAAAACAGATAAAACAGATTGATGCTCAGATTAAGCGTCTTATAGCATCAGGCAGCTACTTCGGCAGGGTTTATGAAGAGGCGGGAATTACCGGAATCACCTGTCAGGAGGATTTCGAGAGGATTCCCTTTGTGGACAAGGGCGCTCTGAGGGATGCCTATCCACTGGGAATACAGGCAGTTCCCGACGATGATGTTGTTAGAATTCATTCCTCTTCGGGAACCACCGGCAAGCCGGTTATAATTCCATACACGAAGAAGGACGTTGATGACTGGGCGGAAATGTTTGCCAGGTGCTACGCCATGGCGGGGATAACGAAGAAGGATATCATACAGATCACTCCGGCCTACGGGCTGTGGACAGCAGGCATAGGCTTCCAGGCCGGTGCCGAAAGGCTGGGAGCAATGGCCGTTCCAATGGGACCGGGAAACACCGACAAGCAGCTGCAGATGATGCAGGATCTGAAGTCAACGGTAATCTGCGCCACATCAAGCTATGCCCTGCTGCTGGCTGAGGAGATAAACAAGCGGGGCCTCAGGGATAAAATCCACCTAAAAAAAGGAGTGATCGGCAGCGAGAGATGGAGCGACAAGAAAAGGGAATACATCGCAAATGAGCTGGGCATAGAGCTCTATGACATATACGGTCTCACGGAAATCTACGGTCCGGGAATCGGCGTGAACTGTCCGGGGGAAAGGGGTATCCACTACTGGGATGACTATCTCTACATCGAGATAATCGACCCGGTTACCGGCGAAACCCTGCCTGACGGTGAGGAGGGTGAAATCGTAATAACCACACTGGAGAAGGAGGGAGCGCCGCTCATCAGAT
Organism: Clostridiales bacterium; assembly: GCA_022775805.1. Taxonomy (GTDB): domain Bacteria; phylum Bacillota; class Clostridia; order Peptostreptococcales; family Anaerovoracaceae; genus Lentihominibacter. Next base: position 15,486 of record JALFKB010000015.1, read on the forward strand.
TCCGTACCCACGACATTTCCAGAATCATTCCGGGCCGGTGCAGCTGCGGAAGCGAATATCCTCGCCTCGATGTTATTCAGGGAAGAAGCGACGACATGTTCAAGGTTCACGGGGTCAACATGTTCCCGCGACAGTTTGAGGAAATCCTGGGAGGCTTCGAGGGCGTATCCAGCGAATACAAGATTGACGTGGCCCATGACGACGAGACAAACAGGGACATTATCATGTTAACCGTTGAAGGAGAAGGCAGGATAAACTTCGAGAATACTGCAAAGGCAATCCAGAGGGTTGTGAAATCCCGATTAAGCGTCACCCCTAAGGTGGTTGTGGTTTCAATCGGAACCCTGCCGAGAAGCGAGAAGAAAACCCAGAGGGTATTTGATCACAGGGATTAGCGGCAAAGGTACGCCCGGGAGGGTGCCCCCGGCAATATGGCGAAATAAAAATGAAATCGAAAAAATGCTTCAGCGACCGTGGGGTCTGCTGAAGCATTTTGTAGTTTTTGCGTTTTGCAGGGCCTTTATTCCTGTTCCTTTGATTCGGATCGGTACAGCTCTTCGATGAAGGCGTAGATTTCCGGGCACTTCTTCTTAAGTGGAATCGGTCTCAGGTTGCGGCTGGTGAATCCGTGGCGACTGTGTCCCGTAACATGAAGCTCACCTGTTTCGGCATTTCTTATCTCGTAGTCAAATTCCATGGATGCCGGAGCAAGCTTCGTGATTTTGCAGGACACGGTAACCAGTTCGTCGTATACCGCAGGGGTTTTGAAGTCTGCGGCAACTGAGAGAACAGGCATCTGGAAATCCTCCTTCTCCATATCCGAATACGGATAACCTGCTGCTCTGAAATACTCCGTTCTAACTGTGTGGAAATACCTGATGTAGTTTACGTGGTACACAACCATCATCTTGTCAGTGTCGTAGTACTGAACTCTCAGATTCATTGAAAAAGCCATGATTACTTCCCTTCTTTCTTCATTGCCAGCTTAAGTCTGCCGTCTTCCATGTCTGAAAGGGCCATTTCCTTTACCAGATAATGCTGAAGCTTGCCTGTGGCTGTCATCGGAAGCTCCTTCACGAAACGATAGAAGCGCGGTCTCTTGTATACGGACAGCAGCTCTGAATTGATGCAGAAGTCCACCATGTCGGATACTGTCAGATCATCATCTTCAGGAACGATGTATGCCACAACTGCTTCGCCTCTGATCTGATCAGGAACTCCGGTTACAGCTGACTGGTGAACCTTAGGATGCTTGTTCAGAGCCTCTTCTACAATTGCAGGATAGATGTTCTCGCCGCTTGATATAATCATATCATCTTTTCGGCCTGCGATGGTGACAAACTGATCCTTATCCCAGGTTGCCAGGTCTCCGGTATACATCCAGCCGTTGTAGAATTTCTTCTTTTCTTCATCAGGATTGTTGTAGTAGCAGTATGATGATTTAGGTGTTCTGATGATTACTTCGCCGGTTTCAGTCTCATCCATGGCAACCATGTCGTCAGGATCTGCGAAGCGGTCCTCGTAAACCTTAACTACTCTAACATCGTCATCGGTACATGCTCTTCCGGCAGTTCCTGCCATTTCAGGCAGCTCGTAAGGTCTCAGGAAGGTGTTCCAGAAGGTTTCTGTTGTGCCGTATCCGTTGAAGATGCTTGGCGTCAGAACCTCCTGCACCTTTATGCAGTCGGATCTTTCAAACGGTGCACCCATTGTAACGATGCCCTTCAGGGATGACAGATCTGCGCCGAACTTCTCCTGCTGTCTTACCAGCATCTTCATGATTGAAGGAGCGCCGATAAGGAATGTTACACCGTACTTCTGAACGTACTTAAGAGCAAGCTGCGGCTGGAATGACTTCATGATTACAACCTTTCCACCTGCGAAGAAGGTTGGTGCAGGGCCGCCGGAGTGGATTCCTCCTCGATGGAACCATGGCGTAGTATTCATGGAAACATCTGTGGAATTCATTGGGAAATGCATCATAACGTCGTGGCAGGAAAGAACCTCGTTTGCATTGTAGAGAGGAACCCCCTTAGGTCTTCCGGTGGTACCTGATGTATACAGTCTCATCATCTCGTCATAGATGTAAGGCTCGAAATCCGTTACCGGCTCAGTGTCCGGATAGCCTGCAGTGAAGTCTTCGAAGCGGATATGACCTTCAGGCAGATCTCCCTCACCCACCATGATAATGTACTCAGGCATGGTCTTAAGACCCTCCAGAGATTTCACGGCGTTGTTAACGTTGCTGCCGTCATATACATATACCTTAGGCTCGCTGGACTCCAGGCACACCTTGGTTTCTCCCGGTGCGAAGCCCGGATTTGCAGGGCTTGTGATTACTCCGATTTTCTGAGGAGCCAGATATGAGAATATGAATTCAGGACAGTTAGGCAGCTGGAAAAGCAGCAGATCGCCCTTGGTAACACCTCTGTCAAGAAGTGCGTTGGCAAAGATGTTTACATCCTTGTTAAGCTGGCTGTATGTCCATGTTTTTTCTGCCAGAGGATCCACCAGGGCTTCCTTGTCCGGCATTCTTCTCACTACTCTCATGAAGCCTTCAACGTATGTGAAGTCTTTCTCGAATACTTCTCTGAACATGTTTTTGTTTTCAGGAGCCTTGTAGTCCATAAGCTCGTCGATTGATACTTCCAGCTCCTTGGCAATCTTCAGGGCGTAGGAAACCGTCGGGTCTGCGTTTCCTGAACAGTATTTTTTTATCATGTTATAAGTGATGCTTGTCTTGTTGGCCAGCTCGGTCATGGTCATGCCCCGGGCTGACAGAATGTTTTTTAAATTATCTCCAAAGGACATTATGTTTACCTCCATACAGTATTGTTCTTTAAAAATATGATAATACTGAATTATAGTACATTCAAGACCATGATAATTCAGCAACGACTGAATTATAGTTCAGTCGAGCTCAGGCCATGCCTCCTCCCAGACCATATTGGAATAGAATCCGGCGATGCAGTTATTAATGACCTGCCTTTGCTCCTCCGGGGCAAAGATGGTGTCCTTTGATATGAGCCTGTTGTAGTTCCGATACCAGATGCGGTGCTGGTGGGGCGTATGTCCGTGCTTCTTCCTGAATTCCCGGTAAAAGAATTTCGGATCCGAGAAGCCGCAGGCGTAACCGATCTCCGGCACGGTCATCTCCGGACTGCAAAGCAGCATGTGCTCCGAATGATAAACCCTGATTTCGTGGAGAAAGGCGCGAAAGGTCTTGAGGGATGTGGTCTTGAAGAACTGGGAAAGGTAGTTGTAGTTCAGGTGCTCCATCTGACATATGTCCCTCATTGTAATCCTGCCGGCGTAGTTCTTGAGCATGTAGGCGATGATGTGCTCGAAGCGGTCCTGCATGTCCTTTGAGTATGTGTCATCCAGATTGATGGCGTTGAAGTACTGGAAGCTGCTGCGAAGAAGCTGCAGAACCTCGGCGGAAAGGGCATGAATTCTGACTTTGCCGGTTTCCTGCCTTTCGCCGGCGGCGGGTGCTGCCTGCAGTGTTTCGTACAGAAGCGCCCACAGAACTCGCCGCAGCCGGTTCAGCGCAGGCTGTCTTGCCCTGTCGATTTCATCACTGCTGCAGACATAATACAAAAGCTCGAAGCCTTTGCCTGCAAAGAGGGGATGGGTCAGATCGAAGTGAAATGACACAACGAGATTGTCAGGCTCCTCGGGAACCCGGGACACGGTGTGTATGTCGTAGGTGTCCGCCTCCTTGATGTCACCTGCCCGAAGCACATGCTTCTCGTGCATACTGTAAACCTCAACGGTTCCCTTAAGGCACATGACAATCTCAAGTTCCTCCCGGTGATAGTGGGGCATTTGACGCCCCGCCCTGTAAATGGTGACAGAAAGGGGGCTGCTGTTTCCGAAAACGACGTATTGTTCTTTAGCCAGTTCTTTAGCCAGCATGGGGGTCTCCTTTGATTGAAAAATAGTTATTAGTTAAGATAAGTATATAAAAAGTCGTGAAATTTGTCTATTTTTTATGGCTTGTGTGGAGAATATAATTGAATCAGGAAATGCAAAGGCAGGAAGCCTTTGCGTTGGGAATCCCGTGGGTTGATAGCGCTGCGGATTGGAAATCCCGTAATTAAGAGAATTGAATGATGGAGGAAAAGAAATGATCACAGATAAGAAAAGTCCATACAGACTGGTTACCGTTGAGGAACTGGCGAAGCTGAGAGAAAGAGAAGACAAGATTTTTAACGAGAGAACACCAAAGAGCAGGGAGGCTTTTGAGAAGGCTCATGAGAATCTGCTGGACGGAGTTCCTATGCCGTGGATGGCTGACTGGGGAACCGATCACCCGGTATTTCTGGAAAGGGCCAAGGATCAGAAGTGCTGGGATATTGACGGGAACGAATACATTGATTTCTGTCTTGGAGACACCGGTGCAATGTTCGGGCATTCTCCGGATGCCACAGCGAAGACAATTGCAGAGAAGGCGTCCTGCGGAATTACAACAATGATGCCGACACTGGATGCTCTTGAAATCGGCAAGGAACTGAGCAAGCGCTTCGGTCTGCCAACATGGCAGGTGGCAATGACCGCAACGGAGGCAAACCGTTATGTCATCCGTAATGCAAGAACTCTGACAGGTCGTCCGAAGATTCTTGTTATGCAGGAGTGCTACCACGGAAGTCTCGATGAGACTCTTCCTCACATAGGCGAGGACGGCAAGCTTTGCCTGCGTTCACACTTTGACTCCAATCCGGGTCTGCCGAAGGATCTGCTGACCAGAGTTGTGGAGTTCAACGATCTGGAAGCCATGGAAAGGGAACTGGCCCACGAGGATGTAGCAGCAGTTCTCCTGGAGCCGGTTATGACAAACTGCGGAATGGTTCTTCCTGATGAAGGATATCTTGAGGGTGTCAGAAAGCTTTGCGACAAGTATGGCTCCTTCATGATTATCGACGAAACCCATACACTGTCCGAGGGATACGGCGGATACACAAGAGCTCATAACCTGAAGCCTGACTTCGTAACAATGGGTAAGTCAATTGCCGGCGGCGTTCCAATTTCCGTATATGGATTCACCAAGGAAATCACCGATGCCATTGCCGAGACATACGGCAACGGCGGCGTATCGGATCCAATGGGTATTGGCGGCACCCTGGCAGCAAACCAGTTTGCCATCGCATGCATGCGGACCCAGCTAGCTGAAGTTGCAACCGAAGAGGCTTTCGAGAGGATGTTCGCCGGTCTTGACAGGCTGGCCAATGGTCTTGAAGCTGTGCTGGCTAAGCACAATGTTCCTTGGAGCCTGACCCGTTCAGGAGCAAGATGTGAGCTCCAGTTTATGCCGACCATGCCGGTTAACGGAACTGATGCCAAGAACAACTTCGACTGGGATCTCATGTACTACACCCACCTGTATCTGCACAACCGGGGCATCATCATCACACCGTTCCACAACATGATGCTGGTTTCACCTGTCACCACAGATGAGGACATTGACCGCCTGATTCAGGGCTGGGACGACTGCATTGCCGAGCTGGCAGAAATCGGAACTTATAATAGGTAAGTAATAGGCAAGTGCTGAGCAAGTACTGTTCGGCAGGATTTGTAAGGCAGGGGCGGGCGCCAATCGGGCGCCCGCCCCATTTGTTTCGGCGACATTTCCCGCCGCCGTCGGAAATTATCACGAACTTTTTCCAGCTGCCTCTAAAAACGTTGAAATTTTAACCTTCCATTTTTTTGCATTGTGAAAATATGGCTCGTACAGGACTTTTCCGCGCATTATTATTAGTTTTTTATCCGTTTTTATCCGTTTTCACGGCAATTTTCACAAAGGCTAATTTTACCTCGTCCTGAAACCCTTGGGGCTCAAGGGTTCCGGAAGACGCATGGAATATGTTTCCATTTATTCGTGATTATCCACGGCTCATACGCAGGCGTGAGCCGCATATGATAAAGAAATGTTGAAGGGCCAAATGAGGGTGTTTGTCGCCTAAAATATGGAAATTACAATGAACAAAAAACCCTCGGAATCGTTGAAATTCCAAGGGTTTCAGCTTGGTAGTCCCAAGGGGAGTCGAACCCCTGATTCCAGCGTGAGAGGCTAGCGTCTTGACCACTTGACCATGAGACCACGATACATATTGAATTACAAAAAGCGCTTATTGTGTTTTGCAAGGCACATTATAACACAAGATTATCGCAGATGCAAAGATTTTATGTTATAATGTGCCTGTATTTTTCGAGTAAGTTTCGATAAAAGGAGATAGAGTAGATGAAGAATATAATAATCACCGGGGGACCCACTAACGAGTATATCGACGAGGTCATGAAGATTACAAACATGTCCACGGGAAGCCTTTCCAGGTTGCTGGCAAAATGCTTTCTGGGCGCGGGATACAGGGTGTTTGCGATTTTTAACCACAGCGTCAGCACCGAGAAGATTGAAATCATGATGACACAGCAGGGGATTCCGGAGGATTCCTTCAGATATTACGGGATAGAGACAACCGAAGATATGATAAATGCCTTTGAAGGTGTTAGGGAGGACATGGAGAAAGATGGGCTTCACTGTGACGGCGTTATCCACGCTGCAGCGGTGGGGGACTATAAGGGAGAATTCTCATTCCTGCTTGAAGACATGGCTGAGGAGCTTTTTGCAGCAAAGGATACAGCCGGGTCGGCGGCGGATTTCCTGGCTATTATGGAAAACCCGAAATGCAGGCTGAATGACGACGCGAAAATATCTAGCTATCAGAAAAACCTGACGGCGAAGCTGACCCTGACACCGAAGGTTATAGCAAATCTGAGAGAATGGTTCCCGGACAGCCTGCTTATAGGATGCAAGCTTCTGGAAGGCGTAACAAAAGAGGAACTGTACTCCGTGGCCACGAAGCTGGCTGCGAAAAACAGCATGGACTTCATAATGGCAAACGACCTGGCAGATCTGCGAAAGGGCCGGATGACGAGACACATCTGCACCCCGGAGGGCTTCACAGGAATTGAGCTGGATTCGCCGGAGGCAATATTCGA
>JALFKB010000005.1 GCA_022775805.1 Clostridiales bacterium
AATGGGAAGCCCTGTTACCGGGCCTTTTAGCCGGCTGCTGGCTTCAAAGGGCATGGAATACAAAGAGCCCATGTCCGAACCGGACATGGGCGCAGTGATACTCGCTATGAAATACGCAGCTCAGAAGGAATAAACTGCTGATGCTGCCGAAATGCATCCGCCAAGTATAGCCATCAGAATTGAAAGACCAATAAATACTATGGAAAGTATGAAGCCTATCTTGTTAAGGTTATATGCTTTCTGTCTTTCGTACTCCATCTCAGGGGGAACTGCGAGGTTCTTTACCTTGTTCATTCCCACAACCCCCAAAATGAGGCCCGCAATCGAAATTACGAATGCGCCCACAATGGACAGTATGCCGAAGACTCTGGCATTTGAGATTATTCCGTATACAGGGTTCGGTACATACCGGGTGCTGTACTGCTGCTGAGCGTGTGCAGGCATTGGTTTGCCGTACCTTTCTTCCATCGGAACTTCCTCAGGCGCTTCCTGCTCAGGCGCTTCCTGCACCGGTTCTTCCGGTGCAGGCGACTCAGCTGCAGTCGGCTCCTCAGCCGGTGCCGGCTGCTGAGCGTACATGTATGCCGAAGGGCTGCTCGGGGCGGCCTTCGGGAGATAGCGTTCAGGCTTCTGGGAAAGAAGCTGTGCCATCAGGATAAGTCCCAGGGACAGGGCTATATCACCAAGAGTATTGGCTCCGTACATGCTGAAATATGATGCGCCTCCGTAGTAACCGAAGCTGAATAAGCCGGTCCAGAAGGTTATGTATCTCACAAGGAGAACGATGAACGCCAGCAGGGCCAGGCCCATCGCAATATATCTGCCGGCACCGAGGAGCTTCCTGTTTCCTGTGAAAACGCATACGGCAAGCAGCCCGGCGGCTGCAGTGTACAGAAGGAAACCTGCCATCATTCCAAGATATGCCGGTGACTGATACAGCACAACGATATAGCCTTCCAAAATAATCGAGAACAGGCATCCCACTGCTATAACAGCAGGTCCGATTGCCCCGATAATTGTATTCATTTCTATGATAAGATACAGTCCTGTGATAACGCATCCTGCGGCGATGATCAGATAAATCGGCACCTTCAGGAGGGATGCTGACGCATAAAAGCCTCCGCCGTATTCAAGGGCATCAATAAACCCCGTGAAGCCGGTCACTGCCAGATAGAGGCTCAATGCCGCAGTGACAAAAAACCCAACTCCGGCAGCCACAGACAGCGCCTTGCTGTTATCTGTACTCGCCGGGTCAGGTGCAACAGGTCTGAATCCCGGTGTAGGTTCATAATTGTTGTTTTCTTGATTCATTCCATCCTCCAGTTCTATATAAACAGGCCTCCAGTTCTATATAAGCAGGCCGGGTATATTCCTTATCACGCCCCATACCAGATACAATACCGCCACCGCAATCAGTGCGGTGTTCATCCATTTCGGAACCTTCTGATCACCGAAGCTGACATATCTGTACATGAGATATCCCACCAGAGCCAGCAGCACCGGCATCAGGCAGAAGGTCACGGGATTGCATCGGAAGGCTCCTTCGAAATCTCCCTGAAGCATGTTCAGAAACATTCCGCTGATTCCGCATCCGGGACACTGAAACCCCGTCAGCCTCTCAAATGGACAGCAAAGGCCCACCTGAAATTTCAGCACAATTCCGGTGTACAACAGCCCTGCCGCCAGCAGTACTCCCAGGGTTATGACAAGCCTTCGCAGCCTGCGGTTTCTATTAGCCTTATCCGTTAATGTTGTCGCTGTTTGCATAGGCTCCGCCCTGACCATACGGATTTCCCTGATTGTTGAATCTCACAATATTGTTAATCTTGTCCTGCATCAGCGCGTAGGCAATGAGCATTGTCACGCCGCAGAAATAATTGGCCAGTGCCAGAACCAGCATCATCACACCCCAGGATTCAGCGTCGTTTCTTCCTGTATATCTGCCGTATTCCTCAAACTTGCCTCCCTGCTTGTAGCACCAGTAAATGTTGTATATTCCGCAGGTGATAATTGAGAAAACAACAACCATTGCAGGGCTTGCCTCCGAGCGTGTTCCCAGAACAAGATCCGTCTCCTCGGACAGCTTATACAGCCAGTACAGCCCATATATTCCGCATGTAATAATTGAGAAAACAATCGCTAATGCTATGCTTCTTTCTGTTATAGGTGTTCCCATAAACTCCCTCTTTTCTTCAATCAACTCTAAAAAATATCTCCTAAAATCTCACGTTCCGCAAACAGGGCCGTTGTTCCCCCTGTATGCAGGAACAAAATGTCGCTTCCCTGAGGAACGGCTCCGCTTCTGATATCAGCCAGCATTCCTGCAAAGGCCTTCCCGGTGTAAACGGGATCAACCAGGATTCCCTCCCGGCGTGCCAGAAGTTTTATGGCCTCTGAACCCTCTTCGCTTGGGACTTCGTAGTCCGGTCCCGTATGGCGGTTATCCACAATGAAATCCGCCCCGGTAACAACCGGCATCTGCCCGGAGTTTCCTAAAAGCCCAAGGGCGCTGTTTGCAAGCTCCGCTGCCGCTTCCGCGTATCCCGCAGTATCCTCCATAGGCAGAGTCATCATGGAATGAACTTCGAAATCCAGTCCCATAAGCTTCCTGCCTGCAGCGATTCCCGCCATGGTTCCTCCGGAGCCTGTGGCGTGGTACAGGTATTTCGGATTAAAATCCTCAGGCAGCTGCTGAGCCAGCTCCACCATGCAGTTCACATAACCCAGGGTTCCGTATTCGTTAGCTCCACCCATGGGAATGTCGTAGCAAGGAGTGCCGGAGGCGTTGAGCTCCGCAACCTTTTCTGCCCCCATAACAAAGGACCTCTTTTCGGTTTCCTCAAAGGACTCTCCCTCCAGGGGCTCAACCACATGAAGCTCTGCGCCGTAAATGCTGTCCAGGAGCATGTTTCCCTTCAGGTCATCCATATCAGGCTTAACCATGGCTGCAAGATATGCTATTGGCTTAATGCCGCATCTCTTCGCAGCCCATACGGTCTGCATAACGTGATTCGACTGGGTAGCTCCGTAGGTGACAACACTCTCTGCACCAAGCTCCAAAGCCCGACCCATAAGGAATTCAAGCTTCCTGGTCTTGTTTCCTCCGAACTGATTTCTTCCTGTGAAATCGTCTCTCTTAATCCAGAGATTCACCCCCAGATCCTCCGACAGATTGTCAAGCCTATGCAAAGGCGTCGGAAAGAAGCCGAGGTT
>JALFKB010000021.1 GCA_022775805.1 Clostridiales bacterium
CTTGGCGGCGTAATCATAGAATCCGGCAAGTTTGACTGGAAGGCCAGCGGCAGATTCGGCAACATAGCTGATCCGAACCCAAGCTATCACGGAATTTCATTCTATGATGCAGTTGGTCCGGCTGCCTTCGTAACCTACATCAGAGCTATCCTGCTTAGAGACACAGGGGCAACTCTCTCACCATTCGCAGCATTCCTGCTGCTGCAAGGAATTGAGACCCTGTCCCTGAGAGTAGAAAGACACGCCGAAAATACAAAGAAGGTTGTTGAGTATCTCGCTGCTCACCCACAGGTTGCAAAGGTTAATCATCCTTCCCTGGCGGAGCATCCTGATCACGACCTTTACAACAAGTACTTCCCTAACGGCGGAGCATCTATTTTCACCTTTGATATCAAGGGCGGAAGGGAAGAAGCATGGAAGTTCATAGACGGACTTGAAGTCTTCTCACTTCTGGCAAATGTTGCCGATGTGAAGAGCCTGGTTATTCACCCTGCTTCAACAACCCACTCTCAGTTAAATGACGATGAGCTGACTGATCAGGGGATCAGCCAGAGCACAATCAGACTGTCAATCGGTACAGAACACATTGACGATATAATCGCAGATCTGGAAAAAGGATTCGCCGCAGCCAGATAATATAATAAATCACATGCCCCGGAATGATATATGCCTTCCGGGGTTTTATGTTTTTTAAAACTATTCACTGACATCCCTCTTCAAATTGTATATAATTCAATTATCACGGAATTATTACTGATGGCAATTAGAGGAGATAATTAATATGGATTTCAAATTCACAGAAGATCAGGAAATGCTAAGGGAGGCTTTTGCAGCATTTGTCAAGGAGGAGATCGCACCTAATGCAGCGAAATGGGATGAAGAAAACCACACGCCGGTTGATATCATGCCTCAGCTGGGAGAGCTGGGAGTGCTGGGAGTTTTCGTGCCGGAGACATACGGCGGCGTAGGCCTTGGCCACACTGAGAGAGTTATGGCACTTGAAGAAATCGCACGGCACTCAGCAGGACTGGCAATGATGGTATTCACCCATCAGCTGGGAATGGCGGCAATACTGGATTTCGGAACAGAGGAACAGAAGATGAAGTATCTGCCGGACATGTGTGCAGGAACATCCATCTGCGGTCTGGCAGTAACAGAACCGGGCGGCGGCAGCGATGTTGCAGGACAGAAGACAACTGCCGAGATGAAGGATGGCCGCTGGATCATCAACGGCAGAAAGTGCTTCATAACCAACTCCCACTGTGCCGATTACCCTGTTCTGACCTGCAAAACAGGTGAAGACGAGAAGGGCCGCTCAACCTTTTCGGCAATTATCATAGACAAGGGAACCGAAGGCTTCATGCCGGGCCGAGAAGAGAACAAGCTGGGACTGAAGGGCTCCATGACAGGAGAGCTGATAGCAAACAACGCCAGCGTTCCACAGGAAAATCTGCTGGGAGAAATCGGCCAGGGAACACCTATAGCAATGAAGGAAATCGGAGAAGTGGGCAGAGCCTCAATGGCCGCCATCGCAACGGGAATCATCAGAGGCTGTCTCGAGGATTCCGTGAAGTTCGCAAACGACAGAATCCTTTACGGCAAGCCTATTGCCAAGCTTCAGGCAATACAGTTCCACGTTGCCGACATCAGAGTGGCATACGAATCCGCCAGACTCATGCTCTACAAGGCTGCTGCAGTTAAGGACGAAGGAAAGCCGGCAACCATCGACTTCGGAATGGCTAAATACTACGCCACTGACAAGGCCTGCGAATGTGCCCGGAAGACAATCGAACTCATGGGAGGATACGGCGTGGTGAACGAATACGCAGCCGGAAGGTACATGCGTGACGCCCTTGCCTGCATTTCCTCAGGAGGCACAAGCGAAATACAGAAGATAATCATTGCCGGGGATACGCTGAAGAAATACAAATAAGAAGAAATACAGATAACATGAATATTTTAGTATGCATTAAACCTGTTCCCGACCCGGAAAAGTACGGGGAACTGAAGATAGACATGGACACCAAACGCCTTATCAGAGAGGGCATCCCCTCTGTGGTGAACCCTTCTGACCGAAATGCCCTGGAGGAAGCTCTGAAGCTGAGAGAAAAATCCGGCGGCAAGGTAACCGTTCTGTCCATGGCACCGGAATTCACCAGGGACAAGCTCACCGAATGTCTGGCAATGGGTGCCGATGAGGCATTCCTTCTGTCGGATGCCGCCTTCGGAGGCGCAGATACCTACGCCACATCCTATGTCCTGGCAAAGGCAATAGAAAGGCTGGGGGCCTTTGATCTGATTCTCTTCGGAAACGAAAGCGCTGACGGTGCGACGGCCCATGTTCCTGTGCAGGTGGCAGAATGGCTGTCTCTTCCTCACCTTTGCCGGGTTGTGGAAATCACAGAGGAGGATCCGGGCTTCAGAGTCTGCCGGAAGGGTGACGGAGGAAGACTGGTATTCGCCATTGGCAAACCCTGCGTTCTTGCCGTCAGCAGCGGAATCAACAAACCGAGATTCATAAACGCAATGGGAATAATCAAGGCAAAAAAGAAGCCTCTGACTGTATGGAGCAATGAGGATCTGGGGCTGGACATGGACAGAATCGGACTTCAGGGCTCCCCTACTCAGCCGGGAGAGCTGATTACTCCCCACATGGAACGGAGCAGCGAGGTTCTGGGAACCGATCCTGAGGAAGCAGCAGACAAGCTAATAGCCTTAATGAAGAAAGCCGGTGGCACCCTATGAGAAAAGAAGAAATAAAGACAGTAATGATATACGACCAGAGCTGTGCCGAAATGCCCGGCGAGGGATTCTGTCAGTGCATGGGCAAAATCCGCCAGGTTCTTCAGGGACAGCAGGTCAACTTCATCAGGCTTCAGCTGGAAACAGACAATCCGCTGGAAGCCATCAATACTCTGGAGCAGGAAATCGCAAAGGCAGGACCTGAGCTGGTGATTATCCCCGCTACGGCTCTGGGCGAGGAGGTGGCTCCCGCCCTTGGCATCAGGCTGGGCACAGGTGTTGCCGCCCACTGCTCGGATATCAGAATAAACGAAGCCGGCAGGATAGCCTACATGGTTCCTGCCTTCGGCGGGAAAGTAATTGGAGAGATATTCATCCCTGACGCCAGGCCTGCAGTCGCCACCGTCAAACCGGGGGTGTTTGCCTTTGGAAGAGAAGCTCTTGGGGAGTACGAAGAGATTATCTGCCAAAGCAGCGCTATACAGCCGGAGCAGGTGAAGCTCATTGAGGCTGAGGAAAGTCCTCTTAAGACAAACCCTATAGAAAAAGCGGACATCATTTTCTGTGGCGGTTTCGGCATAGGCTCGGCTGATTCCTGGACAAAGCTTCAGCGCCTTGCTGAGCTTACAGGCGGAGCTGCAGGCTGCACAAGACCGGTGGTGGACATGGGCTGGGGTCCCGACGAACAATCCATGATCGGGACCAGCGGCAAAACCGTAAGGCCCAAGCTGTATATCGGCTTCGGAATTTCCGGTGCCGCCCATCACCTTTGCGGTATCAGTGACTCGGGAACAATTGTGAACATCAACCTAGATGACAGTGCCGAAAGCTTCGCCGCTTCGGACTTCACCGCAGCGATGGACGCCAATGCGGTAATCGACCTTCTGCTGGAGAAACTTGAAACTGCACCTGTTCTTTAAATAAAAAAATGCCCTTTAATGTGTGAATTATGGCTAAAATTCCCCTCTTTTGCACATCTGTTATCTTCAAAATTATATTGTTTGTATATTTTTTAGAGTACAGTTGTGTGTTATTCTGTAGACAGAAGCTTCAAATGATTTCATACATCATAATTCATAAAGAAAGGGTTTAACAAAAATGACTATCAATTCACAACAGAAGAAAACTCAAATGCTGGTTATAAATGCATTATTCATCGCACTCACACTGGTGGCTACGATGTTCATAAACATCAGGCTTCCGCTTATGGGCAATGGCGGTCTTATTCACCTGGGCAATGTTCCTCTTTTCCTGGCTGCAATTATTTACGGCAGGAAGACAGGCGCCATTGCCGGTGCCTTCGGAATGGGCATGTTCGACCTGATCTCAGGCTGGACAGCATGGGCCCCGTTTACATTTGTTATCGTTGGTGCAATGGGCTATGTTGTAGGCCTTATGTCAGAAAAGCTGAAGTTCAACCCGTATGTTGTCAACACTCTGGCAATTCTTGTTGCACTGGTTATCAAAATTGTGGGATACTATTTCGCAGAGGTTATTCTCTATCACAACTGGTTTATTCCTCTGGGCTCAATTCCGGGAAACATCATGCAGGTTGTGGTTGCCGGTATCATAGTTGTTCCTATTGCCAACAGAATCAAGAAGCTGGCAGGAAAGTTTTCACCGGTTGCAGGAAGCGCAGTGTCCCACGCGTAACAACGCTTCCCGCATGTAACATATCGACATGTAACATATTGATTTAATTAGTCTTAAGGGAGAATTGAAATGTACAAGATTATGACTGCAGGACCTACACAGGTCAGGGAAAATGTACGTATGGCAAGAAGCCTTGAAACGACCAATCCGGATCTGGATGTGGCATTCGTGGAGTTTTACAAGGAAACCTGCGACAAGCTCCAGTCAATGCTTCACTGTTCAGGCAGGGCTTACATCCTGGGCGGCGAGGGTATCCTTGGCCTTGAGGCCGCATGTGCTTCCCTCACGGAACCCGGCGATCGCGTGCTGGTTCTGGACAACGGAATATTCGGAAAGGGCTTCGCTGATTTCGTAACCATGTACGGCGGAGAAGCTGTTCTGTACACATCTGACTATCAGCGTCCAATCGACGCGGCAGATCTGAGAAGCTTCCTGGAGAAGGATTCCGATTTCAAGTATGCCACTGTGGTTCACTGCGACACACCTAGCGGCGTGCTTAATGATGTTTCTGAAATCTGTCCTCTTCTGGCTGAGTTCGGAATTCTGTCGGTGGTGGATTCGGTAGCAGGCATGTTCGGCGAATACCTGAACTTCGACGAAAGCAAAATCGATATACTCTGCGGCGGATCACAGAAGGCTCTGTCCGCACCTGCAGGCCTCACGATGCTGTGGGTAAGCGACAAGGCCATGGAGGCCATGGAGAGCAGGAAGACTCCTGTTGCGGCGTTCTACGCCAACATCCTCACCTTCAAGACATATTACGAGGACAAGTGGTTCCCGTACACAATGCCTATAAGCGATATTACAGGTCTGGCAGTTGCCGTTGACAACGCCATAGCAGACAAGGACATTCTCTCAAGACACGAGAAAATCGCGTCAGCAACCCGAGGGGCTGTTACAAAGGCAGGCCTGAGTCTCTATCTTGAGGAAGGCTATTCAAACACCGTAACAGTAATCGAAGTTCCTCAGGGCGTAACTGACAGACAGATTCTGGATACACTTAAGGATAAGTACAATGTGATGATTTCAGGCTGCTTCGACGTACTGGCAGGCAAGGTCATCAGAATCGGTCACATGGGTGAAAATGCCAATGTTGACGATATGACTCTGACCCTGGATGCCATGGACAAGACCTTCGCAGATCTCGGAGTCAAGCTTAACTGCAGCATGAAGGAGGAATTCCTTAACCGGCTTCGTTAATCAAAAAAGCCCGCCACGCGGGCTTTTTTTAATTATCTCCAACAAGTATTTCTCCCTTTTCGTTTATCCCGATTACCTTTTCCCCAAGGTCTCGCATTTCTTTAATAGTTACTATAGCCTCAGCTGTTATAGATTCTCCGGGACATATTAAAGGAATTCCCGGCGGATAAGGTATTATGGATGAGGCGCATATCAGACCTTCGGCCTCCGTCAGCTTTACCTTTTTAGCGGTTACCGGAATATCCTGAAGCCCCGCCTTCGGGAGAGGTCTGTATTTCCTCCGCTTATCTTCAGGGTTCATGTGTCCTTTGTGTTTGCGTACTCTATCCGGAGATTCCTGATTCCTTTCTGATATCTTCTCCAAGGCTTCCGCCAGCTTCCTGATATCATCCCCGGTGCTGCCTATTCCCGTCATACACATCACAAGGTCTCCGGTAAACAGTTCAATATATATGCCGTATTCCTTAATCAGCAGCTGCTCCAGCTCAGCTCCGCCTATGCCAAGATCGCCGAAGCTTATGTTTATCTTTGTTCTGTCAAGCTCCGGAATATTCCGTATTAGCCGAAGACCCCTGATGCTGTCTGCCTTTGCATAAAAGTAATCCAGAGATTCTGCCCAGCTCCTGAACAAGTCTTCTCCCCTTTCGGCTATTATGGATGCGTTTATGTCCAGTGAGGCCATGAGAATATACGACGGACTGGTGCTCTCGATGGCCTGGAGCCGGTCTTCCAGAAGCTGCAGATCCACCCTGTCCGAGTTCACGTTCAGCAGTGCGCTCTCGGTTAAGGAGGCAAGTGTCTTGTGGATACTGTTTACTATCAGATCCGCTCCGGACTCCTCAGCAGACGGGGGCATGTTCTTTATGCCGAACCTGCTGAAGAACTTCAGGTGAGCTCCATGGGCCTGGTCAACAATCAGTATTTTGTTGTGCCTGTGCACTATCTCGGCTATACGTCTGATGTCCGAACATATTCCGTAATAGTTGGGACTTGGCAGAATAACTGCCTCTGCCTCCGGGTTTTCTTCCAGAAGCTTCTCTATCTCCTCCGGAGGCACGGCTCCGGATATCCCGTATTCCTCGATCATTTCAGGATATGCGTATACGGGCCTGATGTCCCCCAGAGACAGTGCGTTGAAGCAGGATTTGTGACAGTTTCGCGCCATTATGATTTTCCTGCCCTTTGGAACAGTTGCCAGCATGGCCGCGATGTTGGCGCCGCTGCTGCCGTTTATCTGGAGATACGATTTTTTCACCTCGTACAGCCGGGCATAGCGTTCCTGAGCCTCCCGCAAAATGCTTTCAGCCTGAAACAGGTTGTCGGCTCCCGGAATTTCTGTGATGTCACAGTCCATGAAGTTGTCCAAAAATTCTCCATACCCGCTTTCTCTATAGAGTTTCGAGCCTTTGTGCCCCGGCATATGAAATGATATCGGTTTTTTTCTCCGGTGCTCCTGCAGGAAATCCTGCACCGGTGTTCTGATTGCCATAGCGTCCCTTTCTGTTTTCATCCGGTGTTTTTACAGATATTATAGCTTTATGGCATCATTCTGGCAAATGCTCTATATCGTTTTACCTTCTGGCTGCGGTTTGTTTTTTAGAAATGTCATTCAATGCGCAATCTGCACAGCCGCAGCCGCAGCTGCAGCCGCAGGATGAATTTCCCCTTTTCCTGTTTATTATCATTCTTATCACAATGGCTGCAACTATGGCAATCAGAACTGCACATATTATTATTGTCCCTATGTTTTCCGCTATCCAAGCAAACATTGCATTCCTCCTGTCCGCGATGCTTATTTCTTGATTCTAACGTCCTTAGTGAGTTTTGTTGCTTCAGAGTATTTCTTTATAAACAGCATGTAGATTATAGCTGCCAGCACCAGTACTGCTGCAATCAGGCCAACTGCATTAGGGCTGCCTGTAAACGCAGATCCGAACTGGTAAATCAGAAGGGAAATCGCATATGCGAATACACACTGATAACCAATAGCAAACCATGTCCATCCGGCACTGTTCATTTCACGTCTGATTGCACCTATTGCCGCGAAGCACGGAGCGCAAAGCAGATTGAACACCAGGAATGAATATGCAGCAAGCTGCGTCATGCCTTCAAAATCGAGAACTCCGAAAACTCCCACAACCTCTTCCTTTGCAACAAGTCCCATAATTGTTGCAACTGTGGCCTTGATGTTGCCGAAACCGAGAGGAGCGAAAATCCAGCAGAGTCCCTTGCCGATCATTCCCAGCACACTGTCTTCAAGCTCCATTTCTGTGCTGAAGGTAAAGGAGCCGTTCATCATTCCGAAGCAGGAGCCTGCCCAGATTACTATTGAAGCCAGAAGAATAATTGTTCCTGCCTTCTTGATAAAGGACCAGGCCCGTTCCCACATGGACCGCAGAACGTTACCAACAGTCGGCCAGTGATATGCAGGGAGCTCCATTACGAATGGTGCCGGGTCGCCTGCAAACATCCTTGTCTTTTTCAGCATTATGCCTGAAACAACAATTGCAGCGATACCGATGAAGTACGCACTTGGTGCAACCCATCCTGCACCGCCGAACAATGCGGAGGCAATGAGGGCGATAATCGGAAGCTTGGCACCGCAAGGAATAAATGTTGTTGTCATTATCGTCATACGGCGGTCGCGTTCGTTTTCAATGGTTCGGGACGCCATAACGCCGGGAACACCGCAGCCTGTACCTATCAGCATAGGAATGAAGGATTTACCGGATAACCCGAATTTACGGAAGATACGGTCAAGCACAAAGGCAATACGAGCCATGTATCCGCAGGATTCCAGGAATGCGAGTAATATGAACAGTACAATCATCTGAGGAACAAAGCCAAGTACAGCTCCAACGCCGCCGATAATACCGTCAATAAGCAGACTGTTCAGCCATTCCGGGCAATTCGCAGCTGCAAGTCCGTTCTCCACGAGCACCGGTATCCCGGGAACCCAGATGCCATATTCGGACGGATCCGGCACTCCTGCCGCTTCCTCACCCAGAGCACTCTCGTAGATTCCTGATATGTCAAAGCCCTCCTCTGCCAGAGAGTCGGCATATGAACCGTATGCTTCGTCAAAGGCGCCGAAATCTTCCGCTGCTATTGCATCCTGAAGGTCTTCAGCACCTATCACTCCATTAGCTGCAGCGGCATCAACTGTGCCGATCATTTCGTCAGTCCAGACATTTGCTGCAGCATATTCCGTCATTGCATCATCATATTCAGATGTTCCTATGCCTGCAAGATGCCAGCCGTCTCCAAACACACCGTCATTTGCCCAGTCGGTGGCAATGGTGCCGACACTGGAAACTGCTATATAGTAAACCAGAAACATTATTACTGCAAAGATCGGGAGAGCTGCAAACCTGTTTGTAACAACCCTGTCAATCTTATCGGAGGTTGATAGTCTGCCGGCAGTTTTTTTATTGTAACACCCCTTTATCATCTGCCCGATATAGATATACCGTTCATTTGTAATAATGGATTCCGCATCATCATCCAGCTCATCCTCCACAGAATTAATATCTGTTTCTATATGCTCCAGTACTGCCTCATCCAGATTTATCTGTCCAAGCACCTTTTCGTCACGTTCAAAGATCTTGATGGCATACCAGCGTTGCTGTTCTTCAGGCAGATTGTGCACTGCCGCTTCCTCGATATGAGCCA
>JALFKB010000002.1 GCA_022775805.1 Clostridiales bacterium
CATGATACCTCCGAAAGCTTCGGATTTCGTACTTGAGGACAATTGTCCCGGATGCGGGAAACCGTATCCATGGAACGGAAAACCCAAAAGACGTGTTGGAAATAAACAGCTAAGATAACTCAAAGGGGCCGGAAGCTTTTGCGTATTGCACCGTCCCCCCCCCCACAAAGTCGGGATTGACACGGAGGAATCCCTTTGCTATCATAAACTCAAACCGAGAACAGGAAGTTCTCACGAGAAGATCAAGAAGATCAGGAATGATCTTCTTTTATTTTTTGTCCGGAGGAAGTTTATGAGAAACAGAGTGACATACATTGCCGGCAAAATAGGGCAGCTGATACTGTCTGTATTTGTTATGTCACTTATTGTATTTTTCGTGTCCCGACTCGCACCGGGGAATCCGCTTAGAGCATATTACGGAGAGGCAATTGAGCGGATGAGCCGGGAACAGCTGCAGAATGCGGAACATCGGCTTGGACTTGATGATTCCCTGATTACACAGTATTTCAGATGGCTTGGAAATGCCCTTCACGGAGATTTCGGCATATCCTATCAGTACAAACAGCCGGCGATAGATGTCATAGGCCAGGTGTGGTCGAATACCGCATGGCTGACAGGAGTATCAATGGTCCTGATATTTGTCATAGGAATACTGACGGCGGTGTTTTGCGTTAGGAGAGAGGGAAAGCTTGCGGACAGAGTTATGTGCAGGATAGGAGTAGCAGCGGGAAATGTTCCGGAATTCTTCGTAGCACTGATACTAATCCTCATTTTCTCCGTAACTTTAAGCTGGCTGCCCCAGAGCGGATCCGGCACAATCGGCGAAACAGGTCCGGCGGACAGGCTTTTGCACCTGATTCTTCCGGTGGCATCTATAGTGATATCACACTTCTGGTATTGCGGATACCTCATCAGAAACAGACTTTCCGAAGAAACAAGCAAGGAATATGTGCTGATGTGCAAAGTCAAGGGGCTCAGCGAAACAGCCATAATCTACAAGCACTGTCTGAGAAACATAATGCCGTCGATAATAAGCATAATGGCAATTTTTCTGCCCCATCTGCTGGGGGGCGCATATGTTGTCGAAATTGTATTTTCGTACCCGGGTCTGGGAAAGCTGGGATTGGAGAGCGCCCGCTATCATGATTACAACATGCTGATGCTTATATGCCTGATTACGGGAGCGGCAGTAATAACAGCCAATATACTGGCACAGATAGCAAATCAGTGCCTGTCCCCTGAGCGGGAGGAAGAAAGGGGGCAGATGCTGTGAAAAAAACACCTGTAATATCAATAGCTCTGCTTGCCTTCATTATTGCCGGCTGCCTGTTTGGAGATATGCTTTCGGGGACAGATCCTTATTACATGAATTTCGGTGAAGTCAGCCTGGCTCCGGGAAAGGGTCACCTTTTCGGAACAGATACCCTGGGAAGAGACCTGTTCGCCGTAATATGGTGCGGCGGCAGAATTTCCCTGATAGTGGGGATCCTCTCAACTATGCTGTCCACGGCAATTGCTGTGGTATACGGCGCAGCGGCTGGCCTGGCCTCATCAAAAATCGATGATGTGATGATGAGATTTGCCGAGATACTGATGAGCGTGCCTCAGATTCTGTTCGTAATGTTTCTGCAGGCAATTGCCGGAGATGCCACAGTAATATCCATATCCCTGATAATAGGGGTGACCGGCTGGATGGCAGTGGCGAAAATGGTAAGAAGTGAGGTTCGGGATCTGAGAAACACGGGCTTCGTAATGGCGGCGAGAACAATGGGAGGCGGATTCTTCTATATACTCAGGCGTCATCTGCTGCCGAATTTCATGCCGACGATAATGTACATGATTGTAACGAATATCGGCAGTGCCATAGCAATGGAAGCAACACTCAGCTTCCTGGGGCTGGGTCTGCCCATGGAGATAATCTCCTGGGGGAGCCTCATGTCTCTATCCCAGAGAGCCATGCTGACAGGAGCATGGTGGATTATACTCATCCCGGGCATATTCCTGGTTGTGACATTAATATGCATAACAGAAACAGGTGAATACCTGAGGACGAGAAACAAAAAAGACAGATTGATATAAACAGATTGATACAAGGAGAAATCTTATTATGAAAAAAATACTAAAACCTTTAGCAGCCGCAGCAATGACGATTGTAATGTGCGCATGCCTTTGCGCCTGCGGAGGAGAGGCGGAGTCTGCAGAAGGTGATAACACACTGGTGTACGGAAGCAGCGATTATACAGCAATAAATCCTGCACTGTTCGAGCACGGCGAAATAAATCTTCTGCTTTTTGCCGGGCTGACTGCACACGACGAAAACAACAGCATCGTGCCTGCGCTTGCCGAGAAATGGGACTTCAACGAAAGCACAAATACCTATGAGTTTACTCTTCGGGAGGGACTGACATTCCACGACGGTGAGCCCCTTACTTCTGAAGATGTGAAATTCACCATAGAAGCCATAATGAATCCTGACAACGGATCGGAAAACGCATCAAACTTCGAGGATGTTGTCAGCGTTGAGGCACCGGATAAGCTCCATGTTAATATCAAGCTCAAGGCACCGAACGTGGCAATGCTTGATTACCTTACAATCGGAGTACTGCCTAAGCATCTTCTGGAGGGCCAGGACATGACAACCTCCGATTTCAATCAGAATCCCGTGGGAGCAGGTCCGTACAAGCTGGTAAGCTGGGATATGGGACAGAGCATTACCATGGAGAAGTTTGAAGGCTATTACAGGGGAACACCGAAGATTGACAAGGTTGTTTTCAAAATTGTAGAGGATACAGACGCCAGAGCTCTTCAGCTGGAATCAGGAGAGCTGAACTTCGCACAGATCACACCGAAATCCGAAGAAAAATTCAAGGACAGAGAAGGCTTCAAAGTCTATGAAATGAATACTTCCGACTACAGGGGAATAATGTATAATTTCAACAACAAACTCTGGCAGGACAATCCGGAGCTGCCGGCAGCATTGAGCTATGCCGTTGACCGCCAGGCAATAATCGATGCAGTTCTTCTGGGACACGGGCAGGTGGCATATTCGCCGTTACAGGCAGGAGATTACTGCAACGAGAATATTGAAAAATACGAATACAACCCCGATAAGGCAGTGGAGCTGATTGAAGCGGCCGGCTGGAAGAAAAACGATGAGGGTATTTACGAAAAGAACGGAAAGCCTCTCAGCTTTACCATAAACTGCACCCAGGGAGACCAGGTGAGAATCGACATGGCGAAAATATGTGCACAGAACTTTAACGATATCGGACTCAAGGTAAGCGTAGATTCACCGGCCGAGACTGACTGGGCAGGGCAGGAAGCCTTCCTTATAGGATGGGGAAGCCCTTTTGATCCGGATGATCATACATACAAGGTGTTCGGAACCGATAAGGGAGCAAACTACAGCGCCTATTCAAATGAAGAGGTTGACAGCCTTTTGCAGGAGGCCAGAGAAACTGAGAATACAGACAAGAGAAAGGAGCTGTACGGACGCTTCCAGGAGGTGCTCGCAGATGATCCTGCATACACATTTATCGCCTATGTCGATGCAATTTATGCCGGCAGCGATAACATTACAGGAATAACAGAGGACACAGTTCTGGGACATCACGGTGTCGGAATCTTTCACAACATAGAAAAGTGGGAAATCAAATAAATGAAAGAAACTCTCAAAATCGACAATCTGACAGTTGCCTTCGGCAGCGGAGATGAAGAGCAGACAGCAGTCAGGGGCGTCTCCCTTAGCATCGCTCCGGGAGAAACCCTGGCGCTGGTGGGAGAATCCGGATGCGGGAAGACGGTTCTATGCAAAAGCATACTGCACCTGCTCTGCTCCCGCGGAAAAATCAGCTCCGGAGCAATAACCCTTGACGGGAAAGACATCACCAACGCTTCCGAAAGGGAAATGATTTCATACCGCGGCAAAGACGTTGCCATGGTTTTTCAGGATCCAATGACTGCACTGGATCCTGCTTTTAGTGTGGGAGATCAGATTGCGGAAGTGATTGAAATACACGAAAAGGTCACCCGCAGCGAAGCGAAAGCAAGAGCTGTAGAGCTGATGAAGCTTGTTAAAATAGACGATGCAGAGTCGGGCTATCATCGCAAGCCCTATCAGTTCTCGGGCGGAATGCGGCAGCGAATTGCCATAGCCGCGGCTGTGGCTGCAGGACCTAAGCTTCTTCTGGCTGATGAACCCACGACAGCTTTGGACGAAGAAACCCAGAGGGAAATATTAAGGCTTCTCAAGGATGTTCGGAAGGCTTCGAATTCTGCTGTCTTGTTTATTACCCATGACCTGAGTCTGGTTGAGGAAATGGCAGAGAGAGTTGCCGTTATGAAGGACGGAAGAATAGTGGAAACAGGCAGGACGGAGGAAGTGTTCAGAAACCCGAAACACGAATATACCGTGAAGCTGCTGGGATACCTTGATTACAACAAGAATAAGGGCCATAACCATCGCCTTGCCAATAAAAAGGGAGAAGCGGTTCTCACGGTGGAGGGCCTTTGCAAAAGCTACAAAACCGGCAGAAAGCAGAGGAGGAATGTACTGGAAAATTTCTCCATGGAGATTGACAGAGGAGAGACGGTGGGTCTTGTGGGTAAGTCGGGCTGCGGCAAATCAACCCTTGCCAGATGCATTATGGGCATAGAAAAAATCGATTCGGGAACCGTTAAGCTTCGGCAGGGTGCGAAAATGCAGATGATTTTCCAGGATACAGGATCGTCATTTAACGATAGAATGACAATGGAACAGATAATCGGCGAACCTCTGGTCATTTCAGGGGGATTCTCGCGGCAGGAAATTCACGACAGGGTAATGGATGCCATGAAGGCTGTCGAGCTTGATGAAGCCTTTGCAGGAAGGAATCCGTACAGACTTTCGGGAGGGCAGAGACAGAGGGCGGCCATCGCCAGAGCGCTGATTACGGAGCCGGACATTATTATTGCCGACGAGCCGCTGACAGGACTTGATGTGACAGCTCAGGCACAGATAGTGCACTTGATAAAGAAGCTTTCTGTAGAACGAAACATGTCGGTGCTTTTTATCGCCCATGACATTCCTATGGTAAATCACGTAAGTGACCGGATAATAACAATGTAATCGTTGCGGCAGCAGGGGCAAATAGAGTAAAATACTCTTGATTGGAGGAGTTATGAAAGATATGAAAGTTGCCGTAGTTGACGGACAGGGCGGAGGAATAGGCAAAGCAGTTGTCGAGGAACTGCGAAAGACGTTTCCTGATTTATACATTCTGGCGCTGGGAACCAACTCACTGGCTACGGGGCAGATGCTCAGAGCCGGAGCCACAGAAGGTGCAACAGGCGAGAATGCGATTATTCACAATATGGAGCACGTTGATATTGTAGTCGGCGTCGTGGGAATTCTATGCGCCAATTCGATGATGGGCGAACTTTCGCCTGCCATGGCACAGGCCATAGGGGGAAGCCATACCCATAAGGTGCTGCTGCCTGTCAATCGATGCCACATCCATGTGGTAAGCGTGGCGGAGGCAGGATTGAGCCGCCACATTAAAAATGTTATTGAAGAGCTGAAAATTATTATGGAATAGGAAACGATTATTTTGTCCCGTAAATAAAAACGAGGAATCTGTCAGCCTCGTTTTTTTTATATCGTAATTACTTGTCTGGCAATGCAAAATCCGGCACCTTTGTTTGGGACGGAACCGAGAAGTCCGTCTCCGGCTTCAAGACTCTGGATTTCATAGTTAACGGAAACGAATTCACTGTTTCGGGTCTTAACGCGGAGGGTTCGGGCACTGACGCCGGAACATATCCGGTAGAGATCACCGGCACTGCCGTTGTCAGCGATGCCGAGGGAAATGATGTCAGCAATCAGTTCGATGTCACAGCTGTCGACGGAACGCTGACGATTACCGACGGTTCTGAGGATTCTGACAGCAGTTCCGGCAGTCCGACTACAGGCGATTCAGGCAATCACACTTTGTGGCGGGTGCTTTGTGCAGTGGGCCTGGCAGGCGCTGCCGGAAGCATAGTGTATAGAAGAAGAAAAAACAGTTGAAATTTGCAAACGCATGTTCTATAATAGGAATGCGGGATGAAGCAACAGAGTGTTGCATGAAACGAAGGGAGATTTCATGATAAAACGAAGTGAAGATCTGATGCGCAGAATAATAGAGTTCGCGGAAGAGTATTATCTTCGGAACAATGTAACCCCTTCCGTGAGAACTATTGCAGGAGAGTTCGATATCAATGCAAGTACCGCCTACAGATATCTTGTTGAAATGAATGAACGGGGGCTCATAACCTATGACGGCAGCAGCATCGGTACAGAGAAGATAAACAAGATGCGGTCCGCCTCAGGGGCAATCAAAGTTCCGCTGGTGGGAAGAATCGCCTGCGGTATGCCTGATCTGGCAGAGGAGAACATAGAAGAGTACATATCACTTCCCGAATCAATGATTGGTGAAGGACAGCACTTTATTCTCAGGGCCAGCGGGAATTCAATGATTGATATTGGAATCGCAACAGGGGATCTTGTTGTAATAAGGCAGACAACCTGCGCAGAGAACGGCCAGGTGGTTGCCGCGCTTGTTGACAATGAAGCCACCCTTAAACGGTACTACAAAGAAAAGGATCACATAAGGCTGCATCCCGAAAACAAAAGAATGAAAGATATTATCGTAGATGACTGTATCATACAGGGAATTGCGGTTAAGGTGATTAAAGACATCTTGTAGAATTTTGGAATAAGGGGGCGGATTAAGTGCTTGTATTTCATGTGGATGCCAACAGCGCATATCTCAGCTGGAC
>JALFKB010000063.1 GCA_022775805.1 Clostridiales bacterium
ACCGGTGAAAGGGTAACGGCAAGCGCAATAAAAATCACGGGCTATGATTACGATGCTGACTTTGATTCAGGCGAAATGAAAACCGTCTCAAGCGGGATTATTTCAGGAGATGGCAGCCTCGTTCTGAAGCTGTATTACACATTAAAGAAAGTACCGCTTGTTTATCACATAAACGACGGAACGACAGAAACAGAGGGTAACGGACTTGAAATCGAAAAGGACATTCTATTCGGAACATCTGTGACTGTAAAATCCGAAAAAACTTTCTCAAGGGAAGGGTACACTTTTGAAGGCTGGAATACAAAGGCTGACGGAACAGGTAAAACATATCAGCCGGAAAGCAAGTATAACCTGACAGCCGAGGAGAACCATCTCTATGCCCAGTGGCAACAGAAAGAGGCAACCGGCGATGGCGAAGGTGAAGCCGGCGGCGGAACCACGGAGGAGAAGCCTAAGGATAACCTGACATATGATCCTAACGGAGGAAGCGGCGAAAAGGGCATCCGCCAGTTCGATGAACATTCTGTAATTATCGTTGAATCAAATTCATATACGAGAGAAGGATACGAATTTACAGGCTGGAACACCAAGGCTGACGGAACAGGCGCAATGTACCAGCCGGGAGCCAAGTATACCCTGACAGACGAAGAAGACATACTCTACGCCCAGTGGAAACAAAAAGCGCCAAGCGGTGAAACGGGTTCAGACACCGGTGGTGAAGGCGGCGAGACCGGAGGCGACAATGGCGGCAGCACCGGCGGCGAAACAGCTCCGGACACAGGAAACGACGGCGATAAGGAACCGGGAAGCAGCGTTGAGAAGGGAAGCAATACTGAAAAGGCAGAATCAGATGAGATGGCAGCAACAGGAGATAGCAGCCACATAATGACCGGTTTGGCACTGGCATTACTGTCTCTGCTTGGAATTGCAGGAGTCGCACTGAAAGGGCGCAGAAAAAATTCTTGATTTGTGTCCAATCTGATGTATAATATATAGGCGTGTGTTTGCACGTGGCATCGGGCACAGGGTTCGATGCGTATCCTTGCAACCCGAAAGGGGTTGCCATCTAGTCCACAGGGAGGTGAAACAATGACAAATTATGAGGTAATGTTCATCATCGATCCTACACTGGAAGACGATAAGAAAGAAGCCACAATCGAAGCAGTTAAGGAAATTATCGCTTCAGAAGGCGAAGTCGGAAATGTAGACGTATGGGGAATGAGAAAGCTCGCATATCCAATTCAGAAGAAGACTGAAGGATATTACGTTGTTATTGAGTTCAAGGCTGCACCAACACTGCCTAAGGAACTCGACAGAAGACTCAAGATTTCAGACAACGTTATGAGACACCTGATTGATAACAGAGATCAGAAATAAGAATCTGAAGGGGGAACAAGCATGAATAGTGTTATACTTATTGGGAACCTGACCAGAGACCCGGAACTGAGATATTCAACAGGCCAGAACCAGACTGCAGTCTGCAGATTCACCGTGGCTGTAAACGACGGCTTCGGTGACAGGCAGAGAACAAGCTTCATTCCTATCGTGGTATTCGGCAAAACTGCTGAAAACTGCGACAGATATCTGAAGAAGGGAAGCAAGGTCTGTGTCAACGGCAAAATCCAGACGGGCAGTTATGAAAAGGACGGCAGAACCGTCTATACAACAGAAGTAATTGCTAACAATTACGGCGGAGTGGAATTCCTCTCAAGCAGCCAGGGCGCAGGCCAGGGCGGCGGATATCAGCCTCAGGAAAGCTACGGGGCACCGGCAGGTCAGCCTCAGGGCGGACAGGCCATGGATATTCCTAATGAGGGCTTCACATCATTACAGGATGATGACATTCCATTCTAAAAAATCCTAAAGAAAGGAGACCATTTCAATGGCTTATGATAACAAAAGACGCGGCGGCGGAATGAGAAGAAAGAAAGTTTGCCAGTTCTGCGCAGATAAGACTAAGAAAATTGATTACAAGGACGTTGATACCCTCAAGAAGTACATAACTGAAAGAGGTAAGATCCTTCCTAGAAGAATCACAGGTACTTGCTCAATTCACCAGAGAGAAGTAACAAAGGCAATCAAGAAGGCCAGAATCATGGCACTGCTGCCATATGTTGCTGACTAATTCGGCGTATTGAAAAAAACAGTAATCCATGAAGTCCTCAATGCCTGACATGCAGGCACTGAGGACTTTTATATTGCATGGCGGACTGCAGGAGACGGCCCGCTGCCGCCGCCTGCCGGATACCGGCCTATCTGCCTTTGCAATCCGCTTCGGTTCTTGTTATAATATAGGTTACGAAAATATGCCTTAGTGTGCCCATGAATGGAGAATGAGATGTACGCAGGACGAATAGAAAAGCTTCTGGCCTATTATACGCCGATGCCGATGTGCATTGTGAGCCCTCAGGGGAAGGTTACCAGAGCAAGCAGAAAAATTGCAGAAGTGTTCAAGTACGACGGCATTGTGGATTATGACATTTTCGCGCTGACCGGGATAAAGATGAACGATTTCATCAAGGCGGCAACAGACGACACACCTCTGTATATCAAGAGAAACGATAAAAACTTCAGGATAGCCTGCAGCTTTTTAGGAAGCGAGCGGGAGGGTGACGAGGTTCAGGAGGACAGATCCATAATAATGAACTTCGTGGATGTGACTGCCTACGAGAAGCTTAAGGAGCTTTATAACAACGAAAGGGTTTACATCCTTCTTGTAAACGTAGACAACATGGACGAACTGATTGCCGAAGAAAGCGAACACCGTGAGCTGGAAATTGCCGTGGAAATCGACAGACTGATAAGAGGCTGGGGGGCAGAGATGGGAGCCATGGTGGCACGATACAAGGAAAACCTGTACGAACTGGCAATCACCCACAAGAACTACGAGGAAATAATAGCAGGCAATTTTGAAATTCTTGACAGAGCCAGAGCTATCGAGGTGGAAACAGAATTCCCTGTAACATTAAGTATAGGAGTAGGCGTAGGCGGCAAGACTCTGGCGGAAGCCGATGAATACGCCCAGGAAGCGCTGGATATGGCCCTGGGAAGAGGCGGCGACCAGGCGGTAATCAAGAACGTCAGAACCTTCCAGTACTATGGAGGGGGAACCCAGAGCGTGGAGAAGCGGAACAAGGGAAAATCAAGAATAATTGGCCACGCCCTGAAAACACTCATGGAACAGTCCTCGAACATTTTCATCATGGGGCACAGCAATCCGGACATGGACTGCTTCGGTTCCTCCCTGGGAATCAGCAGGCTTGCCAAGACAACAGGCCGGGATACATATATAGTTCTCGGAGAGTACAACGAAACCATGAACAGCATCATAGAAGATGCAAAGGCAACGGGGGACTATGAATTCGTCTCAGAAGAAAAGGCCCTGGCGCTGGTGGAGGAGAAATCCCTGGTAATAGTCATGGATACTCACAGGCCGATGCTGGTGGAATCCATGAAGCTGGTTGAGGCGGTAAGCAGGCTGGCGGTAATAGACCACCACAGGAAGGCGGAGGACGTATTGCCGGGACAGACCCTTTCATATATGGAATCCTACGCATCTTCGGCATCGGAGCTGGTTACGGAAATACTGCAGTACATGGTGGACAGGAAATCCATCACCAAGGTGGAGGCCGACGCGCTGCTTGCGGGAATTACGCTGGACACAAACAGATTCGCTGTGAAGGCCGGAGTCAGAACCTTTGAAGCCGCATCCTGGCTCAAGAGGGCAGGAGCCGATCTCCAGAATGTGAGAAGGTACTTTCAGGACAACGCTGACAACTTCAGAGCCAGAGCCGAGGGTATCGCCGATGCGAAAATATTCGAGGACGGCATAGCCATGTCAATATGCAAAGGCCAGACCCTGAACACTCAGATAATAAACTCCCAGGTGGCAGACGAGCTGCTCACCATTAAGGGCATCGAAGCCAGCTTCGTGGCGGGAGTAAACGAAAAGGGAGAAACGGTGGTAAGCGCCAGATCCCTTGGAAACATAAACGTGCAGTATATCATGGAACACTTCGGCGGCGGAGGACACATGAATACGGCAGGAATGAAAACAGACATATCACCGGAAGAAATTCTTAAACAGATTGATGAATATCTGCACAAAAACAACACAATAGGAGGATAAAATCATGATAGTAATCCTGACACAGGACGTAAAAGGAACAGGCAAGGCAGGGGATGTTGTTAAGGTAAACGACGGTTATGCCAGAAACAGACTTATACCTAAGGGACTGGCCAAGGAAGCTACCCAGGGAAATGTAAGAAGCCTTGAAAAGCAGAAGGCAATTGCCGAAGAGAAGAGAGCAGAGCAGAAGGCTGCAGCAGAGGAGAAGGCTGCTGAACTGGAAAAGATTACACTTATCGTGAAATCAAAGGGAGGAGAAAACGGCAAGCTGTTCGGTTCCGTAACATCAATGGATATCGCTAAAGCCCTGAAGGATCAGGAAGGCATTGATGTGGACAAGAAGAAAATCGAAATGGAAGGACCGATAAAGCAGGCAGGAAAAACTCAGGTAACAATCAAGCTGTTCCCTGAAGTATCAGCTAAGATGAAGGTGGAAGTAACCGCAGAATAAGCGGTCAGAATCATAGCAAGAGGAATACAAATGGAAGAGAGAATCCCTCCACACAATCTGGAAGCGGAACAATCCGTACTGGGGGCAGCCCTGCTTTCCCCGGACGCCATGTACGATGTGCTGGAAATCACATCGGCAGATGACTTCTACGATCCCAACAACAAGGAAATTTTTTCCGTCATATACGAGCTGGCCAAAAAAAACGCTCCCGTTGACGCCCTGACGGTATCTGAAGAGCTGGACAAGAGGGGAAGCCTTAACATGGTGGGAGGCCGGGCATATATTGCAGGTCTCGCCTCAGCCATTCCAACAACAGCCAACGCAGGGGAATACGCCAAAATCGTGGTGGAGAAAGCCATGATAAGAAGGCTCATTGCCAAGGCGGATGAAATCGTCGCCAAGGGATACGACAAGAGCATGGATGCGAACCAGCTGCTGGACTACGCGGAAAACGGAATATTTGATATATCCCAGTCAAAAAACAAGGGAAAATACACGCCTCTCAAGGATATCCTGGCAAGAAACATCGAGGCCATGGATCTGGCAGCCAAGCAGAAGGGGGGCATTACAGGAGTAACAACAGGTTTCAGAGAGCTGGATGCCAAAACCTCCGGCTGGCAGAAATCCGACCTTATCATACTCGCAGCCAGACCCGGCATGGGCAAGACGGCCTTTGCACTGTCTCTGGCTCTTAATGCTGCCACAAAGGCAGGAAAATCCGTAATGATATTCTCCATGGAAATGGCCATGGAGCAGCTCAGCGCCAGACTTCTCGCCATGGAATCAAAGGTGGAGATGCAGAAGATAAGAACGGGAACCCTCGAGCAGCGTGACTGGACGGATTTCACCGTAGCCATGGAAATACTGGCAAAGGCTCCCATTTACATAGACGATACTCCGGGGCTGAGCATAATGGAAATGAAGAGCAAGTGCAGAAGGCTCAAGGCTGAGGGTAAGCT
The DNA here is from genome assembly GCA_022775805.1 of Clostridiales bacterium. Taxonomy (GTDB): domain Bacteria; phylum Bacillota; class Clostridia; order Peptostreptococcales; family Anaerovoracaceae; genus Lentihominibacter. The sequence goes on from JALFKB010000063.1 coordinate 5,540, forward strand.
GGACATGATTATCATCGACTACCTGCAGCTGATGAATACAGAGGGCAGGGCTGATTCCAGAACCCAGGAGGTTTCCGTACTTACCAGAAACCTGAAGCTCCTGGCCAGAGAGCTGGACTGCCCGGTTATTGTTCTGTCCCAGCTGTCCCGTGCTCCGGAACAGAGAACAGATCACAGACCGATGCTGGCAGACCTGAGAGAGTCGGGCTCCATAGAGCAGGATGCGGACATAGTGCTGTTCCTTTACAGAGACGACTACTACAACAAGGAGTCTGAGGCTCTGGGAGAATGCGAAGTGATAATAGCCAAGCAGAGAAGCGGTTCAACGGGAACCGTGAGAGTGGCATGGCTGGATAAGATAACGAAATTTGTGGACAGTGCCGGCAGCGGCAGCTTCGGCGGATTTTAGAACATGGGTTTTAAGAAAGAAAAGACAAAAGAATATTATCTTCTTGATACTCCGGTGGAGAATCTTTTCATTAACGAGTACATGACAGGGGCGCCGGGAGATTATGTGAAGGTGTATCTGCTGGCTCTCATGAACGCGGAGCTTGGTGTTTCCCTGAGCAATGAGGATATTGCCAAGCAGCTGGCGATGAATATCGAGGATGTGCTTAAGGCATGGACATACTGGGAAAACCTGGGGGTTATCAGGAAGACGAACATTTCCCGGGAGAACCTGCTTGAATACGATGTGGAATTTGTGCTGCTGAAGGAGAAGCTCTACGGACCCCAGGAGGAAAGGGGTTACATGCAGGCTGATCGCGGTGTTACCGGCCAGATGTCAAGCAGCGAATACAGAAACATGTTCAGCCGCATTGAGAAGGCAACCGGTCGCATAATAAGCGGCAGCGAAATGAATGAAATCGCCTCATGGATTGAGGACTTCGGAACAGAACCGGAGGTTGTTGCCTTTGCGTTTGAATACTGCGCCAAGAAAAAGAAGAAGGCGGTGAACTACGTCGGAGCCGTAGTCAGAAACTGGGTAAAAGACGGATACAGAACAATTGAAGACATAAACGAACACATGGAGCTTTTGGAGGAAAGAGCAGAGGCATACAGGAGAGTGTTCCAGGCCCTGGGATTTCACAGAAGCCCAACCGAAGAGGAGCGGCGGATTATGGATTCCTGGTTTGACAGCCTGAAATTCAACATGGATTCGGTGCTGCAGGCCTGCAGCAAGACCGCCGGAATCTCCAGCCCCAACATAAACTACGTGAACAAAATTCTCGTGAACTGGCACGAGGAAAAGGGGGGACCGGAGAAGAGCGGAATCACCGCCGGGGACAAGATGGAATACTACGAAGCCTTGAGAGCCCTGAACGGAGCCCGTGCAAAGGCAAGAAAGGAAGAGGTATACGGGAAGGTTCCTGAAATCCGGGAGATTGATGAAGAGGAGAGGGGACTCACCTCCGAAATAACGAGAATAATCGCAACCGGCCGGATAAACGGCAGGGAAGAAATAGAAAAGATAAAAGAAACGATAGACACGCTTAACATGAAGAGAGCAGTACTGATGACGGACAACGGGTTCGAGCTGGACTATATGGACATGGAGTACAGCTGTCCGAAATGCAAGGATACAGGAATGCTTGAAACAGGAGAGAGGTGCCAATGCTTTGGAGAGATAACAGAGGAGAAAATCCAGCTGCTGAAGAAAAAGATAAAGAAATAATGGATCAGAATGATACTGTCAAGAAAGCCTTCAGTGACGTGCAGAATCTGAAGGCGAAAATTGAAGAACTGAAAGCGAAAACCGAAGGAATTGCAGACTCCACGCCGCCGGGTGAAGAGTCTGTTTCTGCTGTCCGGGAAAAGGAGGAAGAGAGCAGGAAGGAACTGCCGGGAGATTCTCATATTGACAGCGAGGAGGTAAGGGCGGCAGAGCTGGCAGTTCTTCAGCAGGCGAAAAGGGATGCCGAGGAACAGCAGGCCATTCGCGAGGACAGAATGGAGAAGACTGCCAGAATGAAGGTTGCCCAGATACGCCGGGAGGAGGCCAGGGAAAAGCTGGCAGCCAAGCAGCAGGAAGCCATAGAAAAGAGAAGAGCTCTCAAGGAGGCTGAGGAACGGGAAGCCGAGATGAAGAAGCAGCGCCAGAAGGCGGAACTCCGTGCAGAGCTGAACAGAAGCGAAAGACGAAGACTCCATGCCGAGGCTCTGGAAAAGAGAAGCAGTTCGGAACAGAAGCTTAAGGAAATCCAGCTCCAGAAAGAGCAGATGGAACAGGAACGTCTCAGGCAGGAGGCAATCCTCAGAGAGCAGCAGGAAAGAAAAAGACAGGAAGAACTTCGCCTCAGGAAAGAAGAGGAAAGGCGCAGAATTCAGGAGGAGGAGCGCAGAGCGGCTGCTGCCCGCAAGGCTGCGGAGCAGGCAAGAAGAGAGGCCGAGAGGGTTAAAGCTGCGGAAGCAGCAAGACTTGCGAGGGCACAGAAAAAGAAGGATGCCGCAGAGAAGCGATACGAGAAGCAGCGCATAAAGGCTGAAAGAGAAAGGTTTATTGAAGAACAGCGGGCGATTCAGCGTAAGAAGCGGGAAGCTGAAAGGGCTGAAGCTTACAGAATAAGAGAAGAAAACAGAAACAGGAAGGCAGCGGAGAAAAAAGTCCGCAAGGAGCAGCTCAAGGCGGAGAGAGCCAGAAAGAACGAGCTGAGAAAAAAGAAAAAGTTCGCGCAGAAGGCCGCGGACATGGGCGGCGGAATTGTTGCCGTACACGGCACCACGGTTCAGACAGAAATTCAGCCTGTTCCTGCATTTTCATTATTTGATCTGCTTGGAATAAGCAAGAGAAAGGAAATCAAGAAGACTGCCCATGAGGATGACAGGGAAAAACTGATAATAGAAAGTGAAAGAATCAAGAGCGAAGCCCGTGCCACGGCAGTAAAGCTGGCGGAGGCCAGAAGAGAGCGGAGAAAAAACACGGTACTGTACAAGAGGTGGCAGAGTGTTCAGGGTTTCTGCGGCAGAAGGAGCAAGGAGATTATAGTCACACTATCTGTGCTTCTTATGGTGGCAGTGGGTACGGCAGGCGTATTCAATTACATGACTGCCTATTCATATGCATATAACGGTATTGATCTGGGATATGTGAAGAGCAAGGATGATGTGCTTCGGATTACGGGAATGGTGCAGACTGCTCTGTCTGAGGAGAAGCAGATGAACGTTGTTATCGATCCGAGTGATGACATCTCCTTCAACAGAGTTTTCACCTTCAACAAGGATATCGTAATTGACTCCCAGGAGGAAATTCTCAAAAGGCTTACCTACATGGGAGATGTTAACGTGAAGTCCTACGGCATATACATTAACGGCAAAAAGGCCGGTGCCGTAAGCACCAAGGAGACTGCCGCATCAGTGTTGGAGGACATGAAGAACAAGTATGCCAGCGGCAAAGAGGGCGCCGAGATAAAGAAGGCTGAAATCGTAGAAGACATTGAAATCAGCACCTGCAAGACGCCAATGAAGGATGTTATGTCAGAGGCGGAAATGGTGGAAAAGCTCTCCACTGATTCCGTAAAGGAAGTGGTTTATACAATCGCGAGGGGAGATACCCTTGACAGCATAGCAGAAAATCACGGCGTAACTCCTGAGGAGATTGAGGCGGACAATGTGAATGTTGATGTGAACACCCTGCCGGTGGGAAGCACCATCATACTCCATGAGGTCGCTCCGATAATGACCGTAAGAATCACCGAAGTCAGAACATACGAGAAGAAAATAGACTACGAGACCGTAAAGAAAAAGGACAAGGATCTTTACGAGGGATACACAGAGGTTGATCAGAAGGGTGAAAAGGGCGTAAGCGAGGTTACGGACAGAACCCTTTCGATTAACGGTGAGGTTGTAGAAACGGAAAATCTGGAAACAGATATGAAGAAGGAGCCTGTTGAGAAAATCGTGCGCATAGGAACCAAGGAGAGACCTCCTACGGTAGGCTCCGGAACATACATATGGCCGGCTAATCCGGGAACATATGTTGTAACATCTGAGTTCAAATGGCGCTGGGGAAGACAGCACCAGGGAATTGATATGGGATGCAGCACCGGAAACGACGTGCTGGCATCCGACGGAGGAACTGTAGTCCACGCTGGATGGATGGGAGGATACGGAAATCTGGTAATTATCGATCATCAGAACGGCGTTCAGACATATTATGCCCACAACAGCAGCCTTTGCGTAAGCGTAGGGGACAAGGTGTTCCAGGGACAGCACATTGCTGAAGCGGGTAATACAGGAAACAGCTTCGGATCCCACATCCATTTCGGTGTTCTGGATCACGGAACCTTCAAAAATCCAAGAAACTACTTACCATAATGGCCAGAAAGAAGAGAAGAAGCAGACAATTCAAAAAAAGCAGCCGGGTCATCAACATGGAGGAAGCCAGACAGCAAAGGCTGCAAAAGCGGCAAACCGCCCGGGAGGAAGCTGAGCGGGAGCGGACGGCAAGCGATGAGCGGAGAATCAGGAGAAAGAGAGCTCTGAGAAAAAAGCAGAGCTTCAGGAGAATCTTGGTGGGTCTTATTATCGTTGTGATGCTGGGATTTTTGTGTGCTTCCATTACCGGAATTGTGATGCTCAAGAAAGAGCAGCATGAGGTTCTGAAGAAACAGGAGCAGCTTAAGGAAGAAAAGGCCAAGCTGAAGGAAGACCTGAAAAACATCAACGACAAGGAGAGCATAGAGGAGCAGGCCAGGGAAAAGCTGAAGCTGGTTAAGCCGGGAGAGACCATATATATTCCAGATGAAAATTAAGGAAACCATCATAGTAGAGGGCAGGGACGATACTGCCGCTATAAAACGCAGTGTTGACGCACTGACCATAGAAACCCACGGATACGGAATAAGGCAGGAAACCTGGGAGCTTATAGCCAGGGCAGAGGCCGGCACGGGAATAATTGTATTCACGGATCCCGATCACGCAGGGGAGCAGATAAGAAAGCGCATTACAGAAAGATTCCCCTCGGCAGGTCAGGCCTTTCTTGACAGGGATGCCGCAGAAAAAAACGGGGATATCGGAATCGAAAACGCTGATCCTGAAAGCATAAGGGAAGCCCTTCGGAAGGCCCATGTAACCCAGATTGAAGGTGAGGACTCAATAACAGCAGACATGATGTTCAGATGGGGGCTCTCCGGCAGGGAGGGGTCGGGAGAACGGCGAAAGGAACTGGGAAAGCTCCTGGGAATCGGAAACTGCAATTCCCGAACTTTTCTCCGAAGACTGAACAGCTTCGGAATCGGAGCAGAGGAAGTGGAAGAGGCATTGAGGAAAATCTGAATGGAATTATATTCACCTTCGACAATAAAAGAAATAAGAGACAGACACAACTTCAAGCTGTCAAAGAGTCTGGGGCAGAACTTCATTACCGACAGAAATGTCCTGGAACAGATAATTGAAGGAGCGGACATAGGACCGGAGGATCTGGTAATCGAGATCGGACCGGGAATAGGGGTGCTGACTGCAGAGGCGGCGGAAAGGGCTGCCCGGGTTGTGGCCGTTGAGATTGACGAAAAGCTGATACCCATACTCAAGGAGACCCTTGGGGGATTTGATAATGTGCGGATTCTCAACAGGGACATTCTCAAAACGGATCTCAAGGAAATCATCCGGGAGGAAGCGGAAGGGGGAACCTTCACGGGAGATGTCCGGATAATAGGAAATCTTCCTTACTACATAACCACTCCGATAATCATGAAGCTTCTGGAGGAGGCGGTTCCCGCCGCATCCATTACCATAATGATGCAGAAAGAGGTTGCGGACAGAATCAGATCGGGCCCGGGAACGAAATCCTATGGTGCGATTTCCGTGGGAGTGCAGTACTACTGCGATGTGAACAAGGTGGCCTCTGTGCCCAGGGATGTTTTCATTCCCCAGCCCAAGGTGGACTCCACGGTGCTGAATCTTGTTCCCCTTAAAGAAAAGAGAATACAGGCAGCAGACGAAAAGGTGTTTTTTTCCTGCGTCAAGGCTGCCTTTGCACAGAGGAGAAAGACTCTTCTGAACTCGCTGTCATCCGCAGGGGGAATGGAAAAGGATACAGTGAGAAGAATACTTGAAAATGCAGGGATTGATCCTGGCAGGCGGGCCGAAACCCTGACAATGGAAGAATTCGGACGGCTGGCAGATGAGGTGGTAAATGAAAAAGCTGAAAGAGATATTTAGTAAAGTAAACAGGAATTCCGTACTAATGCTGTTTATCACAGCGCTGGTGCTGGATCTGATAATAGAAGCCCTGGGAAGATTGTCACCCATTGCGGCTGTGATTTTTATTTTTGAGCACCCTCTTGTGTTCTTCTGCAACACCATGCTTATCATGGCGGTAATTTCCCTGTCCATGTTCTTCAGACGGAGGATTTTCGCAGCATGCATGCTCTCCTCCTTATGGCTGGCGATAGGAATAATCAACGGCGTTATCCTCATTAACAGAATGACCCCGTTTAATGTTAAGGACCTGGCAACACTTAGTGAAGCTCAGTCGATAATGACAAACTACTTCTCAGTGAAGAGCCTCATCATGATAGGGGCCGGAGCGGTGGTGTTCGTGCTGGCAATTATCATTCTCTTCAGGAAGACACCTAAGCTGGAGGGCAAGGTTGACTTCAGGAAGGCGGCGGCGTCGGTTGTTGTTATCATCCTGGTTGCGGCGGTGTCCATAACAGGCGGAATGAAGCTCGGGGTTCTTGATACATTCTTCCCGAACCTGGCCTATGCCTACAGAGATAACGGAGTGGCCTACTCCTTCATGATAACCTGGGTAAAAACCGGCATAGATAAGCCGAAGGACTACAGCAAGGAGCTGATTGAGAGCTGCTTCGATGAGGGGGAACTGGGTGATGACGGAATATACACTCCCGGCAAGGATGATAAAACAGCCTCTGAGGAAGCCTCGGCTGAAGACAAGCCAAACATTATTTTCCTCCAGCTGGAGTCATTTATCGACCCAACACTCACCAAGGAAATCGAGTATTCCAGAGATCCGATTCCATACTTCAGAAAGCTTCTGAAGGAATGCTCATCAGGGTACCTGACAGTGCCTGCAGTTGGTGCCGGAACAGCCAATGTTGAGTTTGAGGCAATTACGGGAATAAGCGCCAGATTCTTCGGACCGGGAGAGTATCCTTACAAGAGCGTTCTTACCGAGAAGACCTGCGAAAGCGTTCCTTACGATTTGAAGCAGCTGGGATATTCCTCCCATGCCATCCACAACCACAGAGGCGCGTTCTACAACAGAAACACCGTGTTCAGGAATCTGGGATTTGACACCTTCACATGTCTTGAATACATGAACAACGTTGTGAAAACTCCGAAGAACTGGGCCAAGGACGCCCTTCTCACGGAGAACATACTAGACGCACTGAACAGCACCAAGGGAAAGGATTACATCTACACCATCTCCGTTCAGGGACACGGCAAGTATCCGACGGAGGAGGTTATCACGGATCCTGTCATTCAGGTTACCAAGGCTCCCGACGAAGAGAAAAAGTGGGGATATGAGTACTACGCAAACCAGATTTACGAGATGGACTGCTTCCTGAAGGAGCTCACGGAAACACTGGAAGAATACGATGAAGACATAGTGCTGGTTGTTTACGGAGATCACCTGCCGGCTCTGGACATGACGGAGGAGGAACTGAAGACAGGAGACCTGTACAAGACCCAGTATATAATCTGGAGCAACTTCGGCATGCAAAAGCAGGACGAGGATGTTGCAACCTATGAAATAACATCACACCTCTTTGAGCGGCTGGGAATATCTGCCGGAATGATGACGAAATTCCACCAGAACCATGAGGATGACAAGGATTACAAAGCAAAGCTGGAGGCTCTTTCCTACGACATGCTCTATGGCAAGTACTATATATACGGCGGCAGCAACCCTTATGAGGCCAGCGATATGAGGATGGGTGTCAAGGAAATCAAAATCGATAAAATCGTCAAAATCGGTGACAAATACTATATAAAGGGTGAGAACTTCACCGAATACAGCAAGATATCTCTGGAGGGCAAGGTTCTCAAGACCGTTTATCTGGGACCTGAGATTCTGGCCCTGAATGAAGAGGTTGATCCGAAGGACGCTTCAAAGATGAAGGTCAGCCAGGTTGAAAAGAACAAGGAGATTCTAAGCACGACAGAGTAAGGGCTTACAAGGGTACGGTAACAGTACGGTAACAGAAAGCGGCAGGGCAAGATGATGAAAAAGATAGTAAAGGTTCCAACCCTGGAGACAGAAAGATTCATACTGCGCATGTGGACAAAGAAGGATGCGCCGGATCTGTATGACTATGCCAGGGACCCCGATGTGGGACCCCATGCGGGCTGGAAGCCCCACGACAGCGTAAGCGAGTCAAAGCTGATCATAGAGAATCTGTTCAGGCAGAACATGACCTGGGCAATAGTAGACAAAGATACCGGCAGAGTTATCGGAAGCATCGGCCTGGAACCTGACAAGTACAGACCGGAGATAAACAGCCGGGAGATGGGCTATTCTCTGGCTAAGGCTCACTGGAAAAAGGGAATTATGACAGAGGCTGCCAGAAGGGTGATAAGGTTTGCCTTTGATGAGCTGAAGCTGGAGGTGCTGATGATAAGAACAAGCGAGACGAACATCAGAAGTCAGCGGGTCATCGAAAAATGCGGCTTCACCTACGAAGGAACACTGAGAAGAGCCTACAGGCTTTACAATAACGAAATAAGAGAGGTAAGATGTTACTCAATGCTCAGAGAGGAGTACGAAAAGCTCTATCTTGATTGAGGGTTGAAAATGTGGTAACATTATTAAGCTTATGGATAAAAACAAGGCATTCATGGCAGAAGCCCTGAAGGAAGCGGCTCTGGCAGCGGAAATGGGAGAGGTTCCCATCGGTGCGGTTATCGTGCGGGGAGATGAGATTATCGCCGCAGCCCACAATCTGGTAGAAACCTCAAAGGATCCCACGGCTCACGCCGAGATGCTGGCAATAAGACAGGCGGCGGCAAGGCTGGGGGGCTGGCGGCTCACCGGCTGTCACATGTATGTGACGGTGGAGCCCTGTAGCATGTGTGCCGGAGCGATTGTCTGGGCGAGAATTGAGAAGCTTTTCATAGGGACCGATGATCCCAAGGGCGGCGCCTGCGGGAGCATTTTCAACATTCCCCAGGAGAAGAAGCTGAATCATTATACGGAGATCGAAACAGGTCTGCTCCGGGAGGAGTGCAGTGAAATAATGAAGACCTTTTTCAAAAAATTACGAGACAGGAAGTCGGAGGATAATCAGTAATGAAAAGAATAAGTGCAATTGTCTGCGCAATGATGATGGTAATGGCGCTGGCGGCACCTGCAGTGTTCGCGGCAAACGATAACGGTGCGGGAGCAGCTGCCGACAAGTCAGGCTTCACTATGATATCATCATCACCGGAGGATGGCACAGAGGGCGTTGCAGTAGATAACCTTTCGGTTAAGATTTACTTCAGCAAGGACATGAAGCCGAAGAACAGCAAGGTAAGAAAGGCAAATGCCAAGGAGTTCAAGCTGAAGGATTCCGAGGGATCGAAGATTCCTGTCAGAGTATACTACAGCGATGAGGAAGAAGGACTGCTGCTGGTTGCTGCAGACACCTTCAGCTCAAAGGATTCAGGAAAAATCAAGAGTGACGAGAAGTATGTTCTCACCATTGGCGATGGCCTGCAGGCTGCAGACGGAACGAAGTTCGGGAAGACTCAGACAATCAGCCTGAGAACTCTGAATCAGAGCAGATCCACAGTCATCTACATGGTTCTCATGGTTTTGATGATGGTTGGTATGGTATTCTTCACAATCAGAGGAACCAAGAAGGAAGAAGAGAAGAAAAAGGAAGAGAAGAACCTGAAGGATGGCGTCAACCCATACAAGGAGGCCAAGAAATCCGGCAAGAGCGTTGAGGAAGTAGTTGCCAAGGAGGCAAAGAAAAAGGCCAAGCAGGAGGAGGCCCTCAAGAGACAGAAGGAGAAGGAAGCCGAGATTGAGGCTGAGATAATCGAGAAGATCAGAAAAGAGCAGAACAAGAGAGTATCGGCTCCGAAGTCAATCAAGGCTGCAGGAAGCTCAATCAGACTCAAAGTCGTAACAGACGAAGGCAAGAAGGTTGAGGAACCTAAGGAAGCAGTATCCAGAACAAACAAGGGTACAACACATCCGAAGAACCGCAAAGGCAAGAACAAGAACAAGAAAAAGAGCGGCAAGTAAATAACCAGGATTAACAGCGCCCGGATTTCCCACTGGAAATCCGGGCCTTTGAATGTATGACAGGTCTGTCGGCGAAATATTGACAGCAATTCAGGCAGGCTATAAAATTACTGCGTTAGTTAATTAAAACGAAAACGAGGGCAGGGACATGAAAATACTGATTACAGCCGGGGGGACAAGTGAGCCCATTGATGACGTACGGAAGATAACGAACAGATCCACGGGAAAGCTGGGCCTTGCCATAGGTGAAAGGCTTTTGCGGGAGTATCCCGATAAGCTCGAGAAGCTGTATTACCTTCACGGAGAAACGGCGGATTATCCCAGGGGACCTCAGGTGGAGCCTGTAAGAATCGGCGGCACCGTCGACCTTAAGGAGAGGCTCACTGAAATTCTCACGAGGGACAGCATAGATGCAGTTATACACTCCATGGCGGTGAGCGATTACATGGTGGACAAAGTGACTACTGTGGAAGCGATAAAAACCGGAGTGGAGTCAGCTGAGATTACAGGGAACAAGATCAGTTCGTCAATTGACGATCTGGCGATTATTTTGAAGAGAACTCCGAAGATTATCGGAATTATCAAGGAACTGAGCCCCCGGACGAAGCTTGTGGGGTTCAAGCTGCTGAGCAATGTTCCCCATGAAGAGCTGATTGCCGTGGCTAAAGGACTTATGGAAAAAAACCGATGCGATTTCGTACTGGCAAACGATCTTAAGGAAATCGGCGGGGGAATGCACAAAGGCTATCTTGTTCACAGAGACGGCAGGGTGGATTCCATGGAGACAAAGGAAGAAATTGCAGAAATGATTGCACGGCGGGTAATGGAACAGGAGGCATAGAAATGAATATTGTACTTGGTGTTTCAGGAAGCATATCAGCATATAAGGCGGCTGATGTCACAAGTGCGCTTGTGAAAAAGGGACACGATGTTCAGGTTGTTCTGACAGATGGAGGAAGCAGATTCATTACAGCTCTGACTCTTCAGACCCTGAGCAAGAGAAGGGTGGAGACGGATCCCTTCACTGAATCGGATCCTTCAGTTGTGAAGCATATAGAAATGGCTCAGTGGGCTGATGTTGTGGCGGTGGTGCCTGCATCTGCCGATATAATAGGCAAGGCGGCATCGGGTATAGCAGATGACCTGCTCACCTCAACCATTGTGGCAGCTGCTAATCAGGCGGTGATGGTAATGGCGCCTGCAATGAATACAAACATGTACGAAAACCCCATAGTTCAGGGAAACATGGAAAAGCTCCGGGGTTACGGATTCAGATTCATTGAACCGAAATCAGCCCTGCTGGCCTGTGGAACAAGGGGCAAGGGAGCCCTGGCAGATGTGGATGTAATAGTGGAATATCTGGATAGCATTGACAGCCGGGAAGGCTAGTGCCCGGGCGAGGAACGAAATGAAGAGAATTGAACTGAAATCATATGGGAAAATAAACCTTTCTCTTGATGTGAAGGGTCTTCGGGAGGACGGCATGCACCTTGTGGAGATGGTTATGCAGCAGATTCTGCTGTGTGACGACATTGCCATGGAATGGAATCCCGAAAAGGGAAAGGAGCTTCAGATAAACCTGTCCACCAACAGGCGGTACCTTCCCACAGATGAGAGAAATCTTGCTTACAAGGCGGCTCTGGAGATGAGGGAGTTCTGCCGGGAAAAGAGCCGGCCCCTTCCCGAAGGGAAGCTGGATATCCATATTAAAAAGAGGATTCCCGTGGCAGCAGGTCTGGCAGGGGGCAGCGGCAACGGAGCGGCGGTTCTTCACGGACTGAACGTTCTGTGGGAGCTTGATCTGGATGTGGAGGGCCTTTGCACCATAGGCAAAAGGCTGGGTTCGGATGTTCCCTTCTGCATAATGGGGCAGGCCGCAGAAAACGAGAATCTGAAGGAGAGGTTCAGAGATGATCCCCTGGCCTGTCACTGTGCGCTGGCCACGGGAACGGGCACTGAGCTGAAGCCTCTGCCGCCGCTCAGGAGCCATGTGGTTCTGTCGAAACCGCCTGTGGGAGTATCCACGGCGGGGGTATACAAGGGCATAGACAGTGTGGAAATAAAAGAGCGTCCTGATACCGTGGAAATGATAAGAGGCCTGTCCGAAAAAGACAGGACTCTGGTGAAAAAAAACATGGTTAACGTACTTGAAAATTTCACTTTAAAGGAGTATCCTACTGTTGTGTATACAAAGAACAAGATGCAGGAGCTGTGCGGCCGGGATTCCGTTCTTATGAGCGGAAGCGGGCCGACGGTGTTCGCTCTTACTGACAGCAGGGACGAGGCCAAAAGTGTATGCCGTAAAATGAAAGAAGATAACAGGGAAAGTTACTGGACGAGGACAACATGCTAAATTTTGATATTCAAAATCACAAGCCGTTAAGAGAAATGGTTTATGAGGAACTGAAGCTTCAGATCCTCACAGGAGCAATCATTCCCGGAACGAGAATGATGGAGGTTGAGCTTGCCGACGAGATGGGTGTTTCCAGAACGCCTATCAGAGAGGCCATAAGAAAGCTGGAGAAGGAAGGGCTGGTTACAATCGAGCCGAGAAAGGGCGCCTATGCATCTATGATTTCAACAGAGGACATGGTTGAAATCCTGGAGGTAAGGCAGGATCTTGAAGGGCTGGCAGCCTACTTCGCTGCGGACAGAATGCAGCCGGCACAGCTGGAGGAGCTGAAGACTGTTTCCGAGCATTACAACGAGGCTGTAACAAGCGGCAGTATGGAGGACATGATAAAATACGACACCAGGTTCCACAGAATAATTGTGGACTCATGCCACAACAAGATTCTTGTGCAGATGATTGAACAGCTGCAGGAGCTGGTTCTCAGATTCAGATACATTTACTACGATAATTTCAAGAGAGCGGAAAACATGCCTGAGGAACATGCAGCCATTCTCGGCGCCATTGAGAAAAACAGTCCGGATGAGGCGAGAGAGGCAGCGGATGTTCACATTGACAGGCTGAAGAAGCTGGTTATTGAGGAAGGCGTACAGCAGAGACATGTTTAAGAAATATCAGAAGCTGCAGAACGGCAGCGACATCAGAGGAGTATCATTAACAGGGGTTCCGGGGGAACCTCTGTCTTTACGAGAGGATGAAGCCAAGAACATTGCCATAGGCTTTGTTATCTGGCTTACAGAGAAGCTCGGCAAGAAGCCGGAGGAGCTTGTCCTTGCCATAGGAAGAGATCCCAGAACCTCGGGGCCGAGACTTCTGGACGGACTTATGGACGGATTCGGACTTTACGGATGCAGGGTATATGACTTTGATCTGGCATCCACACCGGCTATGTTCATGGCCACAGTATTTCCGGAATTCAAATGCGACGGAACAGTTATGATAACTGCCAGCCATCTGCCGTATAACAGAAACGGATTCAAGTTCTTTACTGCCGATGGCGGACTGAACAAGAAGGACATAACAGCAATCCTTGAATACGCTGCTGACAGGGATGTTCAGCTGGCAAAGCTGGGAGAGCCTCCAATGGAGGGAAAGCAGGTCCACAGACTGGGAAAGCTGGTGTTCGAGGCCGAGAAGGCTGACATCATGACACCTTACTGCAGGCACTTGAGAGAGCTGATAATCAAGGGAGCGGATAATGGGGAAAGGCCTCTGGAAGGCATGAAGATTACCGTGGATGCCGGCAACGGCGGCGGTGGATTCTTTGCAACCAGAGTCCTCAAGCCTCTGGGAGCAGACATCAGCGCCAGCCAGTTCCTGGAACCTGACGGCATGTTTGAGCATCACGCACCTAATCCTGAGGACAGGGAAGCCATGAACGCCATATCAATGCAGACGGTGATAAGCGGTTCGGATCTGGGACTAATCTTTGACACCGATGTGGACAGATCTGCAGCAGTTGACAGCAGGGGCAGAGAAATTGCCAGAAACGGAATCGTTGCCATGGCGGCAGCTCTGGTAGCAGAGGAACACCCGGGAACAACGGTGGTTACCGACAGCATTACCAGCAGACAGCTTACGGAATTCCTGGAGAAGGAGCTGGGGCTTAAGCACCTGCGATTCAAGAGAGGCTACAGGAACGTAATAAACAAGGCAATTGAGCTTAACAGAGAGGGCATTGACTGCCAGCTGGCAATCGAAACCTCCGGTCATGCCGCACTGAAGGAAAACTACTTCCTGGATGACGGCGCATATCTGGCCACAAAGATTGTAATCAAGGCGGCGAAGCTTCACGCCCGGGGTCTTAAGATAGACAGCGTAATCGAGAAGCTGGAGAATCCCGCTGACGAGAAGGAGATTAGAATTCCTATCACCTGCGCGGATTTCGGCGAATACGGAGACAGGGTTCTTGAGGAGCTTGAAGCCTTTGCAAAGGCAGAGGAGGGCATGTCCCTGGAGGAACCGAATTACGAAGGCGTCAGAATAAACTTCACGGGGAAGGCCCGGGGCTGGTGTCTTCTCAGGAAATCTCTTCACGATCCGCTGCTGCCGATGAATATCGCCTCGGATGACAGGGGAGGCTGCGCTGCAATAGAGAGAATCATGAGAGATTTTCTCGGCAGGTACAGTGAACTGGAGCTGTAATTGATACGCAGCCGGCAGGAAGAGCCGGCTGCTGTTTTAATAGAGAGAAGGAAACAGGATGTTGGATAGTAAGCTTAAAAAACTTGAAGAAATAATACTGGGCTGCAGCAGGATGACTGTTGCGCTATCCGGGGGAGTGGACAGCACATTCCTCCTTGCCTTTGCATATGAAACCTACTGCAGAGCCGGTGAGGGAGACAGGGTTGCTGCCATTACCGCCACGGGACCCCAGTTTGCCCGGGAGGAGACGGATTATGCCTCGAGCCTCTGCGACAGGCTGGGAATTGCCCACAAAAAAATCGACGCCTCTCATGTGATAAGCATGATAAAGCGCAACCCTGCAGACAGGTGCTATCACTGCAAGAGGGAGATTTTCGGAATGCTTAAGGAACGGACCGAGATGGTGGGAAGCGTTCTGTGTGACGGGACAAATGCCGATGATATGGATGACTACAGACCGGGATTCAAGGCGGTCCGGGAACTGGGCGTACTGAGCCCTCTCCTGGAGGCGGGGCTTACTAAGGATGAAATCAGACAGGCCCTTTCCCGGATGGATATTCCGGAGGGGAAACTTGTTGCGGCAAAGCCTGCCTTTGCATGCCTTGTTTCAAGAATTCCATATGGAGAAACCGTAACTGCGGAGAAGCTCGAAGCCGTTGGGGCGGCGGAGAAATTCCTTAAGGGGGCGGGCTTCACCCAGGTGAGGGTGAGGTGCCACGAAATCGCCGGGAAGGTCAGCGGCAACGAGACCAGGTTCATGGCCAGGCTGGAGCTCCTTAGGGAGGAAATGGAGAAGCTCCGGGATATGGGCGGAGAGATAGAAGAGACTCTTCGCGGCCTGGGCTTCGAATACGTTACTCTGGATCTTGGAGGCTATGAGAGGGGCAAGATGAATTCCATGGTAGATGCCCTGGCTCTTCCGGACAGAATCAAGGTCAGCGAAACCGTTGTGAGGGGCAATCCCGAGAGGGTAGAAAACCCGGACATTATGGCGGAAATCGACAGGTTTCTCAAGGAGGTTCGGGACAGGGAGTACACCTTCGGGGATTTTGTGGATATTATCAGAAGGCTCAGGGAGCCGGATGGATGCCCGTGGGACAGGGAGCAGACCCACAAGAGCCTTAAGAAGCATATGGTTGAGGAGGCAAACGAAGCGCTGGAGGCAATTGACGAGGGGGACTGGCAGCACCTTTGCGAGGAGCTGGGAGATGTTCTGCTTCAGATTGTGCTCCATTCCCAGATTGCCGCCGAGGCAGGGGAATTCACAATAGACGATGTTGTTCAGTGCGTAAGCGAGAAGATGATAAGAAGGCACCCCCATGTTTTCGGAAATATCGATGTTTCCGGCGTTGATGAAGGTCTTGATCTCTGGGAGGAAATCAAGAAAAGAGAAAGGATGCAAAAGCAATGAAAACGGTTGTGAAAAAGTACAGCGAGCTCACTGTTCCGGAGTTTTATGAATGCATGAGATCCAGGGCAGAAATCTTCGTTGTGGAGCAGGATTGTGTCTACCAGGACTGTGACGACTGCGACTACGAGTACCATGTTTTCTTCTGGGAGGATGATTCCGAGAGTGTTAACGGCGGGAGAGTTCACGCATACCTGAGACTCTACACTATAGAGGAGGAGCCCCTCACGGTTCAGATGGGAAGGGTCCTGTCTCTGGAGCACGGCAACGGCCTGGGAGGCAGAATTCTGGAGGAGGGCATCAGGGTCGCCGGGGATGTGATGAAGGCGGACAGGCTCTTTATTGAAGCAGAGACCTATGTGATTGGATATTACGAGAAATACGGCTTCAGACAGATATCTGGGGAGTTCCTGAAGGATGACATTCCCCATGTGCAGATGGAACTGTGGTTCCGGTAATCCGGGGGTGAATCCGGGGCAGTATTTGCGGTGAAACATATTTTTGGCATGTTGCCAAAAAAATATTAACAAAGAGACCTTTTGTGTTATAATAGCAACTGTAGTAAAGAGGAATATGTATGGGAAATGTTTGTAATCTCAGCAGTAACGGAGGAAAGTAACATGAATAAAACGGAATTAATTGAAGCAGTAGCAAAGAGTGCAGGTCTGTCAAAGAAGGATGCAGGCGCAGCAGTAGCCGCAGTATTTGATGAAATGGCATCAGCTCTGAAGAAGGGCGAAAAGGTACAGATGATCGGATTCGGAACTTTCGAAGTAAGAGAAAGAGCTGCAAGAAAGGCAAGAAACCCTCAGACAGGCGAGGAAATCAGCATTAAGGCTTCAAAGGTTCCTGCATTTAAGGCAGGCAAGGCTCTGAAGGACGCAGTTAAATAAGACGAAACGACGCAGACAGAACCTGGGAACCTCCCGGGTTCTTTTTTATGACAGGGAGCCGGCACGGGTTGCCCGATGGATTCGGCACGGGTTGTGATGAGCTGCCCGATGGATGCCGGTATGGGATGAGATCTCCGGCGGGAGCCGGGAAGAATGGAGGAAGAACAATGTTTAATTTTCAGATGCTCATGGCAGCGAAACAGGCAAAGGAGAAATTCATGAACAATCACCCGAAGGTGGAGACGTTCATTGATGATGTAAACAGCAAGGGCTTTTGCGCAGATCAGGAGATTGCCGTTGCAGTAAGGTATCCTGACGGAACGGAATACAAAACGGGAATAAGGGTGACGGAGTCGGATCTGCAGCTTCTTAACATGCTTAAGGGGCTGACGAAGTAAGGGCTGGGGCGCAGCTGTTGGTGATAGAATTTAAAAGGAAAGCATGTTGAAGGAAAGAGATTATTTATTTGACAACATTAAGGCTCTGCTGATTATTTCGGTGGTAACAGCCCATTATTTCAGAGTGAGCGGTGATTTCGCCGTAGGATCGGCACCCAGGGTAATATATATTATAGCCTTTAGCTATATAATGCAGGGCTTCTTTTTCATATCCGGGTATTTCTCGAAAAACGTGGACAAGTGCAGAAGAGGAGCTTTTAAGAATTTTATCATTCCTTATCTGCTGTTTTGTGTGCTTGTTTTCGGAGAGAGATATCTGTTATACGGCAACGCACACCTGCATTTGCTCAGGCCCACCTTCGCGTTATGGTTTCTGGTGGCGATGTTTGTTTACAGGTTCCTTATCAAGGATATGGCGAGAATTCCGTTCCTGCTTCCGGCTGCGGCGGTGCTCTATCTGGCGGCGGGGCTGATACCGGTGCTCGACCAGGATTACTCCCTGGGAAGACTGGCGTCTTTTCTGGTGTTTTATCTTGCCGGGTTTAAATGCAGCG
>JALFKB010000032.1 GCA_022775805.1 Clostridiales bacterium
GGTGATTCCCCTGGGGTCTTATGGATATGTTCCCGGATACGGCGAGGTTCACGCCGAGGATACCGGGGGTGCCATCAAGGGCAATATAATCGACGTATGGTTTCCCACCTACAGCCAGTGCAGAAGCTGGGGAAGGCGGACAGTGGATATCTACATTAAATAAAAGAAGGCCTCATATACTCCGGTATGAGGCCTTTGATAATATGGCTTACTGAAGGTGCTTCCTCAGAAGCTCAGCGAAGAGAGCAGCATCCTCCTCTGTGGTGAAGATGGCTCTGGCGGAGAGATTTCTTCCGCCGCCTTTGCCGCCGTAAAAGCCGGCATACTCCTTAACCAGGGCTCCGCAGTCAGGAGTTCCCTGGGATGCCAGCACATAGGATTTTTCCTCAGGGCAGTAGAGCATTATCAGCTTGCCTTTGCATGCCGGCTTGCCCATGTATTCCTTGGACAGGTTGAAGGCGTCATCCATTGTCAGGTTTTCCAGAGGATGCACAAGTACTGTGGTTTCTGAGGCATCAATAGCAGCATCAAGTTTTTGCTGCTCTGCGGACAGCAGAACTTTTTTTATTGCCGCCAGGCTGCCCTTGGCATCGGCAAGCTTGGCTTCTATGCCCTTTATCTTTTCCGGCAGATCCTCAAGTGAGCAGGATCGGTCATTTGACATTTCCTGGAGCATGTCGTGCTTCATGTGGTAATCCGCCAGGGCTCTCTGGCCTGCCTCGAAGAATATGCGGAACATTCCCTTGTAGTTTTCGACCTTTAATATCTTGATAAGCCCCACCTGTCCCGCAGTCTTGGGGTGGGTGCCGCAGCAGGCCACACAGTCTGCGGGGTTTTCTGGGGAGCCGACGCATACTATGGAGATGTCCTCGTCAAAGGCCAGAGCTTTCCTGAGGGGCATATCCGCTACCTCTTCCCTGGTTTCAAATCTCATAACCGTAACAGGAGTGTTCTCCCAGATAACCCTGTTGGCCAGAAGCTCGCAGCGTGCAGCCAGAGCGTGGTCAATCTGCGTCGGACGGCTCATTTCCGGATTTGTGGGTTCATCCTCCAGACTGATATCTATTGTCATGTAATCCTCTCCCATATGGAAGCCCCGGTTCACACCACCGCACTCCTGATAGAATATTCCAGAGAGAATGTGCTCGCCGCAGTGGCGCTGCATGTTGTCAAAACGCCTGTCCCAGTCAAGACTGCAGTGGACTGATGCCCCCTCTGTGAGGCCCTGGGTGCTGCTGAGGCTGTGAACCACATCATCTCCATCCTCCTGAACATCGATGACATCAATAAGGGCTCCTGCAAAGGCAATAGTGCCCAGGTCGCAGCTCTGACCGCCTCCCTCAGGGAAGAAGGCTGTTCTGTCAAGATAGATGCCATTTTCGGTGATTTTTGTTATTGTCGCATCCCATTCTTTGATGTTAACATCCTGCTGGTATAATTTTGTGGTTGCCATGTTATATTCTCCTTTGTTTAACAGCAATTCTATTATTGAAAGTTTAAGACTTCTAAGCAAAAAAGTCAATTTTTTCATTGAAAAGGAAATGAGGAACGGTGTATAATGAAGAAAAACTAACAAGTTTGCTGTAAGTCTTCAGGTTGCAGGCAGTTTACAGATATATACTGTAAATTACTGGCAGGAAACCCGAAAAACCGCTTGAAATACACATTTATTAAGGTTTTTGCCAGAAGTGAAATAATAATTATGAAACCTGTGGAAAACTATGTTCTAAATTAAAAACTTGACAGTGAAAACGTTGAAATTTCAACAACAGTAAAAATATGGTTATCCACAGGGCGTGTTGGATAAAATTGTATACAATCTGTCAAATGCTGTGGATAACTCTTGAAAAGCCCTAAAATACTGGAAATTTCCACTGTTGAACCAAATATTTACAGTTACCAGAATTGGTTTACATAATATATTACAATAATGCAGGAGAATAAAAAATGTTAAAAGAGAAAACGGTATACAAGGATGAGCTTCCGATTAATGTTATTACGGCAAATATCGATGAGTATCCCATTCATTTTCATGACGACATGGAAATTGTATATGTGCTGGAGGGTAATGTTGTCCTGCGCAACGGATACTACACCTACAACCTTAAGCAGGGAGATATTTTCATTATTAATGACAGGGAAATGCACAGCTTTGAGAGTACCGGAGAAGACAACATGGTCATGATGCTCCAGATGGATCTCACATATTTCTCCAGATATTACGATAATCTGAGGAACAATTTCTTCGTTACGGACATGGAGGATGACAGCGATGAAAGCCTAGACGTTCTCAAGGGAATAATGGCGAGAATCATGATGGAAATTCTCCAGAAGGGCTATGGATATGAGCACAAGGTAATTGAGAGCACCCATAACCTTATCGCCTGTCTCATTTCGGATTTTCAGTATTTCGTAATGGAGGACGGCAAGTTCAAGAACGAGGCAAAGAACAAGGGCAACAAGATTCTGGCGGGAAGGCTGAACAGAATAACGGACTACATGTATGATAACTACAACCGCAAGCTGACCCTTAACGAAATAGCCGAGAGGGAGCATCTGTCAATATACTACCTGTCCCATATCATTAAAGAGGCAACGGGACTCAGCTTCCAGGATCTCCTGAGCTACATAAGGGTGGAAGAATCCGAGAGGCTGCTTCTGGGAACCAATAAGAAGATAGGCGCCATTGCAGAAGAAACAGGCTTCTCTGCAGTGAGATATTACATCAAGCACTTTGAACAGTGGTTTGGCATGCATCCTCTGGAATACAGAAAAAAATACATAGGCAAAATCATAAGCAGAGAAATCGAGGCCAAGTACACCAGATGCTCTCCTGCTCAGATTGAGGAAGCAATTCGCAGACAGGTTAAGGGGGTTTATGCAGATTATCTGGACAAGATGAAGATAAAGCCGACCATAATCGATGTGGATGTATACGACGATTATGCCTGCGTCCTGAACTCGACACCTCAGCTTGAGGAGTCCATGACCAGAGAAATCAACAGAGTGCTGGCTGAACCGTATATGCTAATGAGGGAAATGGATGAGAATCTCATTGCCTCAGGAGAGAACTACATGGTCACCACAAAGGACAAGTATCCGGGACCTCTTTCGAGTCTCAGCATTCTTGTTTACAACTTTGACGATAACGTGAGCAAATCCCTAAAGAGAATCGGTTCCAATTCAGATCTCATGAGAATAATAAGAAACTATGACGGGGAAACTGAATTTCTCGTTCGGTGCAACGGCTTTTCCGGGGAGTACAGAATCCTGCGCCGCAGAATTGTACGGGACAACTTCATCCAGATGCTGGAAGTCCAGGGAAACGAGCAGGAGGACATATCACCTCGCCATAGGCTGATTAATGAAATTGCCGCGGCACCGAGAGTGCAGAGCGCCAGTGTATCAACCTCCGATGCATTGAGCATAAGAAGCATTTTCAAGGGAATCGGGGCTGAGCTCATTCTGATAGACAGGAAATAATATACCGGGAAAAGTAATTGACAGAAAATACAGAACAGCAAACTAGTGATTTGTTTTAAGCAAAAGCCTTATTGAAATGGATTTTTTAAAGGCATATGATTGTACTTGAAAAGAGGCTTCAGTATTTCAATACAGATACAATTGTATTCAGTTTTGTTAGATATATTTTTATGGAGGTAGAATATGAAATTACTTATCATCGGAGCTGGCGGAGTTGGTACATCAGCAGCTAAGATTATCGAAAGAGCAGGAGCTGAAGGCGACTGGGCAGAAAAAGTTGTAGTAGCAGACTATGACGTTGAAAGAGCTAAGGTTGTAGCAAACGAAATCTGCGGCGGCGGCAAGTTCGTTCCTGCACAGATTAACGCTATGGATCCTGCAAGCATCAAGGCAGTTGTAGAAGAACACGGATGTGACTTCGCAATGAACGCTTGTGACCCAAGAATGAACGAAACAATCTTTGATACTTGTCTCGAGCTGAAGATCGGTTACCTTGACTGCGCAATGACACTTGGTACTGAGCATCCTGAAAAGCCTTATGAGCTGGCAAACATCAAGCTTGGTGACTATCAGTTTGCTAAGCAGAAGGAATGGGAAGCATCAGGCAAAATCGCTGTATGCGGATCAGGTGTTGAGCCTGGTATGGCAGACGTATTTGCTAAGTTCGCAGCAGTTCACCTCTTTGACAAGATTGACAGAGTTGATGTTCGTGACGGCGACAACTATGGAAACACAGATTCAGACTTCGGTTTCTCAGTATGGACAACAATCGAAGAATGTCTGCAGCCGCCTGTAATCTGGGAAAAGAACGAAGAGTATCCTGAAGGACACTGGTTCTGTACTGAACCGTTCTCAGAACCTGACGTATTCAACTTCCCTGATGGAATCGGCGACGTAGAAGTAGTAAACGTAGAGCACGAAGAAGTACTGCTGGTACCAAGAGAAATCGACTGTAACAGAGTAACATTCAAGTACGGTGTTCCTAGAGAATTCAGAGCTAAGCTGCTGACTCTCCACGGATGGGGCCTGGACAACAAGAGAGATAAGATCAAGGTTGGAGACAGCGAAATCACACCAAGAGATTTTGTCTGCAAGGTTATCCCTTCACCGGTTGGCTCAACTGACGAAATGACAGGTAAGGGCTGTGCAGGTACTTGGGTAACAGGATGGAAAGACGGCAAGTACAGATCAGTATACCTGTATCAGGTAGCTGACAACCAGGAATGCATCAAGAAGTACACTACAAACTCAGTAGTAGCTCAGACTGCAGTAGGTCCTGTAATCATGATGGAACTTATCGCTAAGGGAATCTGGAATGAACCTGGTGCATGGGGTCCTGAACACTTTGATCCGGATCCATTCGTAGAAAGACTGGCTAAGTACGAATTCCCTGCAGGAATCAGAGAAATGGATTCAGAATACGCTGACGAACTGAACAAGAAAGCATTTGAGGATGCAGTAAAATAGTTTGTAAGACAACATAAAAAATACAGGAAGCTGTTCCGCTGACAACATAGCGGGACAGCTTCTTTTTTTATTTGTGCCTCGGTTCATATTGGTGTAAACTGTATTCATTATGAAGGATATCAAAACCGTGGACATCATTGTTCCCTGCTATAATGAGGAACAGAACATAGAAGCATTTTACAGGAGGACCCGTCAGGTTGAAGAAAGCCTGGAGGGGTGTTCCTTCAGTTACATTTTTGTTGATGACGGCAGTACGGACGGAACCCTGGAAACAATAAAGAAGCTGTGTCAGGAGGCCGTTGAGAGGGTAGTGTCAATCAAATACATTTCCTTCAGCAGGAACTTCGGCAAGGAGGCGGCAATGTATGCGGGCATAAGGGCCTCTGCAGGAAGCTCCGGTGATCTGGCTGTAATAATAGATGCGGATCTCCAGCATCCTCCTGAAATGATAGGGAATATGCTGGGCATAATGGAAGAGACCGGCTGCGACTGCGTTGCTGCCAGGAGAGTATCCAGAAAGGGTGAACCGAAGATAAGAAGTCTGCTGGCAAGAGGCTTCTATAAAATAATGAACAGATACAGCGACATCAGCATCGCCGACGGAGCTGTGGACTTCAGACTCATGAAGAAAGCCATGGTGAAGGCCATCGCTTCAATGCCGGAAACTCAGCGGTTCAGCAAGGGCATTTTCGCCTGGGTTGGATTCGATACAGAGTGGATTGAGTTTGAGAATGTGAAGAGACTCTCAGGGGAAAGCAAGTGGACCGTGTGGGGGCTTACCAAGTATGCCGTAGACGGCTTCATTGATTTTGCAGATTATCCATTGAAGGTTCTGGGAGCCTTCGGCGGGGTAACCGCTGCCGGTTCAGCCCTGTATCTGGTATTTGAGATAATAAAGACCCTTGTAATGGGCAAGGATACCCCGGGTTACGCTTCCACAATATGTCTCATTCTCTTTTTCGGCGGGGTAATCATTGCAATGCTTGGACTTCTGGGAGAATACATCGGAAGGATGTATCTGGAGACGAAGGGAAGACCTGTGTATGTGGAAAAGGAGTCCAACATAGATGACTGATTATATAAAAGCTTTTATTAAGAACAATAGATTTGCCTTTGCAGCATTCCTTCTGCCGGTACTCGTTATGGTGCTGGCTTTTGCCGTTACCGGAGTTTATCCTTTCGGAAGCAGGCAGATTGCTGTAATAGACATGTATCATCAGTATGTTCCCTTCCTGGGAGAGCTTCAGTACAAGCTTCAGGAGGGGGGCAGCCTTTTTTATTCCTGGAACTGCGGCGGCGGAGGCAATTTCTGGTGCCTGCTTTCCTATTACGGTGCAAGCCCTCTGAATCTGCTGCTGATTCTCTTTCCCAAATCCCTTCTGATGGAGGGGGTTACGGTTATTCTCCTTATCAAAATCGGGCTTACGGGAAGCTTCATGTTCACATACCTAAAGAATGCAGCAGGTCCCGCCGGGAATGTACAGGACAGAGAATGGGGCTGGCATACGGTGGCTTTCGCAGGAATGTACGCCCTGTGCACCTATGTTATCGGATACTACTGGTGCATCATGTGGCTTGATGCCGTAATGCTCCTGCCTCTTATGATGCTTGGACTAGAGAGGCTTATTGACAGGGGAGAGATGGCGCTTTACACCATTTCTCTGGCTCTGATTGTATTCAGCAATTACTACATTGCCATTATGGTCTGCATCTTCGTTCTGGTGTACTATCCTGTGATGTACTTCATCAGAACCCGGGGATTTAGTCTGAGACATTGTGCTAAGGTTACCGCAAATGCAGTCTTCTGCTCTCTTCTTGCCATTGCCATGGCGGCGGTGATGCTGCTGCCTACATACATCAGCATGAAGAGCGCCTACTACTTCTCCTCGGAAATGCCGGAGGACTGGAGACTATACAATAACATTCTGGACATTCTTAATCAGCTCCTGCCTAACGCACAGCTTACCTACATTGACGGCCTGCCTAACCTGTGCTGCGGACTGCTGGTAACCATGATGCTGATTTTCTATTTCATAACCCGTGAGATTCCTTTGAAGGAGAAGGTCCTGAACGGGGCGTTTCTGCTGTTCATGTTCTTCAGCATGAATCTTAACAAGCTGGATTTCATATGGCACGGGATGCATTTTCCTAATCAGCTTCCATATCGCTATACCTTCGTAATATGCTTCCTGCTGGTGGCTGCGGGATACAGGACATTCAACAGGATTGACAGCATAAGCACAGGGAAAATAACTGCGGTAATTGCAGGAGGAGCAGGATATTATATCCTGGCACAGAAGCTGTTCCATACGGGCATAGACAACATGGTTGTTTTCGTTTATTACGGACTTGCCCTGCTGGCAATCTACGGAACTGTGCTGCTTCTCTACAGACAGCAGAGAATAACAAGGAAGGCCTTCATCCTTCTCGTGGCAGCGGCGGTTACCGCGGAGCTCTGCATCACCACATGCACGGAAATATCAGTGGTGGGAAATTCCTCCAGGGAGACATATAACGAAAACAAAGGCAGCATAACGGAGCTGGCTGCCTTTGCAAATGAGCGGGGAGGAGCCACCTCGGATGGCGGAGACGGAAGGTTCTCGAGAACGGAAATCGACGATCCAATTATCCACAACTGTCCGGCCATGTACCACTACAGAGGAATGGGCCAGTTCTCTTCCACAATAAGCAGCGACACCACCACTCTCATGGATAAGATTGGTCTTGAGAGCAATCCGGGAGGAAACAGGTTCAATTATAACGAAACATGTCCTGTGCTGAACTGCATTACAAATGTGAATTATCTGATTGCCAGAGACCGAGTCCTGGAGGATCAGGATTTTGCCATTGTGAAGAAAAACGGAAACTCCAGGCTGTACGAAAGCAAGTATCCGCTGTCAATAGGCTACATGCTTCCGGGAACCATCAGAACATGGCAGCCTGACAGCGAGAATCCTTTTACAAATCTTGAGGAATATTTAAGAAGTGCCACCGAAGGGGAGGTTACATCCGTTTTCAATGCCCTGGGAAAGGGCGAGCTTGGGGGAATTGGGCTGAAATCCCGCTACGATTCCCACGGAACCATAGAATCTGAACTGGAAAGGGGAAGCACATCGGGAACCCTGTACATTAAGTATACCGCCCCAAGGGAGGACAAGTATTATGTCTTTGTTGAAGCGGACAGTGCCGAGGAGATAACCATAGACAGGAAGGATAACAAGGATAACCTTATCGTCCAGGCGGATTGCGGATCCATAATCAATATCGGCAAGCTGAAGGAGGGAGAGTCCTTCAGAGTCAAGGTTGAGTTTGAAACCGGCAGAGCGGGACGAACCACATGTCACGTCTGCACCATGGACAGAGAGACCTGGGACAGAGCCTATGAGATGATTTCCGCCGAAACCATGACGGTTGTGGAGAGCGGCGATTCATATATCAAAGGCACCGTAAAGGCCGGGGAGGGACAGGTTCTGGTGACCTCCATTCCATATGAGGAGGGCTGGAGCCTTAAGGTGGATGGCAGGAAAAGAGATATAACAGAGCTTGTGGGTGGATCCTGGATATCTGTTGGTCTTGATGAGGGTACCCACGAGATAGAGCTTTCCTTCAGGCCTCCGGGCATTATTGCCGGCTTGATGCTTACAGTTCTGTCATCTGTTGTTCTTCTTCTGATATGCCACAGAAGAAGACTCAGGAGTCTCGTCTCCAGGCGGCTGCAAGGCGCTCAATCGTATCGGGAATGTTGCTTAGAGGAATCTGATTGTAATAGAGAATCAGAGTAGTTTTTTCCCTGTTTCCCGGCATGGTGCCGGCTTCAGGGCTATCAGCTGCGGACACTGCAGGGATGCCGAGATTTTCGGCATCCTTTTTTAATTCCTCTGCAGGCTTGGGAGAGGTAATCTCCAGAATCACATTAATACCCGATGATGTGTTGGCTACGCTGACGAAATCCGACGCCTTGCGGGTGAAAACATCCGTTACCACCGACAGCTTCTGGGCGTACAGCTTACGAAGCTTTTTTATATGGGTCTGGTAGTGTCCCGTTTCCATGAACATGGCCAGGGTCAGCTGTTCCAGCTTGGAGCAGGTTTGTGAATAGTCTCCGGCAATTGTTGAGAAATCCCGGGCCATGGCCGCAGGGAGAACCATGTAGCTGATTTTCACAGCGGCAAAGAGGGTGCTGGAGAATGAACCCAGATATACCACCCGATCCCCGTTTTCGAGACTTCTCAGGGCAGGTATGGGCTTTCCGAAATATCTCAGCTCGCTGTCGTAGTCGTCCTCGATTATGTAGCTGTCGTTTGCCTCCGCCCAGTTGATAAGCTCATATCTGCGGCCCACAGGCATGACACTGCCGGTGAAGGCGTGATTTGACGGGCTTACATATGCGGCGGTTCTGATGTTGGCTGGAAGCTTCTCAATGGCGAGACCGTCCCTGTGAACCTCCACGGAGGTTATGGCGAAGCCTCTGTCTCTAAAGGTGTTTCTGACAGGCATGTATCCCGGGTCCTCCAGAGCCACATGCTCAACACCCTGCCTTCTCAGGAGTGTAGCCAGGTGGTTGGTTATCTGCTGTGTTCCGGCGCCGATTATTATTCTGTCGGGACTGCAGGATACACCTCTGGAGGTGTAGAGATATCTGGAAATTTCCGTGCGAAGACCCTCTTCTCCCTGGGGGTCGCTCTCGAAGAACAGGGCAGGGGAATAGTCGTTCAGTATTCTGTTCATGCACTTCTTCCACTTGTTGAAGTCGAAGCACTCGGGATCGTACTGCATTACTATGGAGTCAGAGGAGGTGGATTCCTCCAGTGTTGAAACCTCCTGGAGCAGTATATCGCTGACGGCGGGAACAGACTGGCGCTTATGGGCAAAAACCTTGCTCACATAGTAGCCTGACTGAGGCCGGGAAGTAACGTAGCCTTCAACGAGAAGCTGATTGTAGCTCTGTTCCACAGTTGTAATTGACAGTCCTGTTGAGGCGGCAAGACTTCTGAGGGAGGGGAGCTTTTCCCCCTCCGCCATTTCTCCGGTGAGAATGGCTTCTTTGATGTAGCTGTAGAGCTGAATGTAGTAAGGTGTCTTCCTGGTTTCATCAAATACGGGGAACAGAGCCTTCATGATAATCCTCCGAACTGTTATTGCAAAAAAATTTATTATTGTATATTTAATTATATACAATTTTGCTATAATATAAAATAAACCAAACAGAAAATTACTAAAAAAATAAAACAGCTTATTATAGAGGAAATACAATGAGAATAATGAAAATCAAGAAGATGACGCTGCAGCCCGGGCGGCCGAAGATAGCCATTCCCATCACAGGCAGAAGCCATGAGGAAATAGTAGATCAGGTGGCGGCGGCCATCAAGGGACCCTGCGATATTCTGGAATGGAGAGCGGACTACTTCTTTGGAGAGCTGAACAATCTGGAGGAACGGATAGAGAATACGGCAGCACACATGGAGATGATAAGAATCCTGGATGACATAGATTACAGGACAGGTGGAATGCCTCTTATTTTCACAATTCGCGGGCATGTTCACGGGGGCAAGGTATCAATAAAACGACATCACGCATATGATTTGGCAAGCCTGGCAGCACAGTCAGGTCTTGTTGATTTTGTAGACATGGAACTGCTTGATGATGATGACACATATGATGAAGCACAGGTGCTCAGGCAGATTGAAGAGATTCACAGCCTGGGTGCACGGGTAATTTTGTCTTATCACGACTATGAGGGCATGCCTACGGTGGAACAGATCGGAAACATTGCGGGACTCATGAGAAGCATGGGAGCTGACATGGTCAAGATTGCCGGCACTGTGAAAGAACGTGAAGAGGCGCTGGAAATGCTCAAGATGGCAGCTTATCTAACCGAGGGGGAGCAGGACCCTGTCATTCTTGTTGCAATGGGTGACAAGGGCCTTATTTCCAGAGTTGCCGGGGGCAAATACGGCTCCTGCATATCCTTCGCCAAGGGTGCGGAGAAAACTGCCCAGGGCCAGCCTGACGCAGAAACCCTTTCCAAGTTACTTGATGAATACTACGGAGAATAATGGACTTTATAAGAGCAGAGAATCTCACATTTGAATACAGCAGACAGGATGCCTCGGGAGCCGAGTTAAAAACAAAGGCAATAGACGGCATTTCCTTCACCATTGAGAAGGGAAGCTTCACGGCAATAATCGGGCAGAATGGTTCAGGCAAGTCCACTTTGGCGAAGAACATGAACGGGCTGCTCATTCCCACTCAGGGCAAGATTTATGTTGACGGCATGGACACCTCTCTGGAGGAAAATCTGTGGCCTGTCAGACAGAGGGTGGGAATGGTGTTTCAGAACCCGGACAATCAGATTGTTTCCGCAATAGTTGAGGATGACGTTGCCTTCGGACCGGAAAACCTTGGAATTGAGCCGGAGGAAATACGCCGGCGTGTGGATGGTGCCCTTAACAGTGTTGAAATGAATGAGTACAGGAAAAAGGCTCCACACCTTCTCTCGGGAGGGCAAAAGCAGAGAATCGCCATTGCCGGTGCAATTGCCATGGAACCGGAGTGTATCGTATTTGACGAGCCAACTGCAATGCTGGATCCCAGAGGGCGGCAGGAGGTTCTGAAGGTAATTCGCAGAATGAACGAGAAGGGTATAACAACCATTCTGATTACCCATTTTATGGAGGAGGCTGCCAGCGCCGACAAGGTTATTGTAATGGACAGCGGCAGCATTGTTATGGAGGGAACTCCGGAGGAAATTTTCAAACGTGGCACTGAGCTTATTGAACTGGGTCTCGGAGTGCCCGCACCCGTTGAGCTTGCCATGGAGCTCAGGAAAAGAGGGTTCGATATTCCTGAAGACATTCAGACAACAGACAGGCTTGTGGAAAGGCTGACAAAGTGATAGAAGTAAAAAATCTTACGCATATATATAACGAGGGACTTCCCCATGAATCGGTGGCAATAGATGATGTGAGTTTCACCATTGATGATGGAGAGTTCGTAAGTATCATAGGGCATACAGGTTCAGGTAAATCCACCATGCTTCAGCATCTTAACGGTTTGCTGAAACCAAAGTCGGGAACCATAATCATTGACGGAATCGACATTACAGACAGCAAAACCGGAATGCTGGAAATAAGAAAGAAGGTAGGGCTGGTATTCCAGTATCCGGAGTATCAGCTCTTTGAGGAAACCGTGGCGAAGGATGTGGCCTTCGGCCCTGCGAATCTGGGGCTTGAACCGGAGGAGATAGATGCGAGAGTCCGCAGATCCGTTGAGCTTGTGGGTCTGGATTATGATGAGATAAAAAACGCCTCCCCCTTCGAGCTTTCCGGAGGACAGAAGCGAAGGGTGGCAATGGCGGGAGTACTTGCCATGGAGCCACGGGTTCTCGTTCTTGACGAACCTACTGCAGGGCTGAATCCCCGGGCTCACAGGGACATTCTCGATATGGTGGGAGAAATTCACAGGAGAGAGAAGAACACAATAATACTTGTGTCCCACAACATGAACGATGTGGCAAGGCTGTCGGATAGGATTCTCGTCATGAGCGGCGGGAAGCTGGAAATGAACGGAACACCTCAGGAGATTTTCTCCAGAGAGGAGGAAGTGAAGAGCATGGGTCTGGCGCTGCCTGACTCCATGGAAATACTGTCAAGACTCAGGAAGGCAGGCATGAGAATTGAAGGAACGGCAATGACCATTGGAGAAGCTGCCGATCTGATTGCGGAATCAAGATGATAAGAGACATTACATTAGGACAATACTATCCGGGAAACTCCTGGATTCATAAGCTTGACCCCAGAGTCAAGATACTGGCAACGCTGCTGTACATAGTGGCGCTGTTTGTTGTGCAGGATTTTTATGGCTTCATTATTGCCTTTGCGGCTCTTGAAGCGGTGATTGTGATTTCCAAGGTTCCCCGGAGGTACATATGGCGGGGGCTTAAGCCTGTACTGCTTATTATTGGATTTACGATTATTATCAACATGTTTATGATAAAGGGGCATGTGCTGGTGCAGGTGGGCATTTTTCACATTACTGTTGAGGGCCTTAGGACGGCGGCGTTCATGGGCATCAGGCTGGTGCTGCTTATTATCGGCTCCTCGATGCTTACCCTGACAACGAGGCCAATAGGACTCACGGACGGAATAGAAGCACTTCTTTCGCCATTTAAGAAGATAGGACTTCCGGCCCACGAGCTTGCCATGATGATGACAATTGCCCTCAGATTCATTCCAACTCTCCTGGAGGAGACGGATAAGATAATGAAGGCGCAGCAGGCCAGAGGTGCGGACTTCGAGAGCGGCAATCTCTTCAAGCGGGCAAAAGCGCTGGTTCCCATTCTCGTTCCCCTGTTTATCAGCGCCTTCAGAATAGCCCAGGATCTGGCAATGGCAATGGAGGCGAGGTGCTACGGCGGAAGCATTAAGAGAACACGAATGAACGAGATAAAGCTGGGAAAGCGTGATCTGGCAGCGGGGATTATCTTCGTGGTGTTTCTCGCCATGATTGTGCTTCAGAGGATACTTATGTAGGAGTTTAAATGAGACAGAGAAAAGCGAAGGATCTTGAAAAGAGGCTGGAGGAATGCAGCAGATTCATTGCAGAGGATATCGGACCGGACAGATGGAAGGACATCTTTGACAGACCCGGGGACATGTACCTGGAAATAGGCTGCGGCAAGGGCCAGTTCATAATAAAAAAGGCCCTCCTGGATCCCGACAACAACTATATCGGTATTGAGGGACAGGAGACGGTTATTCTGAGAGCTGCTGAGAAAGCAAAGGCAGTGGCGGGGCTGGGACAGTGGCCTGAAAATGTCAGAGGCCGTGAGGTTTTTGAAGGACTGACGGGCTCACTGGATAATCTCAGACTGGCATCCTGCTATGTTAACGGCATGGACAAGCTCTTTCAGGAAAACAGCCTGGCGGGGGTTTATCTCAACTTCAGCGATCCGTGGCCGAAGGCGCGACATGCCGAAAGACGGCTGACCCATCGCAGCAGACTGATGGATTATGCACGTTCAATAAGGGACGGTGGGTTCATCGAGTTCAAGACAGATAACGAGGGCCTCTTCGAATTCAGCATTGAGGAATTCGAGAGCTGCAGTCAAACCCTTAAAATTGTGGAATTCACAAGAAATTTACACGGTGAGGACTGTACTTTTGATTCGGCCTGTGTTACAACAGAGTACGAGGATAAATTCAGCGGCAGAGGAAAGAATATTAATTACATTAAAGTAATTGTAAATAAGGAGAAATAAGACGTGGGCGAATACATTCTGGCAAGAGGAAACGGAAGACACATTCCGCAGGAAGACAAGATATTTGGAATTTCAAACAGGGCTAAGGAGGCCATTGCAAAGAAGGGCAAGGACAATGTCATTAACGGCACAATAGGCTCTCTCCTTGACGATGATGGTGAGCTGGTTGTTCTGGAATCCGTGGACACGGTTTTCAAGCATCTTTCACCGAAGGACTATGCAGAGTATGCACCGATTGGAGGCATCAAGCCTTTCAAAGAATCGGTTAAGAAGGCAGCCTTTGGAATACATGTGCCTAAGGGATATATTGAAGCTGTTGCAACTCCCGGGGGAACAGGTTCCCTGAGGAACGTTATTTCAAACTATTCAGACGGAGGAGATCAGATCCTCACCTCGGACTGGCACTGGGCACCTTACAACACGATTGCAGGTGAAATCGGAAGAAGCATCGCAACTTACGAGCTGTTCACAAAGGACAGGAAATTCAATGTTGAGGCCTTCAGGGAAAAGTCTGCAGAGCTTCTGAACAAGCAGGAATCCCTGGTTATCATATTGAATACTCCTGCGCACAATCCTACAGGGTATTCCCTGACTCTTGAAGACTGGGACAAGCTCATTGATGTTCTCACTGAGGAGGCAAAGTGCGGCAAGGCCATTGCACTGGTAGTCGATGTGGCGTACATCGACTTCGCAGGAGATGAGGAGGAATACAGAAGGTTCTTCCCTAAGCTGGAGAGACTTCCGGAAAACGTTATCTCAATTGTTGCATACAGCTTGAGCAAAACCTTCACACTTTACGGAACACGCTGCGGCGCCATGATCTGCGTTGCGAAGACCCAGGAGATTGCAGATGAGTTCAAGAGAGTCTGCGAGTATTCATCAAGAGGCTCATGGTCAAACAGCGCCAAGGTTGCCCAGGTAATACTGTCAAGAATATACGGAGATCCTCAGCTGCTGGCCAAGATTGACAGCGAGAGGGAAAAATACAGAAACATGCTTATAAGACGTGGTGCCGCCTTCAGCAGAGAGGCTGAGAAGGTGGGACTTGAAATCGTTCCTTACGATGCAGGCTTTTTCGTGAGCATTCCGTGTGATAATCCGGATGAAGTGTCAAGGAAGCTCGAGGAGAAGGATGTTTTCCTTGTTCCTCTGGCCAAGGGCATCAGAGTTGCGGTTGCATCACTTCCTGAAGAAAAATGCGCGGCTCTGCCGGCAATAATAAAAGAAGCGCTCGAATAGAGCGCTTTTTTCTATGGGTAAGTTTACGGACATAACGGGCATGTCATGGGTTTGACTCTTCAATGGAGGTGTACATAAGGGCAGAAAGCTGTATTCGCCCCGCCACGTTTGTCTTTCGGTACAGGTTCTGCAGATGTTTTTTCAGGGTGTTGGGACTTATGCAGAGCCTGCTGACTATTTCAGAATTGTCGTAGTTTTCAAGTATCAGCTCCAGAACCTCCGTTTCCCGGGCGGTGAGCAGGTATTTTTTTGTCAGTTTCACCATTTCAATACCCTTGGATGAGGAGGACCGCGCCTTTATTGCCTTTGCGAAGCGTGCATCAAGGTGGGTGCTCAGCAGCCTCAGTATCTGCATTTCATCGTTTGTGAAGTCCCCCTCCCCCTTTGTGCGGTACAGGGACATTATTCCCATAATTTTCCGGCCGTCTGTAATGGTGAGATCCACGGAGTAATGTATTCCGAAGGGTTTGAAGCACCGCTGGTAGTAGTCGGTCTGTTCCCGTTTGCCCTCAGGCATCAGATCGGTATCCCTGAATACGGTGGATTGCTTTTTTCTCACAACCCAGAGGCTTCCGTCGGAATCCTGACATTTGATGTACTCGTGCTCTATTTCCTCATAGCTGTCGGGCACCGTAATAGGATCGCAGAAGATCTCCCCGTCCCTGCCTGTTGTCATGAGGATGCTGGCGCAGGTACAGGGAATTATTGCCCGGATAAGTGTCACCACGGACCGTTTCATCTCATTAAAATCATCCACGTTGTAAATCTGATATATTATGCTGTTGAGATTCATTTCTGTATTAAAATCCACGGCTGCCTCCGAAAGTTAAAAAAATAACAGTATTAATTCGATAATAATACACTCCTTTAAGTAATAATAACACCAATCTCGGCAAA
The DNA here is from genome assembly GCA_022775805.1 of Clostridiales bacterium. Taxonomy (GTDB): domain Bacteria; phylum Bacillota; class Clostridia; order Peptostreptococcales; family Anaerovoracaceae; genus Lentihominibacter. The sequence goes on from JALFKB010000032.1 coordinate 16,346, forward strand.
TAAGAAGTAGGAAATGAGTATATACTCCAAAAGAAGTAGAAATATACTTATAATAAGCATGTTCATACTACCAAATAATTATTATTAGGTAATTGAGATTATGGGATTCGGGTTTTATTATCAGAACATACGTTAATTACTTAACCAAGGAGCAATAATAATTATGGAAAGCAAGAAAAAGAAAATTCCTGTAATGGGAGTCGCAATGATGGTTTGCGTTACCGTTGCAGGGGGAGGATTTGGTATTGAGGATTTAGTAGGTACGGTGGGACCGGGAATCACCATGATTACATTCTGTGCGATTCCGTTTTTCTGGTCACTGCCATTCAGCCTTTCATCAGCTGAACTTTCATCAGCATACCCGGAAGACGGCGGAATGTACATCTGGGCAAGAAACGGTCTCGGTGAGAAGGCGGGATTTGCCAGCGGATGGGCTTACACCATTGCAGGCTTTTTCGAACCATGCACCTTCGCTGTATTAACTGCAACATACCTCCAGGAGATGTTCTCTCTGGTGGGAATGGAAGTAGGCTCATTTGAATTCTTCCTGATATGTGCAGCGCTGATTATCATCTTCGCAATAATCAACATACTCGGTATTGAAGTAATCAGCAACATGGCAACAGTTGTTACATTCCTCTGCTTCATTCCTTTCATTATCATGGTAATCTGTGCTTTCATGCACATGGAGGATCCTGCAAGCATGGTTACTCCGCTGAAGCATGAGAACATGTCCTTCCTTCAGTCAGCGGGACAGGGACTTCTCATAGGAATCTGGTTCAACCAGGGATATGAAACGATTTCCTGCGCATCAGGAGACATAGAAAACGGAGAAAGAGTTGTGCCTAGAGGAATTCTCATTTCCATTCCGATTATCGCACTGATGTACATGCTGTGGGTTGTTCCTGCAGTTGGAGCAATAAACGAGATGCAGCCGGGAAGCTGGGCAAACTGGGGAACAGGCGACGGAAACATCACATTCGTAGTTGCCTGCGAAATTCTTGGAGGAGCACCTCTGAAGTGGGCAATGGTTGCAGCAGGTTCACTGGCATCCATGATGATTCTCTGTGAATATATAATGGCATATGCACATGTAATGTCATCCTTCAGTAAGAAGGGCACATTCTTTGAGATTTTCTCAAGGGAGAGCAAGTCAAAGGGAACTCCTGTTGCGGCGATTATCATTATTTCCGCAGTAAGTACAGCCCTGTCACTGTGGGCTGCATATTCCCAGGGTGAGGACAGCCCGTTCCAGATTCTGGTGGAAGTAGCAACAGCAATCTATGCGATACCTTGCTGTCTGGTATTCATTTCAAACATGAAAATGCGTATCAAGGAGCCGGATAAGAAGCTGGCCTTTAAGGTGCCTCTTCCAAACAAGCTGTACTGCATCTGGCTCTGCGTTCCGATTATTCTGTACATATATAGTATTGTGTCAGACATTGCCATTTCAGGAATCGGAATTCTTCTGGGACTCACGGCAATTCCTGCCTATATTTTCTTCAAGAAGATTTACAAGAAGGGTGAATACTGGAAGGAAAGACATCAGCTGGAAGAACAATAATGAAATACTCATACGTTTAACTTATACATTTATACATGAACATTTTTCTGTCAGTAAGGCAAAAGCTGCACCGGGGGAACCGGTGCAGCTTTTGCCTTTTTTTGATTTCGCGAGGTTGTACATGTTCTGCAGGTGACTGAACACGGATTACAGAGACAATCAGTTTTCGCTTTCATTGGCTATGTCTGCTGCATCTGCAGCCGGCAAGGTCTCCCCTGAGGGCTCGGATTCCAAGGAATCCATGGGCGCAGATGCATGTTCTGCCGTGTGAGACTTATTTGATGCCGCCTCCACGGCAATGTCCCTTGCCACATCATCGGGGACGCTTCTTACCCGATTTCTTGCTCTGGAACGTCTCCGTTTCATCAGGTCGAGAATTCGGCGCATCTCATCCTCCTTCAGAGTGATTCCCCTGGACATTCTCCCGTGACTGGGATCCCATTCTCTGATGTCGTACTTGGCAGCACCGCCGTTCCAGCTCACCAGGTTTATCTCCTTGGTCCAGCCTGTGTCCTGGGTGCTGATAATGCCGATTTCCTCAATAATTTCAAAAGTAACTTCACTTCCTTCATTCATCGCCATAAATAATCTCCTTTCCTTGCGCCCCTTTCACGCAATAATAATATTAATTAATGAATGTGTTTTGTGACAGGGATATAATACCAGCAATGGTAATAAATGTCAATAACAAATGAATTACTGATTTACTGAAATCCACAATACTGGTATACTTGGACTATGAACATTAAACTGAAAGCATGTCCCGGTAGAGACTGGGAAACAATTGAAATCGATGAAAATGCAAGGCTGGATGAGATGGCGTCAGCGGCAGAGGCTTCAGGCGACGCACCGTACAGAATACTCCTGGCTAGAGTAAACGGCAGGGATGCGGAGCTTAGTGAGACTGTCCGGGAGGGGGACAGAGTTGAGCTTCTGGATATGAGAACCCACGCCGCAAACATGGTTTACCAGAGAAGTCTCACCATGATATACCTGACGGCAGCAAGGGATGTTTTTGATGCCATGGGCCTTACCGGGGTCAGGGTTGAAATTGACAACTCCATCAACAAGGGGTTCTATACTACAATCAGTATCAGCGGTGCCGACGGCAGCGGTGAAATCAGCAGGGAGACAGCTTCGGCGATAGAGAACCGTATGCTGCAGCTGGTTCATGAGGATGTTCCAATTGAGAAGCAGGAACTTACTCCCCGGGAGGCGATGGAAACATGGATGGATTGCGGTTACCCGGAGAAGGCTGAAATATTCAGCGGAATCACGGATGAGAAGCGGACGGAAGTGTGTTATTCCATGAACGGATACAGGAACTACTTCTACGGTCCCATGGTTCCCTCCGCAGGGTACATAGAATACTTCCGGCTTACGATATACAGGGACGGGCTGCTTTTGCAGTTCCCTTATTATGACACCCCGGAGGTTATGCCTGAGACCGTGGATCAGGTGAAGCTCTATGAGGCCTTTGAGGAGGAACACCGATGGCTTCAGCTGCTGGATGCGGCTACGGTGGCGGACATGAACAGAATAATTGCCCGGGGGCAGACGAAGGAGACAATCCTTCTGTCGGAGGCTCTCCACGAGAAAAAGATTGCTGAGATTGCCGCGGAAATAAAGGAAAAGGGCAAGCGGATAATTCTTATTGCGGGACCGTCCTCCTCCGGGAAAACCACCTTTGCCAAGAGACTTTGCATACAGCTTAGGGTTGCGGGGCTTAAGCCTCTTTATCTGGGAACGGATGACTACTTCGTTGAGAGGGATGAAACGCCTCTTGATGCGAACGGGGAGAAGAACTATGAAGACCTTGAGGCCCTTGACATCAATCTGTTCTCCAACAATATGAACGGCCTTCTCAGGGGAGAGGAGGTTGACATACCGGAATTCGATTTCCTGGAGGGCAGGAAGATTTTCGGCAGGAGAGTGACGAGAATAGACCGGGATCAGCCTATTGTCATTGAGGGAATTCACGCCCTTAACGACAGCCTTACAACCCAGATTGACGAAGGAGAAAAGTACAGAATATATATCAGTCCTCTGACGCAGCTGAACATCGACGCCCACAACAGGGTGCCCACCACCGATGCCAGAATGCTGAGAAGGATGGTTAGGGACTGCAAGTACAGAAACCATCCGCCGGCAGACACCATCAGAGACTGGCCTAAGGTTCGGGCAGGAGAGAACAGGAACATCTTCCCTTACAACACCCGGGCTGATGTTATATTCAATTCAAACCTGGCATATGAGACCTTCCTCTTGAGGAAATACGCAGAGCCGCTGCTTTTGGAAATCGGTCCGGATCAGCCGGAGTACAGCGAGGCGCGAAGGCTTCTGGAGATGCTGAGGTTTTTCAGCGTTATTGAGGACGAGAAGGATGTGCCAAACAATTCAATAATCAGGGAATTTATCGGAGGGAGTGTATTTGTAGAATGATAGCAGTTATTGGAGGAGTTCAGACAACCGTAAGGGTTAAGCTGGCAATACCCGAAAGGGACATGGAGAAGCAAAAGAAGCAGGATGAGGATGCGGTTCTGGCTGCGGGACTTGATGTTGAGGCAGCGGGCGGGGAGGAAAGTCTCGAGGATGCTCGCTTCAGACACTACTATGAGCAGAAGATGAGGGAGCAGGCCGGTGAGAATTACTGGGATTCCATGGGCCTCGGTGTGAAGGATTTCGGCGGATATCCCCCTGTTGCTCCCGGTGAGAATACGGATATCAGAGTTACCAGCAGCGGTTGCAGCTATAATGTAGCGAAGTATCTTGGAGAAAAAATCGATACGGCGTTTATCTCCGTTATGGGAGACGATACCCTGGGTACAGCCGCGAAGGCAGAGCTTGCTGCCAGGGGCGTTGACATTTCCGGGGTGAAGACTCTTCATGCATCTACGGCGGTTGGCGTGGAGGTGGCGAACCCCATGGGTGACCTGGAGTTTGCCCGGGAGAACATGGCGCTCCTTACGGAACTGACACCGGAATACGTTGAAAGCTGCGGAGAAATTCTTGCAAAGGCCGACGCAATCTTTATGGACGGCACTCTGCCGGAGGAGACCATGAAATACATCTCCGATAATTACAGCGATAAATGTCCGATTTATTTTGACCCTGCATCAATTCACGGAGGCAGCGTCTTTGCCCGTTCAGGTGCAAAGGCAGCCTGCATTATGCCGGGAAGAATGGAAGCGGAGGCCATAAGCGGACTGCAGGTGCTGGGAATGGATCAGCTAATGGCGGCGGGGAATGCCTTTGAGAGCATGGGAATACCTCAGACGGTAATAACTCTTAAGATGGGTGGCCTGTATTACAAGGATGCTGCTGAAGCGGGAATAATCAAGCCTGAAAATCCGCTCTCCTTTGGAGATACGAAGGGAGCCGGGGATGTGCTTTCCGCGGAGCTGGTTTATCGTCTTGTATCGGGAGCCGGCCTCAGGGAGGCAGCGGAAGGAGCAGTGGCTGCAGCGGGAGAATACATAGCTGAGCTGAACAGATAATGTTATGAAATGCGAAAGCTTATTGTGAATGGAGGAAGATTGTTGTGAATGTTGTGGCTTGTATGAACGCAGTAAGCTTTTTATGAATGGAGGAAGAATATGATAAAGAGTGATAATGTTAAGAAAGCAAACAAGATAAAAATCGATACTGTCATTAAGAATCTTGAGAAAAGAAACATGGCGGGATACTATGCCGACAGCAAGGAGGAGGCTCTTGCGAAGGTGCTGGAGCTTATTCCCGAGGGCGCTGTTGTTGGAAAGGGCGGAAGCGAGACTATAAACGAGCTGGGTCTGGTACCGATTCTTCAGGAAGGAAACTATACTTATCTTGATGCCTTTGCATCAGCAGATCCTCAGGTTCAGAAGGAAACCAAGCGCAGGACATTCTATGCCGATGTAATGCTGACCAGCGCCAACGCCATTACTCTGGATGGAGAAATTGTAAACATCGACGGAACCGGCAACAGAATGGCAGCTGTAATATGGGGTCCTGATAAGGTTGTGTTCATTGTTGGCGCCAACAAGATTGTCGCCTCGGTTGATGATGCCGTTGACAGAATCAAGTGCGATGCCTGTCCGCCAAACTGCATCCGTCTTGGCAAGAACACTCCGTGTGCGGCAACGGGCAAGTGTGCGGAATGCCTTTCTCTGGGCAACACTGTTTGCTGCCATACCGTAATCACAAGATTCTCAAGCATACCTGACAGGATGCATGTGATAATGGTTAACGAGAATCTGGGATTCTAGATTGCCGGTATTCATGCCCGGCGTCAGCGTCGGCGTTATACTGTGCTGAGATAAATTAATAAGATGAAATGTTAAAGCTGTCTGCTGCATTTAAGCGGGCAGCTTATTTGTTTTGTTCATAATGCATGGCTCATAATTGATGCCGTAGCTGTGATTGTTGAAGTATTTGATTTTGAGAAGAATTTGCTACAACATCAATGTGATTCAGGCAGCTTTGCAGGCCTTTTTTGGGGATGAATTTGAAGCAATTTCATTCAGTGAAGAATTGCTGCAACAAAACTTGAAAAATGTTGAAGCAAATAAAAAAAGATAGACATCGCTTCAAAAACTGGAAAAAATTAGGCGATAAATCCGTGCTATTTCAAGGGCTTGTTGAAGCAATTTTGAGTTGTCGCTGATTTTTACAACATCGCTACGACATAATTACAACATCGTCTGCTCAAATCTTCTGTTGACCGGCGCGGTCCGTTAACCTCACATAGCTGCATGCCCGGATCCATGGAAAGAACCCCATGAGGAGCCGGAAACCGGCGAAAAGGACACAACGACAAAGGTGTACAAGGAACGGAGGCTGAAACCCTTGAAAATGCAGGGTTTTACCCTCTAAAAAAATGTGAAATTAATTCAAAAAAATCCTTGATTTTGTCAGAGGGTTTTGTTATGATGATATAGCTTGTGTAAGGCGAAGAAGTGGGAAGTTACCGCGCTATCGGAGAATTTCCACCGAGAATTGTCCCCACATGATCGGGGGCGAAGGGATTCGCTGAATTTTTCTTGTGCGTAACCAAAAGGAAACACACGAAAGAGTGTACGGAGTGTGCACGAGCAGGCAAAAACGCTCCAAACGCTTGAAAATTCAAGGCTAGAACCCCTTGTACAAGCATAGCGAAAACTGTACTAAAGCAAGTTATAGGAGGAAAAAATGAGCGAATTACAGAAAATCAGAATCAAGCTTAAGGCTTATGACCATGCGCTTCTTGATGCTTCAGCAGCAAAGATTGTTGAAACAGCACAGAAGACAGGCGCCGAAGTATCAGGCCCGATTCCGCTTCCAACGGAAAAAGAAGTTATCACTATCCTGAGAGCTGTTCACAAGTACAAGGACTCAAGAGAACAGTTCGAGCAGAGAACACACAAGAGACTGATCGATATCTCAAGCGCAACTGCTAAGACAACTGATGCACTGACAAAGCTGGATATGCCTGCAGGTGTAGATATCGAAATCAAGCTCTAAGTCAAACGAGAAGGGAACTCACCCTTATTAAGGACGGCGCATGACATGGCCCGCAAGTTGACCGTAAGGCGGCCAGCGAGTTGCATGTAGCGAGGCAGATGGTGCTCCGGCCCGCTGTTAAGAAAGAGAGGAAAGATAAAACATGAAGACAATTTTAGGAAAGAAACTGGGAATGACTCAGATCTTCACTGAAGCAGGCGCAGTAGTACCTGTAACAGTTGTAGAGGCAGGCCCTATGACAGTAACTCAGGTTAAGACTGTTGAAACAGACGGTTATAACGGAGTACAGGTTGGTTTTGAAGAAGCAAAGCCGCAGAGAGTTAACAAGCCGATGACAGGACACTTCGAGAAGGCAGGCGTTAAGCCAATGAAGCACATCATCGAGTTCAGACCTGAAGACGGTGAAACTTACGAGGTTGGACAGGTTATCACAGCTGCTGAGTTTGAAGAAGGCAAGAAGCTGGATGTAACCGGAACTTCAAAGGGTAAGGGAACTCAGGGTAACATCAAGAGACATGGACACCACAGAGGCCCTATGAGCCACGGCTCAAAGCACAAGAGACTTGCAGGTGCACTGGCAGCAGGTACATACCCTTCAAGAGTATTCAAGGGTAACGCAGGCCCGGGAAGAATGGGACGCGAAACAGTGACAGTTCAGAACGTTGAACTCGTGAAAGTTATTGCAGACAGAAACCTTATGCTGATTAAGGGTGCCATTCCGGGCAACAAGGGCGGAATCGTAAGCATCCACTATGCAGTAAAGGGACAGGATAAATAATGACTTCAGGAAGGAGGAAGTAAGATGTCAAAAGTGACAATGCTGAATATGGCAGGCGCTGAAGCCGGAACCATCGAACTGAACGATGCAGTCTTCGGAATCGAGCCTAACCAGAATGCAGTTCATGCAGTAGTTAAGAACATATTAGCTAACAAGAGACAGGGAACACAGTCTGCTAAGACCAGAGCTGAAGTCAGAGGAGGCGGCAAGAAGCCTTTCAGACAGAAGGGAACAGGTCGTCACAGACAGGGATCGTCAACTGACCCTTCACAGGTTGGAGGCGGAGTTGTATTCGCACCAAAGCCAAGAAGCTACAGGTACACCCTGCCTAAGAAGCTGAGAAGACTGGCAATGCTCTCAATGCTTTCATCAAAGGCTCAGGAAAAGGAACTGATCGTAATCGACGAAATCAAGTTCGAAGAGCCGAAGACAAAGGAAATGGTTAAGATGCTTGATGCAGTTAAGGCCGAAAAGAAAGCTTTAATCGTTATGGCTGAAAAGGACGAGAACGTAATCAAGTCAGCAGCTAATATTCCGGGAGTCAGAACAGCACTGGTTGGAACAATGAACGTTTATGAAATCATCAACCACGGCAGCCTGATTCTGACAGCGGATGCAGTAAAGAGAATTGAGGAGGTGTACGCATAATGAAAACTCCTTACGATGTAATAATAAAGCCTGTAATCTCCGAAAGATCAATGGAGGATGCACAGAACAAGAAATACACATTCAAGGTTGCCGTAGACGCTAACAAGACAGAAGTCAAGCAGGCAGTTGAGGAAATCTTCGATGTAGAAGTTAAGAAAGTCAACATCATGAACGTTGTAGGAAAACAGAAGAGAATGGGAAGATTCGTCGGAACAACTGCTGCTACCAAGAAGGCAATCGTAACACTTACAGCAGACAGCAAGGAAATCGAATTCTTCCAGAGTCTGTAATACAGGAGGTAAGACGAAATGGGAATCAAAAAATACAATCCGACAACTCCTGGTTTAAGAGGAATGACGGTTTCCACATTTGAGGAAATCACCTGCACTACACCGGAGAAGTCACTGACAGTTACTCTCAAAAAGCACTCAGGAAGAAATTCAAGAGGCAAGATCACTGTTAGACATAGAGGCGGCGGCTACAGACCTAAGTACAGAATCATCGACTTCAAGAGAGACAAGGACGGTATTCCTGGAACAGTAGCTACTATAGAATATGACCCTAACAGAAGTGCAAACATCGCTCTGATCAATTATGCAGACGGTGAGAAGAGATACATTGTTGCTCCTAACAAGCTGAAGGTTGGCGACGTAATCGTATCAGGCGCTGATGCAGACATTAAGGTTGGTAACGCACTGCCGGTTGCAAACATTCCTGTAGGTACAGTTGTACACAACATCGAGCTTCAGCCTGGCAAGGGCGCACAGATGGTAAGATCAGCCGGAAACGGTGCCCAGCTCATGGCTAAGGAAGGCAAGTACGCATCACTGAGACTGCCATCCGGAGAAGTAAGAAAGGTAAGACTGGAATGCAGAGCTACAATCGGAGAAGTTGGTAACATCGATCACCAGAACATCCAGATTGGTAAAGCCGGAAGAAAACGTCACATGGGTATCAGACCTACAGTAAGAGGTTCTGTAATGAACCCTAACGATCACCCACACGGCGGTGGTGAAGGTAAGGCCGGAATCGGTCGTGTAAGCCCTGTAACACCTTGGGGTAAGCCTGCACTGGGTTACAAGACAAGAAAGAAGAAGAACCAGTCAGACAAATATATCGTTAAGAGAAGAAACGAAAAATAAGGAAAGGAGCAGAAGATAAATGGGTAGATCACTGAAGAAGGGCCCTTTCGTAAATGAAAAGCTGCTGAAAGCCATTGAAGAAATGAACGCAGCTAACGAAAAGAAAGTCATCAAGACATGGTCAAGACCATCAACAATTTTCCCACAGATGGTTGGACATACAATCGCAGTGCATGACGGCAGAAAGCACGTGCCTGTATACATCACAGAAGATATGGTTGGCCACAGATTAGGAGAATTTGCTCCTACAAGAAACTACAGAGGCCATGCCGCTGATAAGAAGTCAAAGTAGAAGAAAGGAGATAATTGAAAATGGAAGCAAAAGCACTTGCAAAGTATGTAAGAATGTCTCCTTCAAAGATTAAGCCTGTTGTTGACTTAGTAAGAGGCAAAGACTTAAATGAGGCATTGACAATTCTGAAGTTCACTCCTGGCAAGGGAGCTGAAATCGTAGAAAAAGTTGTTCAGTCAGCAGCTGCAAACGCAGATGTAAAGGAAATGAACGCTGATAATCTGTATGTAGCCGAAATTTTTGCTCATCAGGGACCAACAATGAAGAGATGGAAGGCCGGTTCCCAGGGCAGAGCATCAATCATCCTGAAGAGATCAAGCCATGTTGGCTGCACTCTTAAAGAAAAGGAGGTTAACTAATGGGTCAGAAAGTAAGTCCACACGGATTAAGAGTTGGCGTTATTAAGGACTGGGATTCAAAGTGGTTCGCAGATAAGAACAAGTTTGCAGACTTCCTGGTTGAAGACAACAAAGTAAGAGAATTCGTAAAGAAGAAGTTATATGCTGCCGGCGTTTCAAAAGTTGCAATCGAAAGAGCAGCAGATAACAAGATAAAGATTATCGTTATGACAGCTAAGCCTGGTATGGTAATCGGAAGATCCGGAACAGGAATCGACGATCTGAAGGCTGAACTGGAAAAGATGACAAAGAAGAATGTCGTTCTCGACATCAGAGAAGTAAGAAGAGCTGAACTGGACGCACAGCTGACTGCAGAGTCAATCGCACAGGCTCTCGAAAGAAGAGTATCCTTCAGAAGAGCAATGAAGCAGGCTATCGGCAGAACAATGAAGGCCGGCGCTAAGGGAATCAAGGTTCTGGCATCAGGAAGACTTGGTGGAGCTGAAATCGCCAGATCAGAAAAGTACAGCGAAGGAAACGTTCCTCTCCACACTCTGAGAGCAGATATCGACTATGGTTTCGCAGAAGCAGACACCACTTACGGTAAGCTGGGCATCAAGGTTTGGATCAACCACGGCGAAATTCTTGACAAGGGACTGAAACCTGCTGCTCCTGAAGAAAAGAAGGAAGGCAGAGGTCAGCGCGGCAAGAGAAGAGACGGCGAGAGAAGACCTAGAAGAGATGGTGAAAGAAGACCTAGAAGAGACGACAGAAGAGGCGAAAGAGCTGAAGCTCCGAAGGCAGTAAACCCTCGTAAGAGAAACACTCCGAAGGAAGAGCCGAAGCCGGTTGAAGCTGAAGTTGTCACAGCACAGGTAGAAGAAGCGCAGGTTGAAGCAGTAGAAGCTGCAGCACCTGCTGAGGAATAGACACAGGAAGGAGGAACGCGACATGTTAATGCCTAAGCGCGTTAAGCACAGAAGAGTCCACAGAGGCAGAATGAAGGGCAAAGCCACAAAGGGCAACACTATCACATACGGTGATTACGGTCTTCAGGCCACAGAGTGTGGATGGATTACTTCAAACCAGATCGAGGCAGCAAGAATTGCCATGACAAGATCTGTTAAAAGAGGCGGTAAGGTTTACATCAAAATCTTCCCACACAAGTCAATAACAAAGAAACCTGCTGAAGTACGTATGGGTTCCGGTAAGGGTGCTCCTGAGTACTGGGTAGCAGTAGTTAAGCCGGGCAGAATAATGTTCGAAATCGAAGGTGTAACAGAGGCACAGGCTAGAGAAGCAATGAGACTTGCATCACACAAGCTGCCGGTTAAGTGTAAGTTTGCCATCGCAGACAGAGAGGGTGGTGAAGCATAATGGAATTAAAGAAAATCAGAGAAATGTCAGAGCAGGAATTAAACGCTGAACTGAACAAGATGAAGAAGGACCTCTTTAATCTCAGATTCCAGCATGTGACTGGACAGCTCGAAAACCCAATCCTGCTGAGAGACACAAAGAGAGATATCGCAAGAGTTAAAACTATTATCAGAGAAAAAGAACTGAATAAGGTTCAGGGCTAACAGAAAGGAGGATGAATTATGGCAGTTGATAGAAACCGCAGAAAGACATTAGTCGGCATGGTAACAAGTGACAAGATGGATAAGACAATCGTTGTAACTGTAGAAGACTTCGTAAGACATTCCCTTTATGGAAAAGCTGTAAAGAAGACCAAGAAGGTTAAGGCTCACGACGAAAACAACGAATGCGAAATCGGCGATAAAGTTAGAATTATGGAAACAAGACCTCTGTCAAAGGACAAGAGATGGAGACTTGTGAACATCGTAGAGAAAGTTAAGTAAGGAGGCACCAGCAATGATTCAGACTGAAACTAGATTAAAGGTTGCTGACAACTCCGGCGCTAAAGAGCTTCTGTGCATCCGTATCCTCGGTGGTACAAGCCGTCAGTATGCCAACATCGGTGACATTATCGTTTGTGCGGTAAAAGACGCTACACCTGGCGGAGTTGTTAAGAAGGGCGACGTTGTCAGAGCTGTTGTGGTTAGAACTAAGTCCGGTGCCAGAAGAGCAGACGGCAGCTATGTAAAGTTTGACCAGAACGCAGCAGTAATTATCAAGGACGACATGCAGCCTGTAGGAACTCGTATATTTGGACCTGTTGCCAGAGAACTGAGAGAAAAGGGCTTCATGAAGATCGTATCCCTTGCACCGGAAGTATTATAGGAGGTATCAAATGAAAATCAGAAAAGATGATACAGTAATCGTACTTGCCGGAAAAGATAAGGGAAAAACCGGTAAGGTATTAAAGGCAATGCCGAAAGAAGGCAAGGTTATCGTAGAAGGCGTTAACATTCAGACAAAGCATCAGAAGCAGACTCAGAAGGCTCCTGCTGAAATCAAGCACCAGGAAGGCCCAATTGATGTTTCAAACGTTATGTACTATGATACAAAGGCCAAGAAGGCAACAAGAATCGGCTACAAAGTAGAAGATGGCAAGAAGACCAGAATTGCTAAGGCAACTGGCAGCGAAATTGACTAAGAAAGGAGGAGACGGTTTTGGCAGCAAGATTAAAGGAAATGTACAAAGAAAAAGTTTATCCTGCTCTTAAGGAACAGTTTAACTATGATAACGTAATGATGATTCCTAAGCTCGAAAAGGTTACCCTGAACATGGGCCTTGGAGAAGCTAAGGAAAACGCAAAGCTCCTGGAAGGTGCAGTAAATGAAATCGCGCTGATTACAGGACAGAGACCTGTAGTTACAAAGGCAAGAAAGTCAATTGCAAACTTCAAGGTTAGACAGGGAATGCCTGTTGGCGCCAAGGTTACACTCAGAGGCGACAGCATGTATGAATTCATCGACAAGCTTTTCAACATCGCTCTTCCGAGAGTAAGAGACTTTAAGGGAGTAAGCAAGAACTCATTTGACGGTAGAGGAAACTACTCAATGGGTATCAAGGAACAGCTCATTTTCCCGGAAATCAACTATGATAAGGTTGATACAATCAAGGGTATGAACATTGTATTCACTACAACGGCTAAGACAGACGAAGAAGCTCAGGCTCTTCTGGCTGGACTGGGAATGCCGTTTGAGAAGTAATATAGGAGGGAAATAAATGGCTAAAACATCTCTTAAAGTAAAGCAGCAGAGAAAACCTAAGTATTCAACGCGTGCATATACAAGATGTAGAATCTGTGGAAGACCTCACTCAGTACTGAAGAAGTACGGCATCTGCAGAATCTGCTTCAGAGAGCTTGCTTACAAGGGCGAAATCCCTGGCGTTAGAAAGGCTAGCTGGTAAATTCGTCTGCAGCCCCGGTGCTGCGTGCGAATGACAGGCGCCCGGCAGGGCGTCGCATACAGAAAGTTATCACATCTATTCGCTAAGTTGCGGTAATCCGTCAAGCTGCCGGCAGACATTGCCGGATATGATGAGGCGGCGCACGATCCATCATGGGAAGCCGTAAGGCCGGGCATGAGGAGGAGTGCAGCAAAACTGGCGGAGGAAGGAGAAACAGAAATGACAATGACAGATCCAATTGCGGATATGCTGACAAGAATCAGAAATGCAAATACCGCAGGACATCCTACAGTTGAAATTCCTGCTTCAAAGATGAAGAAGTCAATCGCAGGAATTCTGAAGGAAGAAGGTTACATCGAAGATTTCGAAGTAATCGAAGACAACAAGCAGGGCATCATCAAGGTTACTATGAAGTATGGTGCTGACAAGGAAAGAGTTATCAGCGGAATCAAGAAGATTTCAAAGCCTGGACTCAAGACTTATGCAAAGGCAAACGACATTCCTAAGGTTCTTGGCGGACTGGGAATCGCTATCATCTCAACATCAAAGGGAATCGTAAGCGACAAGGAAGCCAGAAAGCTTGGAATCGGCGGCGAAGTAATTTGTTACGTATGGTAGGAGGTATACAGAATGTCAAGAATAGGATTTAAGACAATTGCAATTCCTGCCGGCGTAGAAATCAAAGTAGATGGAAACGTTGTTTCCGTTAAAGGCCCTAAGGGCGAGCTGCAGGAAAGAATCAGCGACCTGCTTTCAGTTGAAATCAATGACGGCGTTCTCGAAGTAAAGAGAAGCTGCGACAAGCCTGAAGACAGAGCACAGCACGGACTGGCCAGAACACTGATCAACAACATGGTTATCGGAGTAACTGAAGGCTATCAGAAGAAGCTTCAGCTGGTAGGTGTAGGATACAAGGCAGAGAAGAAGGGTTCAACTCTGGTTATGAACCTGGGATACTCACATCCGATTGAAATGCCGGATCCTGAAGGCATTGAGACAGAATGTCCGGATGCAACAACAGTAATCGTTAAAGGCATAAACAAAGCACTGGTTGGAAACTACGCTGCGAACATCAGAGCCTGGAGAAAGCCTGAACCTTACAAGGGCAAGGGAATCAAGTACGAAGGCGAACAGATCCGCAGAAAAGAAGGCAAGACCGGAGTTGCAGGTTAAAGAAAGGAGTAAAGCATTATGGCTAAAGGAAGCAGAAATGACAAGCGCATTGTTAGACATGCAAGAATCAGAAAAAACCTTAGCGGAACTCCTGAGATGCCTAGACTTTGCGTTTTCAGAAGCAGCAAGAACATTTTCGCTCAGATTATTGACGACGTAAATGGAGTAACACTTGTTTCTGCATCAACAATTGATAAAGAATTAAAGGCCGACATCAAGTACGGCGGCAACAAGGAAGCTGCAAAGGCAGTAGGAGAAGCTATCGCAAAGAGAGCACTGGCAAAGGGAATCGAAGCAGTTTGCTTTGACAGAGGCGGATTCCTCTATCACGGAAGAGTGAAGGAACTGGCTGACGGTGCTCGTGAAGCAGGATTGAAATTTTAACGGGAGGTAACAACAAGATGAGAAATGCTTTAGACGCATCAAAGCTGGAATTAACTGAAACAATAGTTAATATCAGACGTGTTGCTAAAACCGTTAAAGGCGGTAGAAACATGAGATTTTCCGTAACAGTAGTTGTTGGCGACGGTGAAGGTCATGTAGGCGTTGGCCTCGGCAAGGCTCTGGAAATTCCGGAAGCAGTAAGAAAAGCAACAGAAGATGCTAAGAAAAACATAATTACAGTTCCTACAGTAGGAACAACAATTCCTCACAGACAGCTTGGCGTATTCGGCGCAGGAAGAGTTCTTCTCATGCCGGCTGCTCCTGGTACAGGCGTTATCGCAGGTTCATCAGTTCGTACTGTTCTGGAAGCTGCAGGCGTTAAGGATATCAGAGCCAAGTCAATCGGTTCAAACAACACCGGAAACATGGCATATGCTACAATCGAGGGACTCAAGAGCCTGATGACTGTAGAAGAGGTTGCCAGAAGAAGAGGAAAGACTAAGGAAGAAATCTTAGGATAAGGAGGAAGTAATAATGGCAAAGATGATTAAAGTCACTTTAACAAAGAGTGTTATTGGCGCTTCCCCTAAACAGAAAAAAGTAGTAGAAGCGTTAGGACTTAAGAAGATGCACCAGTCAGTTGAACTGGTTGATTCTCCTGTAACAAGAGGAGCAATCAGCAAGGTTCCGCATCTCTTAACTGTAGAAGAGTTATAAGACAGGAGGTGCAAAGGTAAATGAAACTGCATGAATTAAGAGCAGTTCCGGGCGCAACCAGAGCTCCAAAGAGAAAGGGACGCGGTACAGGAACTGGAAACGGTACAACAGCTGGTAGAGGTATGAACGGACAGAAGTCCAGATCAGGCGGCGGCGTAAGACTCGGTTTCGAAGGTGGTCAGATGCCTCTGTACAGAAGAATCCCTAAGAGAGGATTTACTAACATCTGGGGAACAGAATACACAGTTCTCAATGTTAGCGACTTAAACAGATTTGAAGCTGGCAGCACAGTAACACCTGAGACCCTCAAGGAAGCTGGACTTGCCAAGCAGGTTAAGGACGGCATAAAGATTCTCGGCGGCGGAGACCTGGAAAAGGGACTGACAGTTCAGGCTAACAAGTTCAGCAAGACTGCTGTTGAGAAAATTGAAGCTGCCGGAGGAAAGGCAGAGGTGATCTAATGGAGATGCTTAGAACAGTTTCAAAGGCCTGGAACATTCCGGACATAAGAAAGAAGATTATCTTCACCCTTTGCATGCTGGTAATCTTCAGAATCGGAGCTCAGATTCCGGTTCCCGGAATGAACAGAGATGTGCTTGCACAGACCTTTGACAGCGATACAGGACTTTTTGCCCTGTTTGATCTGTTCTCGGGAGGTTCATTCAGCAACTTTACAATATTCGCGCTGAGTATCACACCTTACATCACAGCATCCATCATTCTCCAGCTCCTGACAATTGCCATTCCGGCACTGGAAAGGCTGTCAAGAGAGGGTCAGGAAGGAAGAAAAAAGATTGCACAGTACACCAGATATCTCACAGTGGCGCTGGCAGTTGTTCAGGCAATAGGCGTTACTATCGGTCTGTTCAGACAGGCTCTGGTATCAACTGATGTATTTTCAATCATCGTAATCGTGCTCGTTCTCACAGCAGGTACAGCGTTCCTGATGTGGCTGGGCGAACAGATTAACGACAAGGGAATTGGAAACGGCATATCACTGATAATTTTCGCAGGAATCGTATGCAGACTGCCGTCTGCATGTGAGGAAATGTGGAACAAGCTTATGGACGGAACAATGAGCGTTGTAACACTCATCGTATTCCTTCTGTTCTGCGGAGCGGTAATCGTGGGAATCATCCTGGTTCAGCAGGGTCAGAGAAGAATCCCGGTTCAGTATGCCAAGAGAGTTGTAGGCCGTAAGATGTACGGCGGACAGTCCACACATATTCCGCTTAAGGTTAACCAGGCAGGAGTTATTCCGGTAATTTTCGCCATGGCTTTCCTGCAGTTCCCGCTGACCATAACGTACTTCATGAACGCACAGGGTGCAGCTGCACAGTGGATAGAAAAGTGGCTGGCTCCTACGGGAACACCTGGTGTGTGGGTGTATGCGGCATTTAATGCAGTGCTGATTATTTTCTTCACATACTTCTATACTTCAGTAACATTCAACCCACTTGAGGTTGCCTCAAATCTTAAGGCAAACGGCGGGTTCATCCCTGGTATCAGACCGGGAAAGACAACGGTTGAATATCTGAACAAAGTAATGACAAGAATCACTTTTGTGGGAGCGATATTCCTTGCACTGGTGGCAATCCTTCCTACAATCGTGAGCCAGCTGGGAGGACTTTCCTTCCACTTTGGCGGAACATCGCTGCTGATTGCAGTTGGTGTTGCTCTGGATACAATGAAACAGCTTGAGAACCAGATGGTAATGAGAAACTACTCAGGCTTCCTGAAGTAGAAACTTATTAAGAGAGGAGATAGAAATGAACTTAATTTTATTAGGCCCTCCGGGAGCAGGCAAAGGCACCCAGGCCGCAAAGATTATTGAGAAATACAATATTCCTCATATCTCAACAGGCGACATTTTCAGAGAAAACATAAAGAACGGAACTGAACTCGGCAAGAAGGCACAGGAGTACATGAATGCCGGTCAGCTTGTTCCGGATGAACTCGTAGTAGAAATCGCAACAGACAGACTCACAAAGGACGACTGCAAGGACGGATTCCTTCTGGACGGATTTCCTAGAACAGTATTTCAGGCTGAGGCCCTGGACAAGTTCCTGGCTGAAAGAGGAAGCAGGATTGACAACGTTCTGGACATCGATGTTAACAGAGAGGAACTGATGATCAGACTTACAGGCAGAAGAGTCTGCTCAAAGTGCGGAGCATCATTCCACATTGTAAACATCCCTCCAAAGCAGGAAGGCATATGCGATGTCTGCGGAGCAGAACTGATTCAGAGAAAAGATGATAACGAAGAAACAGCTGCTAACAGAATCGAGGTTTACAACAAGGAAACCAAGCCTCTCATAGATTACTATGAAAAGGCCGGCAATATTTCCCATATTGACGGCACAACAGGTTTGGAAAACGTATTTAATGCAATAGTTGGCATATTAGGTGAGTAGGCATGATCATTATCAAATCTGATTCAGAAATTGATTTAATGAGAGAATCGGGCAAGGTGACTGGATTCATACTCAAGGAACTTGAAAACATCATCAGGCCCGGCCTATCTACGGCCGATATTGACAGATTTGTTGAGAAGACAATTCGCGGGGCCGGAATGATTCCATCCTTCAAAGGATACGGAGGATTCCCGGCCAGTGCGTGTGTCTCAATCAACGATGAAGTTGTTCATGGGATTCCCGACAAGAAAAGAATTCTGAGAGAAGGAGACATTGTCAGCGTTGATGTGGGATCTACCTACAAAGGATACGTCAGCGACGCCGCCAGAACCTACCCTGTGGGTGAGGTCAGCGATGTGGCAAGACATCTGATGGAGGCAACACGAGACAGCTTTTTCGCAGGTCTTGAATACTGCAAAGTCGGCTGCAGGCTGTCAGATATCTCCCATGCAATTCAGCAGTCTGCTGAAGGCGAAGGCTTCAGCGTAATCAGAGACTTCGTCGGTCACGGCGTGGGACAGAACATGCACGAAGACCCTCAGATTCCTAATTTCGGCAAAGCCGGAAGAGGACCGAGACTGGCAAAGGGAATGGTATTTGCCATTGAACCAATGATCTGTGAGGGAACGTACGATGTTAGAACGTTATCCAATGACTGGACAGTTGTCACACTTGACGGCAAGCTGTCTGCCCATTATGAAAATACTGTAGTTATTACCGATGGTGAGCCGGAGCTGCTCACTCTGGGCGAATAGCCCCGAATATAGCGAGGTGTAGAGAGTATGGCAAAGAAAGATGTCATAGAAGCTGAAGGCGTTGTTGTAGAAGCACAGCCAAACGCAATGTTCGTAGTAGAACTTGAAACCGGTCATAAGGTGCTTGCACATGTATCCGGTAAGATAAGAACAAACTATATCAGAATTATTCCGGGAGATAAGGTAAAGGTGGAGCTTTCACCGTATGACCTGACCCGGGGAAGAATCACATGGAGAGGCAAAGCATAAGGAGGAAACAAAATGAAAGTAAGAGCTTCCGTAAAGCCTATGTGCGAAAAATGCAAGATAATCAAGAGAAAAGGAAAAGTAATGGTTATCTGCGAAAATCCTAAGCATAAGCAGAAGCAGGGCTAATTAATTATCACTTATTTTAGAACATCCCGTTTATATTATGCTCCGGGCAGGTAAGAGCCCGGGTGCGTGACGGAAGATGGGAACAGGAGGAAAATATGGCTCGTATAGCCGGTGTAGACTTACCAAACGAAAAAAGAATCGAAGCTGGCCTTACCTACATCTATGGTATTGGTTGGACAACTTCCAGAGAAATTCTGGAAAAGACCGGAATCAACCCTTCAACAAGAGTTAAGGACCTCACTGAAGAGGAAGCCGGTAAAATCAGAAAGGTTATCGAAAACGATTACATGGTAGAAGGTGATCTGAGAAGAGACGTATCCATGAACATCAAAAGACTCATGGAAATCGGCTGCTACAGAGGTATCAGACACAGAAGAGGTCTGCCTGTAAGAGGACAGAAAACCAAGACTAACGCAAGAACTCGCAAGGGTCCTAAGAAGACCGTTGGAAGAAAGAAGAAGTAAAGGAGGTAGAGTAATATGGCTAAAGCTGCTAAGAAAGCTGTTAGAAAAAAGAGAAAAGAACGTAAGAACGTTGAAAAAGGTCAGGCTCATATTCAGGCTACCTTTAACAATACATTAGTTACTCTGACAGATATGGCAGGTAACGCACTTTCATGGTCAAGCGCAGGTTCACTGGGCTTCAGAGGATCAAGAAAGTCAACACCGTTTGCTGCACAGTCCGCTGCAGAAGAAGCTGCAAAGGGAGCTATGGAGCACGGTCTTAAAACAGTTGAAGTATACGTAAAGGGTCCGGGATCCGGCAGAGAAGCTGCTATCAGAGCTCTTCAGACTGCAGGTCTCGAAGTAACCATGATTAAGGATATCACACCGATTCCTCATAATGGATGCAGACCGCCGAAGCGTAGAAGAGTCTGATAGAAGGGAGGATAACAAATGGCAAGATATACAGACGCTAAC
Source organism: Clostridiales bacterium (assembly GCA_022775805.1). GTDB lineage: Bacteria > Bacillota > Clostridia > Peptostreptococcales > Anaerovoracaceae > Lentihominibacter. The sequence continues at coordinate 36,643 of JALFKB010000032.1, forward strand.
TGCAGACTTTGCAGAAGAGAAGGACAGAAGCTCTTCCTTAAGGGCGACAGATGTTACAGCACAAAGTGTGCCATGGAAAGAAGAGGTTATGCTCCCGGACAGCATGGACAGGGAAGATCAAAGGCTTCAGACTATGCACTCCAGCTGAGAGAAAAGCAGAAGACTAAGAGATTCTACGGACTGCAGGAAACTCAGTTCAGAAATCTCTTTGACAAGGCTGACAGAAAGTCAGGTATCACAGGTGAAAACCTGCTGATTATGCTGGAAACAAGACTTGACAACGTGGTATTCAGACTGGGATTCGCTTCATCAAGAAAGGAAGCAAGACAGCTGGTTAACCACGGACACTTTACTGTAAACGGCAAGAAGGTAAACATCCCATCATACACAGTTAAGCCTGGCGATGTTATCAAGGTTAAGGAAAAGAGCACCAACTCTCCTAAGTTCAAGGAAGTAAAGGAAATGACTATCACAGTTCCTGAATGGGTATCAGTTGACGTTGAGAAGCTGGAAGGAAAGGTTCTTTCAGTTCCTACAAGAGAACAGATTGACACACCTGTTGCAGAACACCTTATCGTCGAACTGTACTCAAAATAATGTACTGTCAAGCTCGTAAATCAAAGGCGGATTGCTTTTGCATGATGCCTATATAAAAGGGAGGGTTAAACGTGATAGAAATTGAAAAACCAACAATCGAATGTGTATATTCAAACGATGATCCGAATTACGGAAAGTTTGTTGTGGAACCCCTTGAAAGAGGTTACGGAACAACACTGGGAAATTCTCTGAGAAGAATTCTGCTCAGCTCACTCCCGGGCGTGGCTGTCACATCAGTTAAGATTGATGGCATCCTTCACGAGTTTTCAACCATTCCGGGTGTCAAGGAAGATGTTACTGAAATCATCCTGAACCTGAAAAAGCTTGCAGTAAGACTGACAGGCGAAAACGAAAAGAGAGTGGTTATTAACGAGGTAGGACCGAAGGAAGTAACTGCAGCTGATATTATCAAGGATTCAGATATTGAAATTTTCAATCCGGAACTGCACATTGCGACCCTCGACGAGGACACAACACTCGTTATGGAAATCAACCTTGCAAGAGGCAGAGGCTATGTACCTGCTGAAATGAACAAGGATGAGAACACACTGATTTCCATGATCCCGACAGATTCAATTTTCACGCCTGTAAGAAAGTGCAACTTCACTGTTGAAAATACAAGAGTTGGACAGGTTACAGACTATGACAAGCTGATTCTTGAAATCTGGACAGACGGATCCATTACACCAAGTGAAGGCGTTTCAATTGGTGCTAAAATCATGCAGGAACATTTGAAGCTGTTCGTTGACCTCAACGACTCGGCAGAGGGCATGGATATTCTGGTTGAGAAACCAGGCAATCCTGCTACTCAGGCGCTGGAGATGACTATCGAAGAGCTTGAACTCTCGGTAAGATCATTCAACTGTCTGAAGAGAGCGGCAATCAACACAGTTGAAGAGCTGACAATGAAGAGCGAAGAAGACATGATGAAGGTTAGAAACCTTGGTAAGAAGTCACTGGATGAAGTTAAACACAAGCTGGAAGAACTTGGCCTGAGTTTAAGAGAAAGTGACGAATAACTGAAATACGTGCCTCGGCACGGAAATAATTAACAGGAGGAAAGCAGAAATGCCAGGATACAGAAAATTAGGCAGAGATTCAGCTCATAGAAAAGCTATGCTGAGAAATCTGGTAACTGACCTGCTTAGAGAAGGCAGAATCCAGACAACTGAATTCAGAGCTAAGGAAGCCAGAAGACAGGCTGAGAAGATGATTACGCTGGGTAAGCGCGGTGATCTCCACGCCAGAAGACAGGCTATGGCTTACATCTATGATGAATCAGTAGTAACTAAGTTATTTGAAGAAATCGCACCTAAGTATGCGGACCGTCAGGGCGGATACACAAGAATTCTGAAGCTTGGACCTCGTAGAGGCGACGCTGCAGAAGTAGTATTCCTCGAATTGGTTTAATTTCGGGATAACTAAAAAATATGCTGCTGCACTACGTTGACAGTGCAGCAGCTTTTTTTATTTCCCGGGGTGCCGGTTGCCGGGGAAGCTTCGTCCTCGTCACCCGCAATGAGCCGCGCTCATTCGCAGCTCGCGGAAGGTCAGCAAAACTCGCGCCGGTGCGCTCAAACATTGCTGACCTTTAGCCGCTCCCCATGCTCATTTCGCTGGTCATTGCAGGGGCTCCTGCGGAAAGCGCTTCTCCCGGCACCCGGCACCCCGGCAAACACAAAAGCTGCAATGACGATGCAGTGCAGCAGCAGCGAGCGATGAAGAGCTGGAAACAATTGAAAGCGATGGAATAAATAGACGCGTTATCAGATATGCGTGGCTCGTGGGCAGGATTGTTGAAGCAATTGCGACTGAGATGATTTTGCTTCAACATGAGCCTGATGTTGCCTGCATTTAAAGGCATTTCCGAGGTCAGATTTGAAGCAATTCCTAATTAAGAAAAATTGCTTCAACAAAATCAGAAAAATGTTGAAGCAAATGAAAAATGAGACTGATATTTACAACAATTGGAAAATTTTAGGCGATAA
>JALFKB010000070.1 GCA_022775805.1 Clostridiales bacterium
CTCTGACTGAAATTCCGGGAGTTGCCGGGGATATGGGAATTAAGGGAAGGCTGTTTCTGAAGCAGGATTCACACCTTCCTATTTCAGGCTCCGTGAAGGCGAGGGGAGGTATCTATGAGGTGCTGAAGCTGGCGGAGAAGCGTGCCCAGGGCAGATTTGAAAACTATGAGGATCTTGGCAGTCCTGAGATGAGGGAGTTCTTCTCACAGTACAAGGTGGCTGTCGGTTCCACGGGAAATCTGGGGCTCAGCATCGGCATTATCAGCGCGGCAATAGGCTTCCAGGTTACGGTTCACATGTCTGCGGATGCCCGCCAGTGGAAAAAGGACATGCTCCGCTCCAAGGGTGTTACAGTAATCGAGTATCCGGACGATTATGAAAAGGCTGTGGCACAGGGAAGAAAGGAGGCAGAGGCCGATCCTATGTGTCACTTTGTTGATGATGAAAACTCTCTGGATCTTTTCGCGGGCTACTCAGTTGCCGGCAAGCGCCTGGCTGCTCAGCTTAGGGAACAGAACATCAAGGTTGACAAGGATCACAGGCTCTATGTTTACCTGCCTTGCGGCGTTGGAGGAGCACCCGGCGGCGTGACATACGGACTAAAGGAATACTTCGGAGACAACGCGTACTGCTTTTTCGCGGAGCCTACCCATGCCCCTTGTATGGCGCTGGGTCTCATAAGCGGCAAGCTTAACGAGATTTCCGTCGGAGATATTGGAATTGACGGCAGAACGGAAGCCGACGGACTGGCTGTGGGCAGACCTTCAGGGCTTGTGGCCTCGGCCATGCAGACGAGACTGACAGGCTGCTTCACTGTGGATGACGAGAAGCTTTACCCGTACCTGGCAGCCTTAAAGGACAGAGAAGGCATATTCATTGAACCATCGGCATGTGCTGCCTTTGCAGGTCCTGAGTATATTTGCGGATACGAGGGAGAGGCTTTCCCTGCACCGGATGAGAACTCGATTCACATTATCTGGGCAACGGGCGGAAACATGGTTCCCGAGGATGAAAAGAAGGCGTATTACGAAAGGGGAAAATAATGAAGCAAAAGCAGATGGAGGCGCATCTGGAGAAGACCCTTCACGAAAACAATGTTGTCCAGCGGGACACTTTGAACGGCATGATGAAGTGCTCCGGGGGCTCCTGCAGTTTCGCGGACAGGACTCTAACTATGGAGTTTCCGGTGGACAGGTGGCAGACCAACAGAGTCGGACAGATTCACGGTGGCATGATATGCACTGCCTTCGATGTGACTCTGGCAGCCCTTGCACGGTTCTTTGCAGGGGAGAACTACGCCCCAACGGTTAGTCTGGATGTTAAGTACATCAGGCCGGTTGAAGCGGGGGATACTCTTATAGTTACTGCAAAGGCAACCCAGACGGGGCTCAGAATCACACAGCTTACAGGTGAGGCTGTTCGCAAGTCGGACGGCAAGCTCGCCGCCACAGCCGCCAGCATTTTCATGAACATTGACACAATGAAGGAGAGAATGGGCGGAAGGTAGTTTGTTTTTTCTTGAAAGTGCCGGGTTTTTTTGTTACTATTGATACAGACTAATTGAGAAAGAAATAGGGTATCAAAGATGTTAATTCTTTTCACAGCTTTTATATTTGGTGTTATAGTGCTGCTGCTTCTTATCAGAAGCATGAAGGGCGGTTTCAGTGCACAGCTTCATGGAAAAGGCATACGGAAGGTGCTGGCTATTATCAAGCTGATTCTGCTTATTGAGATTATTATCTATCTGATTATCTTCATGTTTGTGATAATCAAGACGGTGTTTACGTTCTAGGCATCCGGTCTGATTGTTTGACGCGGCAGCGTTGTTTGAATCAAAATAATTAAAGCTTCAACATTTCGATTTTGTTGAAGCTTTTTTTATTTAGAAGCGATCGCTGTAATTCAATAGGCTGCTTACATAACCCGCAGGATTGCCTTTGCGGCTGCTGCCCATTATTGTGGAGTAGTAGACTATGGTGGCGTCGAACCTGTCTTCCTCTGATCTTATTATGCCGTAGGAGCCGCCGCTGTTGTCCCGGGGCAAAGGCAGGCTGCCGGGATTGATAAACCAGAGGCTGCCGCCGGGTGCTGCCGGCTCGTCAATTTGACGAACCTCCGCCACGTGGGTGTGACCGTAAACAACTGCCACGCAGTTTTCTTCCAGGGCCTTGTATCTTAGGCGGTCCAGGCTGTAGCCGGCTCCCTCGTTATGGCCGTGGGTGACCAGGATGTTCCCGCCGTCAGTGCTTACAACTGCGTAGTCACCGCCCTGGGAGTCCTTATGAGATGAACTGCAGCAGCCGTCGCAGTTGCCTTTGACGTAGGCAACGGGGATACCGAATTCCCTGTGGATTGCCTCGGCGTCGGAGGCGTAGTCGCCGGCGTGGATTACCAGGTCCACTCCGTTCAGCTTCGGCCAGATGTCCCTGACCATATTCAGTTTTCCGTGTGTGTCGCTCAGTACAAGTATTTTCATGAGGTTATAATATCATATTATCAGAGTCTTATGTTGAAAAAAATCGGAGGGAAGGCACGATGGCGGAGGCGCGGAGTGGCCGGGAGGTGTCAATGAAGCGGCGCTTAGGAATGCAGGCAAAGTCAAAGAATGGCGGCAGAGGGTTTTGACTACTGCCGGGATTTGAAGTACAATAGATACTGAAGTAGACTGGGTTTTCGCCTGAAGAATGCAGCGGCATAACAGGACAGTGCAAGCCTGGATGGGACAAGTCCGGGCAGCTGAACGGAAAACCCTGAATAGATTAAGGAGAAATGATAGAAATGGCAGAAGAAAAGAAGACTATTGTCACCGACGGACAGGATTTGGAAGAGAAGGCGGCGGCGCTAAAGGCCGACGGCGTTACGGATGTAACGGTGGTTTTGAATACTATCAACTATACCAGATATGAGAAAACCCATGAGGGCAAGACCCTGCAGCCTGTAATTGACGGCATTAATGCAGCAGTTGGACAGGGACTGAAGATTACCCTTCATGTGGGACTTGAGGAGGGCTTCAATGATGATGAAGTGCTGGATTTCCTTCAGCTGACATTCCTGCACAAATATGACATCGTATTCCTTCCGACCATGAGCTATGACAAGATAAAGGCCAAGATGCCGGATCTTCACAAGATTGATGGAGACTTCGGGGATGTGGAAATGTACAAATACATGATCGCCAAGGGTCGCATCGGATTCATGAAACAGTAAGCAGGCATCATGCATGAAATGCTAATCGAATACTAAACAAAAACACTAGACTCGAACACTGAATATGAACAGAAAACTACTTGAAATGAAAAAAGAACTGAACGCAATCCTGAGTGCCGATCCGGTGCTGAAGCAGGCAGTGCGGGAGGTTAATAAGCTGGATATTATCAAAGGATGTCTTATTGCCAGAAACAGCAAGCATCAGGAGATGAAAATTGACCGCATCATGGAGGGAGAGCTGGTACGGGATGCTTCTGTTGGAGATTACATGTTTGTTCAGAATTGC
>JALFKB010000081.1 GCA_022775805.1 Clostridiales bacterium
CAATTGCTATCTGCTGTATAATGTTTTCCATAGAGATCTTCCTTTCGTTGAATGATTTGTTGGTAAAACCATTTTAACACTTTGGGATTGATCTCTATTTCTTTTTCTTTAAAAACTCCACAACTACTTTACACTAACGGAAAGCAGTTTTTTTGTTACAAATACTATATTTTTTCTACGGGAATTGGTGATACAATAATAAGGTAATAAAATATGAAAGAAGGATTTATGAGTACCAAAAAAAAACACACAGACACACTTACAGTCAGAGCTAAATGCGGATACGGTTCCGCTGCTGTCGGGGATGCCATGGGATATACCTTCACGGGAACATATCTCCTGTTCTTTCTTACAACCGTAGCCGGAATCAAGCCTGCCATGGCAGGTACCATAACAGTTATAGCCGCCGTGTGGGATGCGTTAATCAACCCGGTAATCGGCTACATATCAGACAATTTTTCTTCAAGATTCGGTCGTAGAAGACCATTCATCTTCGGCAGTGTGCCGCCCCTCATGGTGTGTATTGTGCTGCTGTTTACTTCAACTGATTTCTCATATGGATTTAAGGTTATATACTACTGCTTCATGTCAATGGCCTTTTGGACCTCCTTCACTGCATTCTTTGTTCCATTCTATGCACTGGGAGCCGAATACTCAGATAACTACGATGAAAGGACCACCTTAAGATCCTATGCCTCATTCTTCAACCTTATCGGCACATTTTTCAGCATGGCACTGCCTCCGATTATCGTTGATTATCTGAACGGGCTGGGTCTTTCGGTATCTGAAGCCTGGACCTCCACAGCCTTGATGATTGCTGTTATCACAGGTGCAAGCATAATCATTACCGCTGCATCTTCCAGAAAATATGATATTGCTGAAACCTCTCATGCTGATACAAAGGCGAAGCTGAGCTTCAAAGGTCTCATCAGGGATTATGCAAGCGTGCTGACTCTCAAACCTACAAAATACATTCTCATAGCATGTCTGTTTGCATTGATAGCCTACGGAATGATTATGGGTGACTTCATGTACTTTCTGACGTATAAGATAGGCTTCACCGGATTACAGACCTCAGGAGCCATGTTCTTCAGGTGCATAATGCAGATATGTCTTATTCTCCCTGCAATACTTCTCTGCCGCAAAACCGACAATCGCACAGCCCTGATAATTGTATTCCTTATTGCCTCAGTGCTGATGATTGCCGAATTGTTCATAGGAGTTCACGGTTTAATCACCCTTGGCATATTTATACTGTTCACCTGCATTGCAACAGGCATTTACTGGCAGATCATGCCGGCAATTGTTTACGAGCTCTGCGTGTATGACGAGTATACTACCGGTAAGAAACGGGAAGGCTCCATTGTATCGGTTCAAGGCCTTGTGGAAAGCATCGCCCAGGGAATCGGAGCCCAGATACTTGGAATAATCCTGCAGCTTACAGGCTTTGACGGCAATGCTCCGATACAGAACGATCTCACAAACAGCTGGATTATCAACTGCACCACCTGGGTTCCTGTAATCTTCATTCTCATAGCCGCCTTCGCCCTTTACAAATACCCGATTTCCAGAAAGACCTTCAATGAAATGAGCGAAAAAATCAACAAAAAGAGCGAATATTAAACTAACACTAAAAGAACTGCCGCACTAAAAACATAGTACGGCAGTTCTTTTTTAAAGCAGTTATTTCTAGAGCCACGTTATTTTATAATTGATTTATCATACGGCATACCGGCTTCATCCGATGACTCCGTAAAGTATCTGAGAAGCATCCTGTCAATATCCCTGGTTGTTACCTTTGACTTTATTTCATCTGTCAGCCTGATTGCCTCATCTGAACTTCTCCTGGAGCATTCAGCAGAGAAATCTTTCAGGATATTTACGTCGCCGTTATATGTCTTTTCCACATGCTCAGCCTTCTGTATAAATTCATCCTCCAGCTTGCAGAAGACTTCCTTTACCTTCGGAGCATATTTCTCGTAATTCAGTGCAATGTAGCGCTCCAGTTCAGTAAACTGCCACCACTGATCCTCCGGTCTGTACAGGGATCTGGCATGCTGAAGGTCCTCAGGAAGGAAATCCACATTGTAGTACGGTCTGAAAATGGAGCAGCAAGGTGGAGCCATGCTTCCCCAGTATGTGTACAGAAGCTCCTTTGGAGCATCCTTGTGAAGGACTGTTACCGTACTTGCTGCAGTGGCACATCCGTAGCCCATTCCCCCCGGGTGAGTGCAGATGCTTCCCGCCTTGTTTGCAGCAATGCTGAAAATAGTGTTCAGCTCAGGTACATCCTCATAATGATCCCTCAGAATGTTCATGCAGTCCTTAGGGGTCATCTTATACCCGCTGTCAACACTTCTGCCGATAAGGTGACCGAGTCTTGCAAATCTGGCAAAGCCCTCACATTCATCATAGTACAGCTCATCTATGGTCCATGCCTTGGCAGGATTGAATGGAACACCCTCTGTCCACCATCCCTTCTGTACAGCTTCTTCCACTGTTCCCTCGGCAAGCATGTCATAATCTTCCTGAATTGAATAGCAGTTCCCGAAGTTCGCCCATCTGTCCACCTTCTTAATTGCCCACTTTCTCTGATGGGATTCGAATACATATGACTCGTTAGGGTCTGATATTATGAAATTGCTGTTAAACGGGTGGATTCTGTACAGAGGCGATCCCCCTGTTCCGATAGTCTCCAGGAGCTGTGTAATAACCTCAATGGCTTCCCTGGCGTCCCTGGCTCTTTCCAGTGCCAGTCTCAGAATATCCATTCCGATGAGTCCCCACTTTCTCTCAGGATACTCCCTTCCGGAAACCTGTTCATTTCCTATCATGAGCCCGAACTCGTTAACACCATGTTCAAAACCCCAGAAGAAGTGAGGTTTAGAGCCTATGCAGGCATATGTATGTTTAACCTGTGGTATTCTGGCAAATGAGCAGTCGATAAGCTCCCCTTCCTCATGATCCGCAGCCGGATAATATATCAGGGGCTGGGCTTCATTCACAGGTCTGTCGCTGTTTTTGGCGTATATTATCTCTCCTGAATTCGTTTCCGATCCCATTATTACGAAGGATGAGCATGATTTTGCTTTCATGTAAATCTCCTTTCACAGTCATACTTTACTCAGTTATTGTATTAATAATAGCACAAAACCCGGAATAAAAATATGTTTTCTAAACCAAGAAATACTGTTATCATATGTTATATAGTACATGGGAGGATTCTATGGTAATTGACAAGAAAATTGCTGACTACATCATCAGCGAGCTGTCACCTGTTGTTAACTTCGATATCAATCTTATAGGTAATGACGGCACGATTATATCCAGCACCAATCCGGATCGTGAAGGCACACTTCACTACGGTGCAATTGAACTGGCCAGGCACAACAGGGACGAACTGATAATTTATGAGGATGATGAATACAAAGGCTGCAAACAGGGAATAAACCTCCCGGTAATTGTAGAGAACAAGCGGGTTGCCATAATCGGTATTACCGGTAATCCAAGCCAGGTAATCGGTCAGGGCACCATTGTCCGCAAGCTCACAGAAATGCTGGTAAAAAACGACCTGGACCGCATAATACGATTCAGCAAGGAGAATGCGGATCTTATGCTGGTAAACGACCTTATACACGGCAACATTACCCTTCACTCCAAGGAAATCGAAGACAGAATAACCCAGAGCGGTTTAAAATGCAGCGGTCCCTTCACAGTTGCTACTCTTCGCTTTCATGAGAGCAGCGCCCCGCTGGATCTCGAGAATGAGGTAGTTTTTCTAGATGGAATCAAAGAGCGTCTAAGCCGCCTTTTCGGTTCCAGGCACATGCTCTGCGTATACAACGGAGGCGAATTTATAGTTCTCGCCAACATGGAGAGCCGGAAGCTCTTTGATATTCTCGTTAAAGTGAAGGCTTACATCGAGGAAACAAGCTGTCACTCTCTGATATGTGCCATTGGAAACGAACGGGATGATTACCTGGCAATAAGCAGGTCCTACGGTGAGGCCATGTTCGCTGAAACATATCTGCCTAACGAGGTTCCCGGCGTTTATCTCTTTAATGCTGCCGCTCTAAGCGTGCTTATTGATCAGATTCCCGCCAATTCCAAGGAATACCTCCATTCCAGCATATTCAAACGATGCAGCGGTGAAGAGATAAACGAAATATGCGATTTCGTTCTGCTCTATTTCAATTACAACGGCTCCATCACGAAAATATCGGAACATACCTTCCAGCACAAGAATACGGTACAGTACAGAATCTCAAAGATAAAGAGAAAGACCGGGCTTGATATTCGCATTTCTCACGATCTGTTTGTTCTGTACATTGCCGCCCTTTACCAGAAGACATCATAGCAAGGCTGCCTTTGCATAATAAAAACTGAGCTGCCGCGCCTGTTTCTCGGCGCAGCAGCTCTTTTGTGTTTAAGCTATGTATCTGCTATTCTGCTTCAACTGCTTCAGGATCATCATCTTCATTACCCTTGAAAACGCCCTTTACAATTTCAATAATGTAGAATATCAGGCATGTTGGTCCGTAAATGAGAGCTCCCACTCCCAGAATGAGTGGATACACGTTATCGGACTGAACATAAAGCATGACTCCGGATGCAATTGCAAAGATGACAGTAATAGCAGCTGCTATATATGCCAGTCTGTTTCTGGCTGCAAGGCTCATTTCTTTCTTGCTGTTCATCATTACACCTCCCTATTCATTGTCCGGATTGTGAACCTGTGACATGTCGTTGATCTGTCCTTCATACTTCTTGTAGGTTGCATTGCAGAGTACGATATAGCATACGAAGCTGAACGCGAATGCAACCAGATTTGAAGGAATAGCTGCAGGACACTGGAGAGCAAATTCCCAGATAGCATACAGCACCATTGTGAAAATCATTGTCCAGAAACCGGCAACAGGTGTTCTCTTCTTGTAGTACAGACCTACGATAAGAGGAACCAGGAAAGCGGAAACTGAGAATCCGCCCACATAGTACCAGGCTTTTTCGATTCCGCCCTGCCAGAAGTATGTGCAGAAGGTCATGGCGATACCGATAATCCAGATGCTGATTCTTGTGCCTAGAATATCACCCTTGTCTGTCATGTTCTTATTGATGAAGCCCTTAACGATGTCGTGACAGACAGCTGCGCCGCAGCAGAGGTAGTCGGCACTTACAGTTGACATTACCGCAGCAATCAGTGAAGCAACAAATAGTCCTCTCAGTCCCACAGGCAGGATGGTAAATACAACCGACCAGAATGCCTGAGAGGATGATTCTGCTGCAATTTCAGGGAACATTACTCTCGATGCCATTCCAGCCATAACATTGATTGCCATGAAGAACTGTCCGAACATTACTATAAACGAGTACGCAACCTTAAGGTCTGCAGCGGAACGTGCAGATCCGAATCTCTGATATGACTGTGCGTTAGCATAAATGGCAACGGCACTTACAAGCCAGGCGGCAACCTCCATTGGTCCGTTTCCACCGAATACGGTAACCAGATTATGATCAATTGCATCTGCCTGAGCGAAGAGGTTTCCGAAACCATCAAAATAGCTGTATACACCAAGGCAAAGCACTCCTGCAGATACAGTCATGATTACAAACTGTATCATGTCTGTAATAGCCAGACCCCAGAGTCCCGAAAGCGATGTGTATAAAATGCAGATAAGTCCCATTAAACCGAATGACACCCACATGTTGATGCCGGTTACATAAGAAATAACTTCGCCTCCGGCAACTGTGATTGCCGCATCGTAGAACATCTGAGGCAGAATACCAAGTGCTGCAACAAGTTTAGTCTTGTTGTCATACAGGTAAGCCATCATGTCGGGGAGTGTTACTACCCAGTCAGGGAATCTCTCTCTTACACGAGGTCCTATCCAGAGTGCACAAGGCAGTTTCAGGATAGTTGTCGGAATCAGGTAGAAGAAAATTATGCAAACGCCCATTGTTGCTCCGCATTCTGCGGCACCAACGATAGACCATGAATCCTCCCAACTTGCTGCTCCGACGCCGATAAGAATTGGGATTGTCAGTCTTCTTGACGCAACGAAGAAACTCTTCATGCTTGTACTTGCCTTGCGCTTCATAAAAATACCGACAAAGAGTATTCCTGCGAAGTACAGAAGTATCAAGAATGTGTCAATCCCTGACCACATTGTCGAAAAATCAGTCATGTCAAACTCCTTTCCATAATAATAATAATAATGACAACTAATTCTTTAAACGGTATTTCATACCAAGAATGTGCTCATTGGTTACAGCATACTCATCAAGATATGCGTATCTGAGGTTTCTGTTTCTGCCCTTGAAGAATATCTCTATTTCCGCAGCGGGCCTGTAGAAAACAGTCTGCTCCTTGAGAGTAAGCTCAGCGGAATGGCCGAAGGTTTTCAGCATTATTTTCATCTGTATGAAATCACGAACCTCCGCATCCAGCTCCTTTTCGGTCTTTTTGTATTTCAGAACCTTCTGGTTTTCCTTGAGAGGAATGCTGCTCTTCACAATGGGCAGCTCACCGGTCTCAACCTGATCGTACTGGAAACAGTGTTCCTCATTCAGATCGTAAATTATGTATACCGTACCGGTTCTGTGTCCCCCCTTGATGAAATTGCTTGTTTTGGATATGTGATAGTCGTACTTAAGAAGGCAGTACGGCACCCAAACATCGGTTATCTCACCCACCTCAAGCTTGTTGACCTTGAAGCCGAGAATCCTGCCCTCCACACGCTCAATCTTTTTGCGAATTGCCTCTTCTCTGTCCACCACAATTTCCAGATAATTGCGAGGACCATTGGTCTTTTTAGCCGATTCAGCCTTAGCCTTAACAGGAGCTTTACCTAATCTTTTCATAAATCAGAACACCTACCCTCTCTTATGAATATCCTCTCTTACGAATCTTTCAAAAGATGCCATGGTGGCATCTGCAATAAGGTCGTAAACATGTCCCTTCGCATAATCCAGCGTCATGTTTTCAGTCTTAATTCCAATTATCTCCCTAATTCCTTCTATTTGTGATGCCTTCAGCCTTGGATCCACATCACCGGCAATTATTACCGAGGGAATCCCGTAGCTGTTGGCAATGGAAACCACTCCGTAAGGCGCCTTGCCGTTAAGAGTCTGTAGATCGCACCTGCCCTCTCCTGTGAACACAATATCTGAACCCTTAATTTTCTCATCAAGTTCCAGAAGCTCTGCGATTATCTTCACTCCTTCATGAAGTCTACCCTTAAGAAAAGCCACAGCACCTGCACCCAGTCCTCCGGCAGCACCTGCACCCGGCATATTCAGCACATTCTCACCAAGATCCCTCTGAATTATTTCCGCCAGGTGTCTGAGATTATCGTCCAGAACGCAAATCATTTCCTCGCTGGCTCCC
>JALFKB010000016.1 GCA_022775805.1 Clostridiales bacterium
AAGGGAAGCGAGAAGAACTCTGCGGCGGACAGCGGCTCCTATGAGAAGCTGTCAGGGAAGAGCAGAATCACCACAAGGGTGGACACCATGCCATCCTCGGCAACAGAGAACGGAATATTTGCCATTTCCGCCGCCCTTGATTATGATGCCCTGGAGGGGCTTGCCAGAGGAACAGCCACAAAACTCATAATATATCTGCTGATTGCAGCTGCGGGAGTTCTCCTGATTATCCTTCTCTTCCTCAAAAGCAGAAGAGAGAAGCAGCAGGTTGATATAGAGTTGCAGACATTGAGAGAAAAGAACCTGCAGATGGAGGAGCTTACTAAAAAGACCCGGGAGCTTGCTCATCATCAGCGGCTTGAAACGATAGGTACCATGACCTCAAGCATAGCTCATGAGTTCAACAACCTGCTGACACCGATAATGGGATACAGCCTCATGACTCTAGAGAAGCTGCCCCAGGATGACGACCAGATATACGATGACGTTCTAGAAATATACAACGCCTCGGTAAAAGCGAAGGACATAATAGCCAGACTGTCGGAGCTGTCCAGGAAAAACACCGAGTCCGTATTCAAGCGAATAGTACCTGATGACCTTGTCAACAAGGTGCTTCATGTTACGGCACCGGCACTGCCGAAGAACGTGGATATCTTCCGGGATCTTCACTGCGACGGCAGAAGCATAGAGGGAAATGAAACCCAGCTTTCCCAGCTTTTGCTTAATCTTGTGATGAACGCCTTTCAGGCCATGGGAGAAGAGGGGGGAGAAATTACCCTTTCCACGGCAGTGGACGGGGAGGATGTTGTGTTCACCGTCAGAGACAACGGGCCGGGAATCAGCGAGGAAATCCGGGACAAAATCTACGATCCTTTCTTTACCACCAAGGAATCAGGCGCAGGCACAGGCCTGGGGCTGGCAATTGCCCGGCAGGCGGTGGAGGACCACAGAGGACGCATAGAGGTGGACTCCACTCCGGGAGAGGGAACGGAATTCAGAGTGTATATCCCCAAGGCGGACACAGGTCTGCCGGAGGGATACGAGGATTATGTAATGGAAACAAGCGGTGCCGATATTGTCGACAGCGAGGACATCAAAACGCACCTTTAATCAAAGCGCACCGGCAGAAGCAATAACGACTAGAAGCAAAAGCAAACAGAAGCAACAGAAGAAACCAAGCGCAGAGGAGAATCATGAGAAACGACAGAGTACTGAGAATATACACAGATGGAGGCTGCTCCGGCAACCAGAAGGAGGAAAACCTGGGAGGCTGGGGAGCGGTGCTTGAATTCGGTCCAGGAGGGGGAGCTGCCACCAAGGAGCTCTACGGAAGCCTTCCCAATACCACAAACAACAGAATGGAAATGACAGCGCTGCTGGAGGCCTTCAGGGCAATAAAAAAAGACGGTCAGACCATCCAGGTATTTTCGGACAGCAGCTATCTCATGGACTGTTTCAGAAAAAAATGGTATGTGAACTGGCAGAAAAACGGCTGGAAAACCGCCCAGAAAAAACCGGTGGAGAACCGGGATCTGTGGCAGGAGCTCCTTCCGTTTCTGGACAGACACGCCATTGAGTTTTACAGAGTTAAGGGTCACGTGAACCTGAACAGCGGGGCTGTGGACCTTCAGAAGCTCTACGACAAATTCGTCGAATGGAACGGCAGCGGCTTCACCTTCGACGAATTCAGATACATCACAGAAAAGAACAACCGCGCCGATGAGCTTGCCAACGTGGGTATAGACGAAATCCGGTAGCCCGCGGCAGTTGCCTACATGTTCTCGAACTTTCTGGTGGCCTCCAGGTACTGCTGCAGCGTTCCCAGATGAACGTAGTAGCAGGAGAGACGGTCTCTTTTCTGCACCTGCAGCAGGTTGGCATCAACCAGCTTCTTAACGTGCTGTGAAATGGTAGCCTGGGCGTAGCCGAACTCCTTAACAAGATCCTTGTTGCAGACAGGCTGACGCTTCTTGTTGCAGCTCATGATATGCCTGAAAATCCTGATGCGAGCAGGGTGAGCCAGGGCGTCGGAAATCTGCGCCACCAGCAAAACATCCTTTTCTTCCATGGAATCCGTTTCTTTTCTTAATCTCATTTCTCAAACTCCTCCTTTAGATAGTCAATTATTGTTTCAGCTATAAATACATGTCCCTCCGGCATGGGATGAATTCCGTCAAGGTAAACAAGATCCGGTTCGTCAAAGCCCGAGGCGTATTCTGCAAAGGCTCCCCCAAGATCAAGATAGCCTATGCCGGACTGTGCAATCAGCTCTGACAGTTCTGCAATATCCCTGTTTACGGCAGGGTATGAAATGCCGCAGCCCGCCATCCACATGAACTCCGCCTTTCCCGCATCCACGGGAATAGGTGTCAGGAGGACGGTTTTGCCTCCGGAAGCTTCAACCAGCTTTGCCATCTGCACAAGGTTGTCCATGGCCTCCCGAGGCGTGGCATCTCTGTATATGAAATCGTTCGTACCCGTCATGATAAACACCAGTTCCGGGCTGTGGTCAAGAACATCATCCCTGAAGCGGCCCAGAATTCCTGCGGTGGTGTCCCCGTTCACACCCTTGTTTACTATCTCAAATCCCAGGCTTCTCCCAAAGGCAGGCTGAAGGATTTCTTCGCAATCTCCTTTTAGAGCCCGGCGTATAATGCTCGGGAAGCTCTTGCCTTTGCTCCAGGGATAACCTGCCACTATGCTGTTGCCGATAAATACTATTTTCTTTTTCATTGTCACTTCAACCTCATATCGCCTATTGCCAATAGGTATTTTAGCGGTTTTTTGCGGTCGGGGCAAGGGTAAAGGCAAGAAATTGTGATATAATCGCAGGGAGTTTGAAAAGGGAGATTATAACCATGAGAAAGACAATTGTATCCATTGCAGCGGTCATTGTAATGTGCATAAGCTGCTTTGCCTGCATAGGCGGGGAGACTGCCTTTGCAGAGGAAGATAATCAGGGCTTCGTGATTAATGATTACCAGGTGGACATCCGGGTTCACGAGAACAATACCATGGAAATCACGGAGGACATCGATGCCTATTTCCTGGCCAGGAAGCACGGAATTTACAGAACCATTCCTACAAGGCTGGACATTAACCTCACATCTGACAATGGGGATAAGGAAACCTACAGCTACGGCTGCTCTGTTAAGGATGTGAAAGTTTCCGGCGGCAAAGGAAGCGTTGAGGACGGCGACGGCGGCACCACGGTGATAAAGATAGGAGATTCCGACAAGCTTGTCAAAGGCCTTCAGAAATACAGCATTTCATATACATATGTGTATCCTGATGACAGAATTGACGATTTTGATTTCATTTACCATAACGTTCTGGGAGACCGGTGGAGCGTTCCTATCAAGAAGTTCTCTTTTTTCATGAAGTTCGACAAGGCCCTTCCGGAGGGAACAAGGGAGAGCCTGATGCTATTTAGCGGCAGCGGGGGAACCACTGACAATGCCCTGGGAGTTAAGTATGCTGTGAGAGAGAAATCCATTACCGGCAGCGTACAGGATATAGATCCCGGAGAGGCTATTACCATAAAGGCAGTTCTGCCTGACGACTACTTTACCGGAGAGAAGACAAGATCTCCGATTCTGCCGATACTGGGTCTTGTAATTGCTCTGGCGGGAGTTGCGGCAGCGCTGTTCTTCGGACTCAGAACCAGAAGAAAGAAGCCGGTTCAAACCGTTGAATTCCATCCGCCTGAAGGCCTTTCACCGGCTGAGGTGGGTACTATAGTAGACGAAAATGCTGACAATCGAGATGTTCTCAGTCTGATTCCGTGGTTCGGAACCCAGGGATATCTGACCATGAGAATAGTGGAGAAGAAGGTAAGAAGGAAGACAAAGGAAGTCATAGAACTGACCAAGGTTAAGGATCTGCCCGATTCCGCACCGGAGTATCAGAGAAAGTTCTTCAATCTTCTCTTTGAGGACGGGAATGTTCGTGTAATGGACGACCTGGATGAGAGATTCGGCGAGGAATTCCAGAAGGTTACAGGCAGCCTTAATATGGAATTCAAGGGGGACAGGGCCCTTTCAACGGGAAGCGGCAAATCCTTCCTGATGTCTCTGATAATATCCGTTGGTGCTGCATTGTTCTACGGATTATCCAGCGAGATTTCAACGGTTGAGAATATAATTCCGGGAATCATGGCCCTGGCCTTCCTGGGAGTGACGGTAATCGGCGGAATGATGGTAAGATCCGGGAAAAACAAAATCCTTGGACCGATATTCATGGCTGCATTCCTGATAGCCGAACTGTTCTGCATAGTCCTGTTCTGCACCGGCAACTGCATGTTCCCGCTTGGGATGTACCTTATCGTGTTTGCTGTCTGCGGTCTGGGAAGCATACTGGCATCGAGAATCATTGCACCTACGGACTACAAGGTGAAAATGATGGGTAAGCTTCTGGGCCTCAAGGAATTTATCAATGTTGCTGAGCTTGATAGGCTCAATATGCTCATGGAGGAGAGTCCGGATTACTTCTACGAGGTTCTCCCGTATGCCATGGCCTTCGGTCTGGAGGGAAAATGGTCCAAGCACTTTGAAAACATCAAGGTTGACAATCCTGACTGGATTGAGGGACCAGATCACCTTGGCGGAGTCAGTGCTGTGTCTCTCTGCAGCCTGATGAACAGCAGTGTTTCGGAAGCAGTTTCAAGCTCCATCTCCTCTTCGGGAGGCGGCGGTGCCGGCGGCGGAGGAGGCGGCGGAGGCGGCGGCTCCTGGTAGGAAAATCAGGAGGCGTCACTGCCGAAGTTTGCCCGGCAGCAAATGCATAAACAATGTATAAATATTAATTCGGCTCCCCCGGGGAGCATTCAGAAGAAGTCCTTCAGAAGGGCAAGTGCAAAAATATTTGCACTTGCCCTTCTTTTGTGATACCCTTAAGTCATGAAAGCTAAGGAATATCAGGCTATACTGCAGGCTGCGGCGGAGATTCTGGGCGGAGCCATGCACGTTGTAAACGCCGACGGAATTACAATAATATATAATGAAGAAATGGCCAAGCTGGAAAAGATAAGCGTAAGCGATGTTCTTGGCAAGCCCTTCAGAAAAGCCTTCTCCTTCATTCCCGAGGAGGAGAGCACCCTCTTTCAGGCGCTTAAGAACCGCAAGTCCAGCATACGCCGGCAGCAGACATATCTGAATGTCTTCGGCAAGGAGATAACCACCGTCAACACCACGGTGCCTATTGTCGTGGATGACAGGGTTGTGGCCGCCATGGAGGTTGCTAGAGACATCACCGACATCAAGGACATGAGCGACAGGCTCATGGATCTTCAGGATACGGTTAATGCAAAGGCTGCGGGAAGCGGCAGCGGCAAGCCCAAGGGCATCAGGAAATACAGCTTCGATGATTTGATCGGCGAGAGCAGGGCCTTTGAGGAAACCGTGGCCAGGGCAAAGAAGGCTGCCAGGAACGATGTTTCCGTTCTCATATACGGAGAGACCGGCGTGGGCAAGGAGCTCTTTGCCCAGAGCATTCACTATGACGGATTGCGCAGGGACAAACCGTTTCTGGCTCAGAACTGCGCGGCAATTCCCGAAAGTCTCCTTGAGGGAGTGCTCTTTGGCACGGTGAAGGGCGGCTTCACCGGAGCCGAAGACAGGGCTGGACTCTTCGAGCAGGCAAATGGGGGAACACTGTTGCTGGATGAGGTGAGCGCCATGCCCATAAGCCTTCAGGGCAAGCTGCTGCGAGTTCTTCAGGAAGAGTACATCAGGAGAGTGGGCGGCTCAAAGGATATTCCAATCGACGTGAGGATAATAGCAACTATCAACGAGCCCGCGGAGAAGATGATAGAAGAGGGAAAGCTGAGGAAGGACCTCTACTTCCGCCTGGGAATTGTGAACATGTCCATTCCGGCTCTCAGGGACAGGAAGGAGGATATACCCGTTCTTGTCAGCGCCTTCCTGAAAAAATACAACAGCAGGTACGGCAAGGAGGTATGGATGGTGTCCCGGGAGGCTCGCAAAAAGCTTGAGGACTACGACTATCCCGGTAATGTCAGGGAGCTGGAGAACATAATCATGGCCGCCGTTTCCATGGCAGACGATGAGCATGTTCTTGATGCGGACGCCATAGATCTGGGCAGCGAATACAAAGGCAGCGAGCCGGGCATTGGAGGCTTTGCGGCAAGCAGCAGCACTTTGGCCGAGTATCTGGCGGGAATAGAGGAGACTGTAATACGCAGGAGTCTGGTGGCTAACGAGGGGAACGTTTCCAAGACTGCGAAGGAGCTGGGAATGCTTCGCCAGAACCTTCAGCACAAGATGCGGAAGTACGGAATATAGCTGTATCACCCCTGTGAGACCGCTGTATAAACTATGCATAAGGAAAAACTGGGTTAATGCAAAAATATTTGCATTATGTGTGCAAAAATATTTGCGACAATTAGACGAGATTTGGAGCCGCTTTTTTCGGTGAAAGTGAAGTGTTTAAAGAAAAGAATCGCTGAAACCCTTGGGGGACAAGGGTTTCAGGCTAAGAATTATAATTAAGTCCCCAAAGGAGCAAGTTGGCACAGGACTTGCTTTTTTATAGTGTAGAAAATAACCGACGTAAGATGTCGGCGGGAAAGCTAATTTATATTAAATAAAATTATAAAGGATGAAAAGGAGAACGAAAATGAAGAACGTAAAAGTAATCATCTGGGGTCTCGGCGCTATGGGCGGCGGAATTGCAAACATGCTTCTGAAGAAAAAGGGAGTTGACATTGTTGGCGCAGTTGAAATCGGCGACAGAGTTGGCAAGTCAATGTTTGATCTTCCTATCATCGAAGTTGAAAGAGGCGACAGAGATGACGTAATCATGGGATCAGTTGAAGACGTTATTAAGCCGGGTGCTGCTGACGTTGTAATCGTTTGCACAGACTCATTCACAAAGGACGTATTCCCTAAGCTCAAGCTGGTTATGGAGAACGGAATGAACGTAATCACTTCAGCAGAGCAGATGGCATACCCTGCAGCTCAGGAACCTGAACTGGCTAAGCAGCTGGACGAAATCGCAAAGGCTAACGGCGTATCAGTTCTGGGAACAGGAATCAACCCTGGACACATCATGGACCTGCTGGTACTGGTAATGACAGGCTGCATGGTTGACGTAGAACACATCCTCTCAAAGAGAGTTAATTCACTTTCACCGTTCGGACCTACAGTAATGGAAGAACAGGGAATCGGCATCAGCAAGGAAGAATTCGAAGCAAGAAAGGCTGATGGAACAATGGCAGGACACGTTGGATTCGCAGAATCAGTTGGCATGATGGCTGACGGCCTGGGACTCACAGTTGAAGAGTTCTCACAGGACATGGATCCAATCCTCACTGACGTAGACAGAAAGTCACCTTACGGCTTCGCAGCTGCAGGTTCATGCGCAGGCGTTGCTATGGTAGCTGACGCTAAGCTGTCAAACGGTATGGAAATCAGAATGGAGCACCCACAGCAGATCGAGCCTGAACAGGTTGGAATCAACACCGGTGACTATGTAATCATCGAAGGAACTCCTGCAATCAACATGGTTAACAGCCCTGAGGTTGAAGGTGGACTGGGAACAATCGCTATGATCGCTAACAGCATCCCTAACATCATAAACGCTGAGCCTGGACTGCAGACAATGATCACTATGCCTATTCCATGCGCTATCATGGGCGACATGAGAAACAAGGTAAGAGAAGACAAGAAGATCGTTAAGTAATAGATTGTAAATTAGTAGAAAGGAATTAACACAATGGCAAAGAAAGGCGATTGGGTTCGCATTCACAGCGTTGTTCTGAAGGCAGAAGAGCGTACAGCCAAGCTTCCTGATGACACACAGAAATGCGACCTGGAACAGTGGACAAAGGGCTTCCTTCTTGCTGACGCCAACCTGGGCGATGAAGTAGAAGTTGAAACAGCAGTTGGCAGAATCGTAAAAGGAACACTTATCGACGAAGCTCCGTACTATGACCACAGCTACGGCAAGTTCGTTCCTGAACTGATTGCAATTGACAAGCAGCTCAGAGAAGAAATGGCTGAAATAGGAGGTGACAAATAATGGCACTGGCAAAGGATTATGCTTCAGTAATGGGCAGATCAAACGACATCCAGAAGGATGCTCTGGGTCTGGACTATGCAGAATTTGAAACTTCCCCGATAGCTTTTGATTACGAAAAGCTCATGACTTCCACAGGCTACACTCTGGAAGAAGTAAACAGAATTCAGAGCCAGTACGGAGTAGGAAACACTCCGCTGCTGGAGGCTAGAAACATCACTAAGCTGGCTCGTAAATATGCCAAGCCGGGATACGGCGCCCGCATCTTCATCAAGGATGAGGCAGCAAACGCATCAGGCTCATTCAAAGACAGACGTGCTGCATGTGCTGTATACCACGCAAAGAAGCTGGGATACAAGGGCGTTATGGCAGCTACATCAGGAAACTACGGTGCTGCAGTAGCATCCCAGGCTGCAATCCAGGGACTGAAGTGCATCATCGTTCAGGAATGCTACGACTCCAAGGGAATCGGACAGCCTGAAATCGTTGAAAAGGCAAGAAAGTGCGAAGCTCTGGGAGCTGAAGTAGTACAGCTCACAGTAGGACCTGAACTGTTCTACTCATTCCTGTCAATCCTGGAAGACACAGGATACTTCAACGCATCACTCTACTCACCGTTCGGAATTGCCGGCGTTGACACACTGGGATACGAAATCGTACAGCAGTGCAGAGAAAAACTTGGCAAGGATCCGGATATGGTAGTATGCACAACTGCAGGCGGCGGAATGGTAACAGGAACTGCCCGTGGTGTAAGAATGGCAGGCTGCGATGCACAGATTGTATCAGCATCAATCGACCTGACAGGACTGTCAATGGCATCAGACGTTGACTTCAACAAGAAGTCATGTACAACCGGACACACAGGCTTCGGAGTTCCTTACGCAACTGATCCTGACCACTCAGACGTACCTAGATCAGCTGCAAGACCTCTCAGATACATGGACAGATACGTTACAATCACTCAGGGTGAAGTAATGTACATGACTGAGATGCTGGCTCAGCTGGAAGGTATCGAAAGAGGACCGGCTGGACAGACTGCTCTGGCAGCAGCATTCTCACTGGCTCAGGAACTGCCTGAAGATGCAATCCTGGTTGTTTCAGAAACAGAGTACACAGGTGCCGGCAAGCACGTGCAGCCTCAGCTTGACTTTGCGAAGCAGAATGGTATCGACGTAAGAATCGGCGACCCTAGAGAAGAGGTTCCGGGAAAGAGCGTTGTGCTGCCTGCAAGCCCTGCACTGTTCAAGTATAAGGAAGCTGACGTTGACCACTTCAGAGCATCCCTCATCAAGAAGGCTGTTAAGAAGGCAGGGGTTAAGCCGACAGAATCCGACCTTGAATTCCTGGCAGAGGAAACAAAGAAGGACGTTGACTTCGTGAAGAAAGTTCTGGAAGAAAACGGACTGTTATAAGAATCAGACAAGTTATCACGTTATTGGCTGCAGAGCCTGAAAGACATGGCTGCTTCGGGCTTTGCGCCTGACCCTGTCCTGCCTTTGCATGAGGCAGCAGGGTTTATGAAAGGGAGAATAAAAGATGAAAAGAGCAGATGATTTTGAACAGCGCAGACAGCATATTGCTAATCTGACTGACGAAGAACTCTACAACAGATTCTGGGAACTCACAGAAAAGGTTGTAGACCCGCTCCTGGAGCTGGGAAGAAAAAATACAACACCTTCAATTGAAAGATCCGTTCTCCTGAGAATGGGCGTGTCATCACTGGACACTCAGAAGGTTGTTGAGGGTTGCATGGACAGAGGTCTTATGGGACACGGTGCAGGCCACGTGGTTTATAAGGTAATGAAGGCACACGACCTCTCAGCAAAGGAAGCAGCTGAAAAGCTGGTTGCCGGCGAATACTGGGACGAAGTAGTAGCAAGTTTCAAGTAAGGAGGTAGCGAGATGTCAGATTTCAAATTAGAACCAAACGAAAAGTTAAATGTTAGAGAACTTCTGAAGGACCTGGACAAGTATGAGCCAAGAAGAAGAGGCTGGCACTGGAGAGAGCCGGCACCGGGACTCAAGATGGGACCTTTTGAATATCACGATTGTTCGAAGCCGCTTAAGAACAGCGTAGGACTTCCTCCTGCCAAGTACTTCGACAACATCGACCCGCAGCCAATGCCTGTAATCACAACTGAAATCGCTTCAGGTAGATTCGAAGACGATATCAGAAGAATGAGAATGGGCGCATGGCACGGTGCTGACCACCTGATGGTAATCAGACACATGGGTCAGTCACATATCGACGGCCTGATGGAAGGTACTCCACAGGGTATCGGCGGTGTTCCTATCACTCGTAAGCAGGTAAGAGCACAGAGAAAAGCATGCGACATCATAGAGGATGAAGTAGGTCGTCCAATTAACTACCACTCATACGTATCAGGCGTTGCAGGCCCTGACGTAGCTGTAATGTTCGCTGAAGAAGGCGTTAACGGAGCTCACCAGGACCCTCAGTACAACGTTCTGTACAGAGACATCAACGCAATCAGATCATTCGTTGATGCATGCGAATCAAAGAAAATCATGCAGTGGGCTGATATGCTTCAGATTGACGGTGCCCACAATGCTAACGCTACAGCAAGAGACGCGTGGAAGGTAATGCCTGAGTTGATTGTGCAGCACGCTATCAACTCACTGTTCTCAGAGAAGGTTGGCATCAAGCCTGAACTAATTTCACTGTCAACAGTACCTCCTACAGCTGTACCGGGACCTCTCATGTACTACGACCTGCCATATGCAGTAGCTCTTCGTGACATCTGCGGCAGATACAAGATGAGAGCTCAGCAGAACACTAAGTACATCTGCTCATCAGCAAGAGAAGCTACAGTAACTCACGTTCTGGACATGTTCATCTCAAAGCTGACTTCAGCAGACATTCAGTCAACAATCACTCCTGACGAAGGAAGAAACGTTCCATGGCACATCTACAACATCGAAGCATGTGACAACGCTAAGCAGACCCTCATCGGTATGGACGGTCTCATGGAAATGGTTGAACTGAAGAAGGATGGTCCTCTCAGAGAGATCGCAAGAGATATCAAGGAAAGAGCTCTGCTCTTCATGGAAGAAATCGTAGAAACCGGCGGATACTTCAACGCAGTTGAAGAAGGCTTCTTCGTAGACTCAGGAAAGTATCCTGAGAGAAACGGCGACGGTATTGCTCGTAAGCTGGACGGCGGCGTAGGCTATGGCTACATCTTCGAAAGAGAAGACGACTACATGGCTCCTGTAACAGCTCACTTCGGAAACAACAATGTTGAACAGTACGGCGGAGACCCTGCAGATCCTGCAGCTCTCATCGGCGGATGTACATTCGAAGACAGAAGCAAGATTGTTTTCATCGACGAGCTGGATGAAGAAGACTGCGTTGAAAGAAGACTTGAGAAGGTTGCCAAGTATCACGATGGCGAAGCTATCATTCCTGAAATGGAATGGTGCGGAGACGGTGTTGTAATGATGACTATGTGCATCCCTACACACGCTAGAGCTGCTGAAGCAGTTGCACTGGAAATCGGCCACAAGCTGGGTCTTGACGAGCCTGTTGTAATCAGTAAGGAAGTTCTGCAGGATGCAGAAGGAACAAGAATAGAAATGAAGGGTAAGGTTCCATTCGACATCGATCCTTCAACTCTGGAGATCCCTGCTCCACCGCATCACCAGTCAGATGCAGTTCTCTACAAGGAATTCGAAGAACATCCTATGGTAGTTGTATGCGGAACAGTTGGTAACGACGAACATTCAGTAGGTCTCCGTGAGATCATCAACATCAAGCACGGCGGAATCGAGAAGTGGGGCGTTAAGGTTAACTACCTTGGCACATCAGTTCCTGTTGAAAAGCTGGTAGATGCTGCTGTTGAGCTGAATGCTGACGCTATCCTGGCATCAACAATCATTTCACACGACAATGTTCACTACAAGAACATGAAGAGAATCAACGAGCTGGCAATCGAAAAGGGTATCCGTGACAAGGTTATCATCGCTGCAGGCGGAACTCAGGTAGTACCTGAAGAAGCTCGCGAAACAGGAATAGATGAGGGCTTCGGAAGAGACTCCCACGGTATCGACGTTGCAACCTTCCTGGCTGAAGAAGCCATGAGAAGAAGAGGCGAAGTACCACCGGAAGTAGAAGCTGAATAATTTCACTGCTAAGCAGACCAAATCATACTGGGGCTGGGCTACGAGCCCAGCCCCATCATTTTACCCCAAGCAACCCCAAAGAGCGGGTGCGGTCCCGGCTTTGCAGCAGGCTCACCGAGCGAATTTCCAAAAAATGGTTGTAAATATTTGGAAATTGTTGTAGAATATCATCACAAAGAGGATTTGCTTCAACATGAGCCCGAAAAAGGCCCTAAAACAGGGTCAAAAAAGACGCATATTTGAAGCAATTGAGATTGCCTTGATTTTGCTTCAACAAAATACGGAAAATGTTGTAGCAAAAACTCAAACAAGGAGATATTTACAACATAGGGGGTTAAAATGAGAGAAACCAGGGGTGAAATTGAGGCCTATACGAAGCGGCATACATTGTGCCCTGGAGCAATTACATAGAAACATACGACAATATTGACGGAAGCCTTGACATGAGAATCGTCGAGGCAGAAATAAGGAACAAACTGATGAAGTGGCTGCTTCTGGAATGAACAATCGGCCAGCCCAAAGGCA
>JALFKB010000106.1 GCA_022775805.1 Clostridiales bacterium
GCGGGCTGTGTTGCACCCGAACCGGTATCCTCTGCAAATACCGATACCTGGCACGATACAGCAAGCAAAATCACCACTGCAAGTATTAAAGTGCGAGCCTTAAGTTTCATTCTTCTTTCCCTTAATTGCTGAATGTCACGGTTTCAAAAATATTTATCCTATATTCTAACACTCTATTTCACTTTTGGACATATTTCCTGCTGTCATATTGAAAAAAATTTTCGTTTTATGTATCATTATCCTGTACCAGGCTCCGCTGCCGGCACGGCGGCGGCCACGAAAGGAATTCTGATGAGCGGAATAATAAACACTATAGTATCCCTGCTGGTGGCAGTATTTGTCACCGGCGGTGTTTCAAATATTGCCCAGGAGACTCCCCGGGAGGCAGTGAACGAGTTTTTCACCGGCCTTACAGAGGGGGATCCTCAGGTTTATGAGCTTTATATGGATAACAGCTACATTAACCTGCTGGCAAACTCCGGCATGTCTGATGAGGATGCCTCAAGAATGCACAGCGCCCTGTTTGAAGATTTTCAGTGGGAAATAACTGATTCCGCTGAAAGGGAAAACATCGCAGTATGCAAGGTCACCCTCACCAACAGCGACTTCAGCCGTGTTCTTGAAAGCTATGAGAAGGATTCCCACGATTATGTGATGGACAATCTCTATGAGGACAAGGTTACAGACAAGGATCAGCTTGCCGCAGCCTGCCTTGACATTTATCTTGACTGTCTGGAGGCAGCTTCAGATAAGTATGAATCTGTTGAAAGTGAAATCTTTATCCCTCTTGAATCAGACGGTTTCAGCGGCTGGCGGGTTATTCCGGATGATACGATAATGAAGGCAGCTGCAGGGGGACTTGTCCTGCCTGCCGAGAAATAGTTGATTTTAACAAACAGACGGTCTATACAATATGGAACATAACGATACAGAAATGCGAAAAAAACATACAGCCCTGAAGCTGGTTCTTCTCGGCGTCGGTATTTCCCTTCTGCTTCTGGCACTGAATTTATGGCTGGGAACCCTCAGTCTGAATACCCGGGCGGACATGGCAGAGGCGGATATTGCCGCGGAGAAATCAGCAGCGGCACAGGAAACGGATCTGGCAAACATCCTTCGGAAGGACACGGTGGAATATGTATTCAAAGAGGAATCTATCCCTGCCTATTCCTACAACGAGATCTGGAGCATGGACATGAGCAAGCCAAGCGGTGTTACCGTTGCGGATTTGAAGCTTGTCACCGCCGGAAACCTGGTGGGACTTGAGGAGGACTTCTGGCAGTGCGAACAGGACAACAATGTTAACTGCCTCTTCGTGATGGCCATCGCCTCCCTGGAAAGCGCCAACGGCACAATATGCTTCAGGCCTAACAACATGTTCGGCTACGGCGGCAGCGGCTTCAGCTCAAAGGCAGAGGGTATTCGTGTAGTATCCAGGGCTCTGGCAAACAGCTATCTGACTCCGGGAGCCAGCCTGTATAACGGAACCCGCATTACGGATGTTAACAAGCGGTATGCCGCAAGCTCCACCTGGGACGAAAAGGTCTGCCGCAACATGGCCAGATATTATTCCATTATCAGCCAACACCACAATCAGCAGCTTGAAAAGCTCAAATAGCAGGTTTACAATTACCGGGCAATCAAAAAAAGACGCCTTCAGCAAATTCCGCTGCCGGCGTCTCATTTTTATTTACGATTATTTTCGCAACACCTTTATTTCCAAAGCTTCTCCGGGTATTCTCCCTTGTCCTTTTTCGCCTGAAGCTGAGCCTGAACGGAGGCTTTGTCCTCCTTGTATGTAACTCCGCACCACTTGTCGTGACAAGGCAGCACCTTAACAGTTGCCTTACCTGCCTTAACAAGTCTGTCAACGGATCTCGGCAGAAGGAATTCGCTCTTTAACGGATTTCCCGGAACATCCTCTCTGAAGAATCTTCCGATGTCCTTCTTAAGCTCATCTACGAATTCGGCAGTGAATCCCCAGAAGTTCATTGAAACCTGAGTTCCCTCCGGAAGCGGTACCCATGTTTCTTCATCGTCTGCCAGATAGCAGATTCCCTCCGGCCTTCTCTGAATCTTGAACCGCTCAACAATGTCCTTAAGGCAGCCCTGCTCATCCACTTCGCAGACTCCCCTTGTTACATGTCCGTTTTCTGTTATAGTATTCTCCAGCATGTAGCCAGCCATGCAGAAATCGTAAGGCTCTCCTGCCTTTGCATTCTCCAGATACTCGTATACGGATACGAAGGCGTCCTGTCCATAGTAGTCGTCGGCGTTAATTACGAGGAACGGTCCGTCAAGAAGCTCCCTGCAGGCATATATGGCATGGGATGTGCCCCATGGCTTCTCTCTGCCATCAGGTATTTCGAAGCCCTCAGGAATATCCTTCAGATCCTGATAAGCATATTCGATTTCCATGAATCTTCCGGCTCTTTCGTCTACTATTTCTCTAAATATTTCCCTGTGCTCTTCTCTTATTACGAATATCGCTCTGTCAAATCCCGCCATCATGGCATCGTAGAGGGAAAAATCAAGTATTATTTCTCCGGCGTCTGTTATCTTGTCCACCTGCTTGAGACCGCCGTATCTGGATCCCATGCCCGCCGCCATTATTACAAGTGTTGGTTTGCTGCTCATTTTCTTACACCCTTTCAGTTAAATATTTCCTTAAATTCCTTAAATGTAGTATAATTACTAAAACTATGAATAACAAGAGGTATTTATGACAAACAGACTCACAATTGTTACAGGATATTTCGGAGCCCCCATCCATGCAAAGGCAGCAGAGCTTGCCCGGGAAAGGGGTGTTGAGCTTCTGTCCCTTGATGAAGAAATTGTCAGAAGAGACGGCCGCTCAATCAAAAGGCTTGTGATGATGAATGGAGAACACGGCTACAGAAATCTGGAATATGAGGTTCTTAAGGAGCTTGCCGATTCCGGCCGAGAGTTGGTGGTATCCTGCGGTGACGGTGTTCTCTATGACGACGATTCCAGAAACATCATTCTTCAGGGCACACTTGTAATTGCAGGGGAGAATCTTTCCCCTGATCAGCTCTGGGAGGAAGCCCGGCTCCTGGAGGATTCCTATCACGCATTTATGGCCTTTGGGACTCAGGAGGAGAAACGCAGGGCCTTTGACGATTTAATTCAGCGACAGAAAATATTATTCGGAGGTTTGAAATGATTCAGAAGAGAGAAGATGCTGCCAGAGAGGCGGCAATGGCAGTTGGAAAGAAAATGGTTGCTGCTGCTATGACAGCACCTAAGGGCTGCGGAGTCGATAACGTTGAGGCGGTGCTTGTTTCAGGAGATGACAAGGACATCCTGGCAGCTCACATGAGAGATATTGCCCGGGAAACGGGAGAGGATTTCTACGCCAGAGATGCAGGTAATGTTGATAACAGTTTCTGCGTTGTTCTTCTCTGGGCTAAAAACGAACCGATACTGCTGACCAACTGCGGCCTTTGCGGATTCCCTGACTGTGCAGCCAACAGAGTTGCCGGAGCAATGTGCGCATTTAACATTACAGATCTGGGAATCGCTGTGGGTTCTGCAGTTTCAGTTGCGGCAGATAACAGAATTGATAACCGGGTGCTGTTCTCGGCAGGCAAGGGCGCTGCCCGGATGAACCTTTTCGGAGATGATGTCAAGGTTTGCTACGGAATTCCTCTTTCGGTATCATCAAAGAGCGTGTTCTTTGATCGTGGGGATCAGGATGTGTCATTCTAAGGGGGAGGTAATCTTTTAATGAAAATTATCCGCAACATTCCTGCGGCGATCAAGCTTTATAACGCTGTTAAATCCTTTAACACAAACAAGACTAAAATAGAGGCTGCCAAGTCTGCAGGGGATTTCGAGGAAGAGCGTAAGTGGATTCTGGATTCCACCTCAACCTTCGGTCCCATGCTGATGAAGAATTTCGGCTGCGACCTCCATATACATGGAGAGGAGAATATTCCGGATAACGGCCCGGTGGTTATCATTGCCAATCACCAGAGCTATTTTGACATTCCGGTGCTTATGGCGGTGTTCACGAAGTTCCAGTTCGGATTCATCGCCAAGCAGTACCTCGCCAAGGCTCCTCTGCTGGGTCCCTGGATGCCTCGGATTCGTTCCGTTTTCATTGAGAACGACAATCCCCGGGCATCACTTGAAGCCATTACCAAGGGAATCAGCTATATCAAGGACGGTTTCTCCATGGCCATATGCCCTGAGGGAACGAGAAGCAAAGGCCCCGAAATGGCGCCTTTCATGAAGGGAGCCATGAAGCTGGCGACAAAGCCCGGAGTGCCTATCATTCCTGTTTCCATTAACGGAACATACAGATGCTTCGAGGAGACCGGGGTAGCCAAGGGTGCCCGGATTGATGTAATCGTCCATCCGGCCGTTCC
>JALFKB010000137.1 GCA_022775805.1 Clostridiales bacterium
CCAGTTACCAGAACATTAAATCCAAAGGAAAAACCGGATCCGAATAATCTGCCTTTCGGACATTACTTTACCGATCACATGTTTATTATGGAATACGATGAAGGCCAGGGCTGGCATGACGGAAGAATCGTTCCTTATGCGCCGATTGCTCTGGAGCCTGCTGCTACAGTATTCCACTACGGACAGGAAATGTTCGAGGGGCTTAAGGCATACAAAAATGTCAAGACCGGTGCAGTTCAGCTCTTCAGACCGGACATGAACGCCAAGAGAACAAACAGAACGAATGACAGACTTTGCATTCCTCAGATTGATGAGGAGCTGTATGTTGAGGCTGTTAAGGCGCTGGTTAAGGAGGATGCTGACTGGATTCCTGAGGCTAAGGATACTTCACTCTATATCAGACCGTTTATCATCGGAACAGAGCCGACACTGGGAATTCACCCTTCAATTTCATACCTGTTCATAATAATCCTGTCACCGTCAGGTCCTTACTATCCTAACGGACTGCAGCCGACTAAGCTCTATGTTGAGGATACATACACAAGAGCTGCTATGGGCGGCACAGGGGAAGCCAAGTGTGGCGGCAACTATGCCTGCGGTCTGAAGGCACAGGTTATTGCTGCTCAGAAGGGATACGATCAGATTCTGTGGCTTGACGGCAAGGAACAGAAGTATGTTGAAGAGGTTGGTACATCAAATGCATTCTTCGTAATCGGTGATGAAATCGTGACAGCTCCTCTGAGAGGAACTATCCTGCCGGGAATTACGAGAGATTCCTGCATCCACGCTCTGAAGGCAAAGGGCTACAAGGTTAGCGAGAGACTGCTTTCAATCGACGAGATCTGCGAAGCCTATGACAAGGGAGAGTTCAAGGAAATGTTTGCATCCGGTACTGCAGCAATCATTTCACCTGTAGGTGAGCTGCGCTACAAGGAAAAGACTATGAACATCAACGGCGGCGAAATCGGTCCTGTTGCACAGCTTCTGTACGATACTATCTACGGAACTCAGATCGGCGAGGTTGAGGACGAATTCGGATGGGTTGTTCCTGTTGAATAGGCAGAAAGAGAAGAAAACTGTATAAAGAAATTACATAACGAAAATAACTTAATGAAAAGAGCGGCTCAGGGAAATGAACCGCTCTTTTGCCTTTGAAAGAAGAATTGTGGTGTGTAACTACCATCCGTTACTTCAACTTGCTGATTTCATTATATCGGGGGCGCATAGGCGCCTCAATAATCCAAAGGGTACCCTTTTAGACCATTTTTTAGCATTTATAATCCTTATATACTCCTTTTGTGCATCTTTGTGTGGACGACTTCGAAGGGGGGATGGTAGAATTAGGTTGGAGGGCTGTGTGAGATGGATTACAACAGAATGCAGATTTTCAACAACACGATTTATCAGATATACAACATTGAGGATTTCGAGTCCATGAAGCGGGAGGTTCTGAATTCTCTGAAACACATGATTCCCAATAGGTGCGGGACGTTCCTCATGGCAGGCGCCGGTTGCGGTGCCGGCGGGGCTGCCTCTGGCAGTGGTGCCTCCGGCAGGGGAACGCTCCATTCGCCGGTGTGCCTGCCTGAAAAGTTTATTGAAATGGAGCAGCGGTACACCAACTTTGAGGATCGGGATTTTTCAAGCTGGATTCTGCGCAAAAGCAGGTCGATGCTTGTTCGGATTACAGATCTGATGGATGATGAGACAAGAATGGAGACGGAAATATACAAAAACTGCTTCCAGCCCTACGGACTCCATTACTCCGTGGATCTTACCATAATATCAAGGGGCGAGCTGATGGGGTGCCTTACCCTTTACAGGAGCAGGGAGGACGAGGATTTTTCCGATGATGATCTGGAAATCCTGAAGATGCTCAGCGATCACCTCAATGCCAGGTTCAACATGAACAAGTACGGCAGCGTCCGGGTTCACAAGACAGGAATCGGACGAATCGGCGACCTCATCAGCCGTTACGATTTGACTAAACGGGAGGCGGAGGTGCTGAACAGAATCCTTCAGGGAGCAACGAATGATCAGATCTGCGAGGAGCTGTTCATCAGCCCGAACACCCTGAAAAAACACCTTCACAATCTATATGCAAAGGCAGGCGTCCGAAACAGAGTGCAGCTTTTGGGTATTGATGGTGAATGAAGATAAGGTAAGAATTATTTGTGAGGGAAGACTGAGTTTATGAGTGAAATTAATAAGAGCGGCAAAACAATATTCAAAGGAGAGGCGATGCTTCTGATTGCATCGGTAATCTGGGGCAGCTCCTTCGTTTTTCAGAAAATGGGGATGGATTTTATAGGTCCCATGACCTTTACATTTTTCAGGTTTGGAATCGGGACATTGTGTATGATCCCCGTGATTGCCTTTGCAGACAGAATGAAGAGCCGGCGCATTTGCAGGGAAACCGGTGATGTGGTGACCGGCCGGGTTGGTCAGTCTGACGGGGTAATGCCATTCAGCAATAAGACCCTGATTGTTGGGGGAATCCTGGTGGGGGTTTCGAATTACATTGCGGCCGGGCTTCAGCAGTTCGGCATTGTGTATACCACGGCGGGAAAGGCTGGGTTTATTACTGCAATGGATATGGTAATGGTGCCTTTTATCATGGTGCTTCTGCGTAGAAAGGTTCATCGGCTCACATGGTTCGGTGTTGTTATTGCGATATTCGGGCTGTATCTGCTCTGCATGCAGGGCGGCTTTTATATGGAACTCGGTGATCTGATATGCCTTGGGGGAGCTTTGGGCTATGCGATTCAGATACTTCTGATTGATTACTTTGTTGAAAAGGTCGATCCCCTTAAGCTGGCGTTTTATGAATTCGCGGTTACCACGGTGCTGAGTTTTGTAACTGCTGTAATAATAGAAGATATTGATCTGGCGCCGGTGATTGACTGCGCCGTACCGATTCTCTACACAGCTGTGCTGGAGGTCTGCGTAGCATTTTCCCTTCAGATGCTGGGGCAGCGGTATGCGCCGCCGGCTCTTGCCACAATTACAATGTCAATGGAATCGGTTTTTGCTGCCGTCAGTGGGGTCCTGTTTCTGGGCGAAATAATGTCCGGCAGGGAAGTTTGGGGCTGTGTCATCATGTTCTGCGCATTCATAATTGCCCAGTTACCTGAGATTCAAGGGGAGAAATGAGGCGGCTCCGGCCGGCGTATTCTGGCTGAGTGCCGGTTCGGCGTGCCCGCCATTGCGCCAGCAGGCACAGCATCGGCGTGTCCGCCATTGCGCCGGCAGTCATAGTACTGTCAGGCACAGTACTAGCAGGCACAGTACTAGCCTGTTGCAGAAATCGGCGAAAAAACTAATTTGCTTCAACACGACCCCGAAAATAGGTCAATTTATCGCCTAAATTTTTCCAATTGTTGTAAATATTATTTGTGATTTGAAATTGCTTCAACATTTTTTGATTTTTGTTGAAGCAATTTGTTTGGAGTAGTAATGTCCGTATAATGGTGTAAATTCAAAAAATAAAAAATTTGAGCCATGCTCATCCTGTATAATGTAATCACCACAACAACATGTACAGGAGGTATGAACCTGACTCAAGTAAATATTACATTATCACAGGAAGAAGTGCTACAAGTTTTATCAGGTCATCGTGACGATGCATTCAAAATTCTTGTCGAAAGGATTCTTAATGCGGTAATGCTTATGGAATCCGAGGAGCAACTTGGCGCTTCAAGACATGAACGCACAACAGATCGCCAGGACTACCGAAACGGAACAAGAGCGCGCG
>JALFKB010000011.1 GCA_022775805.1 Clostridiales bacterium
CTTTGATTTCGGTCCCGGGGCAATGATGGTCACTATCTATATAGTCTGCCTGATAATGGGACTCAGGATGGGGGCCAACCCGCAGGTTATTTCCAATCTGGGAATCATAGGCATTGAGGCACTGGGCATTACCCTGGTTTGCGGTGCAGGAAGCATATTCGCCATCTTTGTTACCAGGAAGCTGATGGGCATTGACAGGTACGGAAATTCCAGAGGACAGCATCAGCTGCCGGAAGAGGGCAGCGGCGGCAGTGGCGGCAGTGGCGATGGCGGAATGGACATAAAAAACACCCTTATTATACTGGCCATGGTTGCGGCGGGTATGGCAGGGGGTGCTCTTTTCATCACAGGAAGCAATGAGAAAGTCCTAGAGACCTTCGATACATGTTCCTACTATGCGCTGGTGGTTCTTGTTTCGGTGCTGCTGTTCTTTGTGGGCTTTGATCTGGGAACGGCGGGAAGCATTATCGGGACGATACGCAGAGTGGGAGCCAAGGCCTTCCTGTTTGCAATTGCCGCAATGGTGGGAACCATGGTGTTCGGCGTGGTGCTTTGCGTTATTCTGGGCTTCTCCCTTAGGGAGTCGGCTGCCATATGCATCGGCTTCGGATGGTACTCTTATGCACCTGTAATAATAGCAAGCGCCGGACAGCAGTACATGATAGCAAGCGCCCTTTCCTTCATGCACAATGTTATCAGGGAACTTTCGGGAATCATCTTTGTTCCGCTGATTGCGAGAAAATTCGGCTATCTGGAATCAGTGGGAGTGCCCGGGGGCTGCGCAATGGATGTGTGCCTTCCTATCATCGAAAAGTCCTGCCGGGAGGACACGACGGTTTATGCCTTCACAACGGGACTTCTCATGTGCATAACCACTTCCGTAGGAACTCCTCTCATAATGGGAGTGTAGATTGGCAGAAAAAAACCGGCTGCTAGAGCCGGTCGATTGTAGGATTGACATTATAGAATGATTTAAGAGCCTCATATTCCAGTGAGGCTTTTTTCATTGCCTCAGGCTTCGGGTTATACAGGGCCTTTATCATTATGTTCTTTGATGTGTGCTCCATGGATGTGAATTCAATCATGTTCACATCATATCCTGCAGCCTCAAGCTTGAGGCCCCTTAAGGCATCGGTGAGAAGCTCGGTGAATTTGTCCCTGATGATTCCGTGCTTCAGCATGGGAGCGTTAACAGGCTCGTTTATCTGTCTGAAGAGCTCGTGCTGGCAGCATGGAACTGAAAGTATGACACTGCTTCCCCAGCTGACGGCGTTGATAAGAGCGTAATCCGTAGCTGTGTCACAGGCGTGGAGGGTAACAACCATGTCAGCAGCAGGCCTGTTGTCAGAACGATCTGCTGCCTTGTAATCCGCAATGTCACCGGTAAGGAACTTAAGCCCGCTGTAATTGAGCTTTTCTGCCACGCCGCTGCAAAACTCTATTACATCCTCCTTCAGATCAAGTCCGATTATCTCAACATCCCGGTTCTGGATTTTCTTCAGATAATAATACAGGGCGAAGGTGAGATAGCTTTTGCCGCATCCGAAATCTATTACCCGGAGAGTTCCCCGGGAAGGAAGGTCGCTGAAGCAGTTGTCGGCAATTTCAAGAAAGCGGTTTATCTGCCTGAACTTGCCGTAATGCTGTTTTCTCACGTGACCGTCCTCAGACATTACTCCCAGCTCAACAAGGAAATCAGCAGGCTGCCCCTCCTGAAGGAGATGCTGCTTTTTCCTGTCGTGATCCAGGCTCTGCTTTTTGTGGGATGCCCGGCTGCGGGTTATATGGGGTTTATCGGGCTTTGAAGCCAGAATCTGTATGTCCTCATCCTCCGTGAGAATGTTGATCTGCTTGAAATCCTCTTCTATAAGCTTCTCCGCGAAGGAAATACCCTCAAAATATGATATGTTCCTGTGGGTTACCTTCTTGTCATAATGATACTCGGCCTGATACATGTATTCTCCCTTGATGCTTACAGGCCTGAGGGTCACCTTGCGGTATTCCGTTGATTTCTTTCTTCTGTCGGCGAAAATCACTCTGACGAAGCTGTCGGAGTTCATGGCCGTGCATAGTGTCTGTGTAATCTTTTCCATGGGGTCATTATAGCATAAAAAGCAGCAGGTAAAATTTTTTTTAGAAAGAGTATTGACAAAGGGGAAGGACTGTATTATTGTATTACTGTACCAAGGACATAATACAATAATACAAGGTCAATCTGAAAGGAGAGAAAATGGACTGGAGATTTAGAGATGGAGTTCCCATTTATTCTCAGATTGTAGAACAGATGAGATACTGCATTGCCGGAGGCGAGTTCGGTCCGGGAGAGAAGATTCCGGCCGTAAGAGAGCTGGCTGTTGGAGCCGGGGTAAATCCAAACACAATGCAGAAGGCACTTGCGGAACTCGAAAGGGAAGGGCTGCTTTATACAGAGAGAACAAGCGGCAGATTTGTAACGGAGGACACAGACGTGATTAATGAGATGAAGCTTGCACTGAGCAGAGAGTTTGTCAAAGAACTGTTTGACAACCTTGGAAAACTGGGGATGACAAAGGACGAAATTAAAAAAACAGTTGCAGAGTGGGAAGAGGAGGATGAGAAATGAGCGGAACCGGATACATATTCGAATGCAGAAATCTGAGCAAGAAGTATGGAGACATACAGGCTCTTGATGATGTGAATCTGTCGATTCTGCCGGGCAGGATCATCGGAATATTAGGACCAAACGGCAGCGGCAAGACTACCCTTATCAAGCTGGCAAACGGGCTGCTGAAGCCAAGCGAGGGACAGATTCTGATAGACGGCATGGAGCCGGGAATAATTACCAAGGCCAAGGTTGCCTATCTGCCGGACAAGGAATTCCTGCCGGAATACATGACCATAGGTCAGCTGATGGAGTACTACGGAGATTTCTTCATGGATTTCAATCCCGCAAAGGCAGCGGAGATGTTCAGGAGCCTGAAGATTGACACAAAAATGAAGCTGAAGAAGCTTTCCAAGGGAAACAAGGAGAAGGTTCAGCTGATACTCACAATGAGCAGAGAGGCGGCAGTGTATTTTCTGGATGAACCAATTGCAGGGGTTGATCCCGCCGCCAGAGATTACATACTTAAGACGATAATTACTAATTACAATCCCGATTCACTGGTGGTAATAAGCACACATCTGATTGCAGATGTTGAGCCGGTTCTTGATGACATTATATTCATAAAGGACGGCAGAATTCTGCTTCACAGGAACGCAGATGAACTTAGAGAAGAAAAGGGAATGAGTGTTGACGGATATTTCAGGGAGGTATTCAGATGTTAGGATTGGGAACACTGGTTAAACATGAAATGAAGACTGTGGGAAGAAAACTGCTTCCGTTTTACGGAGCACTTCTGATTGTGAGCATCCTGTTTGGACTGACAAATTTAGGAATCAGCACAGTGGGTGTGTTCGGAGCTATTATCAACGGTCTTTTCGGAGTATTGTATGGAGTAATGACTGCAGGAGCCATAGTTTTTACCGCCATCATACTGATTCAGAGATTCTACAGCAACCTTCTGGGTAATGAGGGGTACCTTCACTTCACACTTCCCGTTACCACCAATGCACATATTGCCAACAAGGTGATATCGGCCGGTGTGTGGATGATTCTGGGTATGGTAGCGGCAGGCCTGTCGGCACTTATTCTTCTGCTCTTTATGGTAACACCGGCAGAATTGATGGAAGAACTGAATTGGGTGTTATCTGAATTAAACGGTCAGCTGGGAGCTGCCAGGATTGTCATTGCTATACTGGAAGCGCTGGTTCTGATGATTGTTGCCCTTGGTGAAGCGGCAGTTAAGGTTTATGCAGCCATTTCCATGGGACAGCTTCTGGAGAACCACCGGATTCTCGGGGCGATAGGTTCTTACGTGGGATTTGCAGCCATAGAGTGCATTCTGGCAGGTATATTGAATCATTTTGTACCGGTATACAAAATCACTGAACTTAATGCTGACGGATTTACAATATTCCAGATTGAGATGCTTGTAACGCTGCTTGTTACAGCACTGCTTGCAGCAATCTACTGGTTCATCAGTTACAGAATACTTGACAGGCGTCTCAATCTGCAGTAACGGGGGCAGGATAGAGCTTATCAGGGGAACAGGAGTATCAGGGACAGAGAAGTATCAGGGAAAGAGATTAGACAGAGAATCGGAGAGGGTCATGAAACCCCTCCGATTTTTGACATTAGGGGATTTTTTTTCTATAATAAATTGGTTAACACCGTCTTAAACAAGAAAATAAATATAGATGAAAGAAGGCAGGACAATTGGCAGATAATCAGAAAATAATCAACATTGCAGTTATTGCTCACGTAGATGCGGGAAAGTCAACCCTGGTGGATGCATTCCTGAATCAGAGCGGCGTGTTCAGAGACAATCAGCAGGTTGTGGACTGCGTTATGGACAGCGACGACATAGAAAGGGAAAGAGGCATTACCATATACTCCAAGAACTGTTCGGTAATGTACGGCGACACGAAGATTAACATCGTGGACACTCCGGGACATGCGGACTTCTCTTCGGAGGTCGAGAGAATAATGAGAACCGTAGATACGGTAATTCTCCTGGTGGATTCCAGCGAGGGACCTATGCCTCAGACAAGATTCGTTCTCAAGAAGTCCCTGGAGCAGGGCATCAACCCGATTCTTCTCATAAACAAGATTGATAAGCGTGATGCCAGAATCGATGAGGTGGTTGACGAGGTATATGAACTGTTCATGGATCTTGAGGCAAATGACCAGCAGCTGGATTTTCCTATTCTCTACGGAATCGCCCGTCAGGGAATAGTTGTGAGAGATCCCAAGGAGGTTGAAGGCCTTTCCGTTGAAGCGGGAAGCTGCTACACCGATGCCGACGGCAGACCTATGAAGCTGAAGAAGAGCGCCAAGGGCATGAACGGACTGGATATCAAACCCCTCTTCGAGACAATAGTGGAGCACTGCAGCCCATATCCTCAGGAAAAGGCTGAGGAGCCTTTGCAGCTTCAGATATCGGCTCTGGCATATGATGATTACATCGGAAGACTGGGAATCGGCAGAATTACAAAGGGCAGAATCAAAGAAGCAAGCACTGTTTCCGTGTGCAAAGAAGGGGGAGCAGTTGAGCAGAAAAAAATCAATCAGGTCTTTGTGTACAGAGGTCTGAAGCGGGTAGCCGTTGAGGAGGCGGTTGCAGGAGATATCGTAGTTGTTTCCGGAATAAGCGACATCAGCATAGGAGAGACAATATGCAACGACGGCAAGCCGGATCCACTTCCTATGATTTCCATCGAGGAGCCGACCCTGAGCATGTACTTCATGGTTAACAAATCTCCCTTTGCCGGAAAGGTGGGCAAGTTTGTAACATCCAGACATCTGAGGGAAAGACTGAACAAGGAACTGGAGGTTAATGTGGGTCTTCGTGTTGAGGATACCGATTCAACGGACAGCTTCAAAGTAAGCGGAAGAGGTGAGCTGCACCTGTCGATTCTCATCGAGAACATGCGCCGTGAGGGATATGAGCTTGCAGTATCAAAGCCTGAGGTAATCATGAGAAAGGACGAGACGGGACAGACCCTGGAGCCTATTGAAGAGGTGGTTCTGTCTGTTCCTGATCAGTACTCCGGTTCAGTTATCAGCAAGCTGAATCTTCGCAAAGGCATGATGACCCAGATGCACAGCGAGAACGGATACACAAGACTTGAGTATCTTGTTCCAACCAGGGGA
>JALFKB010000047.1 GCA_022775805.1 Clostridiales bacterium
GTTCGGCTTGCCGTCATCGAAGAGAGCTCCCCGTACCTTTTCAAGCTCCTCAGGATCCCTTACAACATAGCAGCCGTTGGCTTCGAATTCCTTGAGGATGTCTTCGAAATCCTTCTCAGGACAGATTACAGACTGCTCTGCGGAGCAGATGATGCCGTAGTCATAGGAACGACCCTTGATAATCTTAGGAACGGCTTCCTTGTAGTCATAGCCTTCGTCAATAATGCACTGCACGTTTCCAGCACCTACGCCAAGAGCCGGACGGCCTGAGCTGTAGGCGGCATTAACCATTCCTGCGCCACCTGTTGCCACAACAACATCGGCGCTGGAAATCAGATTGCGGGTGTTTTCTCTGGAATGTTCTCCAAGAATCTGAATGAGATTTTCAGGATAGCCCTCCGCTGCCAGAGCCTCATTCATCATTTCAACGACTCTGGTTGAACATTTCACGGACTTGTGATGAGGGGTGATAACGATGGCGTTTCCGCACTTCAGAGCGAACATTGAATTGCTCTTTGGTGGTACTAGAGGGTTGGTGCTGGGCGTGATGGCGGCAACAACACCCATAGGCTTTGCCACGGTGGTGATTCCCGTGGTCTCATAGTTTTCCAGAATTCCTCGGGATTTCTTGCCTTTGAGATTGTTCCATACAATACCGGCCTTCTGCTTGTTTTTGGCGTATTTGTCCTCGACGTTGCCCATGCCCGTTTCCTCAACGGCGATTTCAGCGAAATACTGAGCGTTGTCGTAGACCACCTTGCCTATGATCTGAACAGCCCTGTCAACCTGCTCCTGGCTCATTTTCTCGAACTCTTTCTGAGCGATACGGGCTCTCTCGATATAACCGTTAATATATTCCTGACTATCCATTGCAGTACCTCCTTGGATGTAATATACGTTCTCTCAATTATACAATACTATTGTAAGTAACGGTGCATAAAAATTGTATATGCCGGAGGAACAGTTGACAAAATATGGAAAAAACGGTAATATGTGCATGGGTACGTTAAAGGCCGCAGCTATTAAGGAGCAGAAACAATGAAGGCAGAAATGATTTTGTTGGAAATAGTGCCCGGGCTGATACTGGGAATTCTAGCCGGTGCAGCCGCAGTTCGCGTGTTCAATCTTCTTCCCTGGAAATGGCTTTGCGATTATGGAGAACAGCCTGCAGAACGGGGAAATGAAGTTGCCAAGGCAAGAAGACTCACGTCTGTGGAGGCTGAAAGGATAACCCGATCTCTGGTGGATCCTCACTTCAGACGCATTAAGGAAAATCCCTGGAGATGGGTATACGGAGCAGGTTTCAGCTGCCTTTGGATAAAGCTTATAATGGAGGGCGGACTTCAGACCTTGAACATTCAGTATGCCGCCGGTGCGCTGGTGTGCTGCTGGGGGCTGCTGCTCATTGGCCTTGCAGACCTGAAGTACATGATAATCCCGGACCAGCTGCTGCTGGTAATCGCAGTGGCGGGTGCGGGGCTTTTGCCGCTGCACATTGCCACGGTAAGATGCTTCAGAAAGGAGACGGCCTTTCCCACGGAGCTGTCAGGACTCTCTGACGGAGCCGCAGCTGCCCTGTGGGTGCTGGCGGGGGCAGCGATAGGAATTCTGCTGATGCTTCTCGTTGGAGGGCTTGGCAGGCTGATTGCCCGCGGCGGAAGAAAAGAAGATTCCCCTCCTGCGCTTGGCGGCGGTGATCTGAAACTTTACGGGGTGCTGGGCTTTTGTGTCGGCGTCCCGGGAATCGTATTTGTTTTCTTGCTGTCCAGTCTCACTGCAGGATTGGACGGGGCGATTGCTCTGGCGGGAGGCAGAGCCGGGAGAAAGAGCCCCAGGCCCCTGGGTCCGCACATCTGCGGAGCTGCCATGGTGTACATCTTCGCCATATGGCCGCTTCTGTTTGAGATATGATTTATTAAATATGCTTTTCTTTGCTTGCAGCCGTTTAGTGCAAGGCATCCGGACGGCCTGCAGGTTTTTTTGTTATATCCAGCGACTTCTGCATGTCATTGTATTGTGCCGCCATCTCCGTTACCTCCATAAATGCCATCTCCGTTACCTCCATAAATTGCTTGCATATTTATAAAAAGTATAGTATATATATAAGGTCTGGCAAGAAAGGAAGTGAAACGAAAATGAAGACAAAAATAGCCTGCGTACAGATGCAGTCAACACTTGGCGACAAAGAAGCCAATCTAAACAAGATGATTGCCAAAGTTGAAGAAGTAATGCAGGACAAGAATGTTCAACTAATTGTTTTTCCGGAGCTGTCCCTGACGGGATACGAGTGCAGCGATTTGTACGAGGAAATGGCAGAGACCTATCCGGAGGGATCGAGCATTGATATTATGGCACAGCAGGCGAAAAAACATAATGTGCACATAATATTCGGAATGGTGGAAAAGGCAGAAAAACAGGGAAAAGAGGTTTTATACAACACAGCTGTCCTTATTGGAAACGATGGGACACCGGTAGGGAAATACAGAAAAACACATCTTGTTGAGGGTGAGGAAACAAAGTATTTCGAAAAGGGAACGGAATACAATGTGTTTGATACGCCGGTAGGAAAAATAGGCATAATGATATGCTGGGATACGGCATATCCTGAGGTGGCGAGAATTCTCGCGCTGAAGGGAGCGGAAATCATCGCGGTTCCTGCCGCCTGGGAAACAGAGCCGAACGAAGGCGACTGGGAAC
This sequence comes from Clostridiales bacterium, assembly GCA_022775805.1. Taxonomy (GTDB): domain Bacteria; phylum Bacillota; class Clostridia; order Peptostreptococcales; family Anaerovoracaceae; genus Lentihominibacter. The sequence goes on from JALFKB010000047.1 coordinate 2,698, forward strand.
TGGTAAATGCAGCGAGGTCCTTTGATAACGTCGTTTATCTGGCATCATGCAATCATGTGGGAAGAGACAGAACATTGGATTTCTTCGGCAGAAGTAAGATTTCCGGACCACTGGGAAGGCCTGTTGTTTCAGCAGGAGCGGGAGAAGAGATAATATCCGCAACAGTTGATCTGTCGAAACTGCCGGAGCTGAGAGAGGGATATTACGTGCTGCTCAAAGACAGAAATCCGGGAACATATGAAGAACTGATCAAGTGACTGTAAAGGTCGATAACAGGAGGAAGTAATGGCAACAGAAAGAGAGAAGACTTTTGAAGAGCTCCTGGAGGAGGAGCTGGAATCGCGAATATCGGAAATAGAATCTCCCGATTATGAACACGTCCCTAGACTGCAGAAGAGGGATTATCTGGGGATGATAGCAACAGCCGTTGCGTGTGTAATCATTATCGCGATAGGAATAATATAAATAAGAGAATAGGCTTGAAACGGAGAAGACAATGAATAACGAACAAAATGCAAATCAGGAAGCGGTATTTGGTGCGATTCCTATGCTTAAGAAAGAAAGGACACACGGGTTCATAGCTATTGCAGCGGTAACCATTGTGTATTCTATGGCACCGTGGTGCTTCACACAGGGAGGAACAATTATTTCCGTGCTGGGTCTTAAGGCAGCGCTTACGAATATGATAGGAATGATAGTACTGTTCAGCATCATATACCTGCTGACGGTAATAATCCCCGCAAGAGAAGGAATAGATACCTGGGTCTACCAGAGGGCGGTATTCGGATATAAAGGAATAGTTATCATCTGGTTCCTGGCAATATTCGCAACATGGGGCTGGGAAGCTGTTCTGACAGGAATTCACGGAACCTCAGTAAGCGGTCTGTACACGATAATAACCGGCAATGTCCTTCCGGAGACATTACTGCCGTGGCTTGGTGCAACCTGTGTAATAATCGGATTTCTTATCGCCTGTATGGGACCTGACATAATTACTAAAATATCTTACGTTGTAATTCCGGGCGTAATTATTGCGTGTGCGGTGCTGCTGTATTTCGTATTTTCAAATTACTCCTGGAGTGATCTGATGGAAATGGAGGCAATTAGTCCCGTAAGCGATAACTTCCGCGAAAATTATATGGTAGCGACAGAGTGGAATCTGGCATTTGTATGTGCATGGTATACAGTAATCGGAGTAATTCCGCGTCTTGGCAAATCAGAGAGCGGAACATACTGGGGCTTCATGGTAGGCTACGGAGTAGTTTATGCATTAATCGCATGTGTGGGAGCATTCGGTGCACTGGCAATATCGGATATGACCGGAGTGTACTCCAATGACCCGTCAATCTGGTTCGGTCAGATAGGAGGCGTGCTGGCAATTATTTCGATGCTCTGCCTGATTTTCTCAAACATTTCTATTATGTCCGTTGCTATGTACAGTCTGTCTGTAAGCACTAAGGTGATTCTGCCGAAATGGAGCTACAGGAAAATACTTGTTGCCTGGTCAATCTGGGTGCTTTTCCTGAACTTCAGTGGAGTTGTAATGGAATACTACAGTGTATTCCTGGCAGTAATCGGATTTATAGGAGGACCTACTGTAATAATTATTCTCGTAGATTACTTCTTCGTAAGAAGACAGAGCATATCAATAAGAGACATGATGTATCAGGGAAAAGAAAACGCCTACTATTATACAGGTGGATTCAATCTTGTAGGAGCAGCAGCGTTTCTGTGCGGAACAGTCGCATATTTCCTGGTGTATGACCCGATAAATTATGTGGCTAGAGCGGAAATATTTAATTTCACAACAGGTACAGGACTGTCATGTATAGTGGCGGGAGCGGTTTATCTGGTTCTGGCACAGATTCCGGCGGTCAAGTCATACTTGACGAAAGACAGAAAATAACAGAATATCAGCAAACAGCAAGCTGTCGCGGGATGCGGCAGCTTGTATTTATATATAATTCTTTAAATCAACACATTCTTAATGTATAATATGAGGATACTATGGATAAGAATGTGCTTCTGACAATTGCATATGACGGCAGCGGATTTCACGGCTGGCAGAGACAGCCTGCCCAGAGAACCGTACAGGGACATCTGGAGAAGGTAATGTCCGGGGTTTTTCGCCGGCAGATACTTCTTAACGGCACAAGCCGGACGGATGCGGGAGTACATGCTCTGGGACAGAGAGCCACATTCAGGGCGCCTTCGGGCATTCCCACGGAAAAGATTCCCCTGGTTGTGAACAACGCCCTTGCCGGTGCCGAGAATGCCGGTGGATACGCCAAACCTCCGGTGAGAATTCTCAAGGCGGAGGATGCGGCAGAGGATTTCCACGCCCGATTCAACTGCAAAGGCAAGACATACATTTACAGAATCACCGCCGGTACGGGAGCGGATTCACGGTCAAAGCTGTCCCTGGTGTTTGACAGAAACTACACATACCACCTGGCTGAAAGGCTGGATGTGGAGGCCATGAATGAGGCGGCAGGATACCTGGTGGGCACAAGAGACTTCAAGTCCTTTGAGGCCTCCGGGGGAAATCCCAGAGAGACAACCGTCAGAACAATAAC
>JALFKB010000068.1 GCA_022775805.1 Clostridiales bacterium
TGATATTTCCTGTACCTACTCGAGATGCAGTGGATACCATCAGCGCTCCGAAGGATGATATTCCTCCCTCGTGAGGCTTCTCCACAATAACCCTGCATGCTTCCCGGAACATTCCCACCTGCATGAAACCGCATCTGACAGTGAGATAGATTCCGCCTGCAATCAGCAGAAGCGGTACGAACCATGGCTGATACAGTATATTGCTGACATAGCAAACGCCAGCATCAATTGTTGCTGCCATATGTTTCTCCTCCTAAAAAAATGATAATAAGATAGTACTGTAACGAACGATAACATATGGCAAGTATTCTACCATAATACACCGCCACTTTACAAGAAAAATGATTTGCTGGAAATTTTTTGAAATTAGGGGGTTGCCAAATTTTGGGAATTGTGCTATTCTATGTTCGAAAGGAAATTATTGGGAATGTTGTCATTTTATTCTAGTAACGATATCCGCAGATATGCCTCGGATATCCGACTTCTGCTTATGGAGTCATCGGAGGAAATGACCGATGACAGGGCTTTGGAAATAATTGAATCATATGTATTCGCTCTCCCTGATTCCGCCCTGTGCACACACCGGGAAAACGCCGCACTGATTGAACGGCTTTTTCTCACTCTCCGCAAGGAGATGGGAATCCTCCAGCCACTGATTGATGACAATGCCATTTCCGAGATAATGGTAAACGGCAAGGACAATGTCTTCGTGGAGAAAAACGGCACAATATTACAGGTTCCTCTCGCCTTTGACTCCACCGAGGATCTTGAAGAACTCATAAGGAGAATTGCCGGACGGGTACACAGAGAGATTAATGAATTGAATCCCATCGTAGACGCACGTCTATCGGACGGTTCCAGAGTAAATGCTGTCTACAAGAACATTGCTCTGAACGGCCCCATCCTCACCATTCGAAAATTTCCTGCCAGGGTCATGTCCATGCGGGACCTGATACTAAACGGAACAGTAACTCTGGAAGCCGCCAGACTGCTGAAAATTCTCGTTCAGTGCGGGTACAACTGCTTTGTATCGGGAGGTACTTCAAGCGGCAAGACAACCATGCTGAATGTACTTGTACAACTAATCCCTACCGAAGAAAGAATAATCGTAATTGAAGACTCCGCAGAATTGCAGATAAAACAAATTGAGAACATAGTACGCATGGAATGTCGAAACGCCAATGTAACCGGCAGAGGCAGCGTGGATATGGCCCAGCTTGTTAAAGCAAGCCTCAGAATGCGCCCGGACAGAATAATAATCGGAGAAGTCCGGGGCGGCGAGGTTTTTCATATGATAAACGCCATGAATACGGGACACTCAGGCTCCCTAAGCACGGGACACGCCAACAGCATAGAGGGAATGCTTAAGCGCCTTGAGTCCATGTACATGGAGGCTGCGGGAATTCCCCTTGATGCCATCAGAGCTCAGATCAGCGAGGGAATCGACATCATGATTCACATGGCCAGACTTAAGGACGGCTCCAGAAGGGTCATTGAAATTGCCGAGCTGGATGACGTCCATGAGGGAGTTATCCGGACAAACACCCTGTTCAGATATGACCTGGGAATGACAGGCAGCCATCTTATTCACAGAGAAAAGCTGGAAACGGGGAAAGCAGATGATACGGGATTACTCGATATATGAAATGAATGAAAAGGAAAAGTTTCTATTCTATTCCGCCGGATATGCCGCCATAGCGCTGGTGCTGTTTCTGTTTTATCACAGGGTGGTAATCTCAATCATTGGAGGTTTACTGGTGGTGAAGCTCAGACCCTTTTATGAGAAACACAGGGCCGCGGCAAGAATGGAGGCTTTGAGGAACCAGTTCAAGGATCTTCTCTATTCCCTGTCGGCTTCTGTTTCATCCGGTCGTCACATGGGAGAAGCTCTTATTGAAGCTGACGACAACCTGGGGGTTCTTTACCATGATGATGAACCAATAATGCAGGAGCTCCATCACATGAAGCGCAGCATGCTTGAGAATAACGAAAGCGACACCATTCTTCTGGCGGACTTCGCCGAGAGAAGCAAATGCGAAGACATAGATAATTTCGTTCAGGTTTACATTACCTGCAGAGCCATGGGAGGCGATCTGACTAAGATAATCTCCCGCACCTCGGAAATTTTAACTGACAAGATGAACATACAACGGGAAATCCAGGCAATTACTGCCCAGAAAAAGCTTGAGGGAAGGCTTATCGCGCTTATGCCTGCAGCTATGCTGCTGGCGCTTAACCTTCTCTCACCCTCCTACATTGCACCTCTATACGGCACCCTGCCCGGAATGCTGATAATGACCGGCTGCCTGGGACTTTCAGCCTGGGGCGTATATCTAATGGAGAAAATATCATCGGTGGAAATATGATTACACGTGAACAGCTAAACAGCAAGGCGAGAAAACAGATAGGGATTGTCATTGCCGCGGGGCTTCTGCTCCTGGTTGGTGACCTCGTTCTTTCAGGCAGCTCCGGTGCACTTACACTTTTCAAGGGCGAAGACGGGCTGTATCTGATGAGGCCCGAAAACAGCACCGGTTCCATAAGCCTTCGGGCGGAGATTGATTCCGGGGATGTCAATATGGCAAAAACCTTCGGCATCACCCTGGATCCACGGGGCGGCACAGAAGATGATAACGAGGCAGACAAGACCCCTGACTCCGGCGAAATGTCCCGGGAGGAGCTTATCGGATACCAGCTGAAGTCCATAGTCAATTCGATGAACGACGATACTTCGGCGAAGAAGGTCTACCTTCCCTCCAGGCTGGACACCGGGGAGAAAATCAAGTGGTCCGTGGAGAAATCCTCCAATGGCGGAATTATTGCCTTTGCAGTAATGGCACTGTGCTTTCTAATATACAGAAACAGGTATAACCCTCTAAAGAAGATTCAAAAGCAGGAAAGCGACTCCATAACAAGGCAGCTGCCTGAATTCGTGAACAGGCTTGTTCTGCTGCTTAATGCCGGTCTTGTTCTTAACACCGCCTTCGCCAGAGCTATCGAAGGCAGCGGCTGTGTCGCCGCCGGGCGACAGGACTATTTCTACAGCAGGATGATGGAAATATACGCAGGAATGCAGCAGACAAACAGTTCCTTTAATGCCGAGTTCAAGGCCTTCGCGAAATCAAGAAGAACTGCGGGGGACGAATCTGCACGGGAACTTATGCGAATCAGCAACATCATTAGCGACAATATCAGCAAGGGCGTTGAGCTTACAGATAAACTTCATAATGAAAGCGAGCTGCTGTGGCTCGCCAGGAAGCGCAGCTGCGAAGAACGAGGCAGGTTGGCCGAGACGAAGCTTACTTTTCCTTTAACGTTATTTCTTCTCGTTCTTGTGGCGGTTACTGTATGCCCCGCCCTGCTGGAATTGTAGTTAATTCATGATAATCAGGAGGTATTGAGGTGAAAAGATTTATTGGAAACAAGAGTGGAATGGAACTTGTTCAGGTGGCGATTCTCGTTGCCATCGCAGTGGCCATCGGTCTGATTTTCAAAACTCAGATTACTGAGTTTGTCAACAAGACCTTCGATGGTCTCAGCAGTTTCGGTTAAGGGGATAATTGGAGTGAGTGATCAATATGATTAAAATGATTGGAAATCGTCAGGGAAGCCATATGGCGGAGGCTGCCGTTGTGCTTCCCATAGTGATTCTGGCTGTCATAACACTGGTGCTGATTATCATGTTCTTCTACCAGCAGTCAATTCAGCAGAGCAGAATGCATATGGTACTTCGGGCGGAGGCCGGTTCCCTGACAGGCAGGATGACCTGCGAAACTGCAGACTTTGACGGTCAAATCGGCAAAACCCGGGAAGGGATTTACCCTGTTGTCAGAGGCTCCCTGGAGCTTTCCATGGGAAGCAGCGGGCTTCTTAAAGCTCCCGGCAGAACAGAGATTTCCGACACCTGGCGTATCACCAACGGACCGAAGCATGTGCGGAGGTGGAAATGAACAGACAGGGAAGCAGTGCGGTTTTTCTTTCACTGATTCTGGCGACCCTGATGGCCATCACCCTTTCCCTTGTCATGTCTGCACGTTCCCAGGCGGAAACAAGCGTTGCCGACGGGACTTTGCACCTCGGATGCGATTCTGTATTGTCCGGATACAATTACTATGTCCAGAGGGATTACGGGCTGTTTCTGATGCAGGGAACAGATTCTGAGCATTCCCGACGACTGCGTTCATATATTCTGTGTACCCTTAACAGTTTCGACGATATCAATGCGGGTGAAATCCGGGTTAATGCCGGAAGGTACAGCGCGGTAAACACTGAACCTGTAAGGCAGCAGATTCTGGATTACATGAAATCAGGAGGCGGCATAGGATTAAACGAAGATGATACCGCCTCAGAAGATGTCGGTGATGGTGCCGGCACTGGCGGCACCGGCGTTGACGGCGACAGCGGTAACAGCATGCCGGCTCGCACCCTGAGACACGGGCCCACCGTTACCGGGCTCCCCTCCCGCAGCCTGCCGGACAAAAGTCTTCTGGCATCTGCTAAAAGGCTCGGGGAAAACATGAGGAATCCCTCAGTGATTTTTTCCGGCGGAACAAACCGCTATCTTCTTGACAGCTATATACTTGACATATTCAATTGCGAAGCCCGGGCGAATGACGAAAATCATTTTTTCAGAAACGAGGTGGAGTACATACTGTGCGGCGAGCTGTCCGATGAAAAGAATCTGAAAAAGACAGACAGGGCTCTGGTGCTTCTGCGCACCGGACTGAATCTTTCGCATATATATTCCGACAAGACCAAGACGGCGGCTGTTGCTGCAGCCGCCGAGGTGCTTACCCCGGGAATACTGGGAACCGTGACTCAGGCGGGCATTGCCGCCCTTTGGGCAGGTGCCGAAGCCCTGAACGATGTTAAGCTGCTTCACAGCGGATACCGGGTTCCCATTATCAAGAACTCTGCCTCCTGGGCAGTTGATCTTGATTCACTTATTGAAGGTTACAATGCCGAAAGCGGCATGATTAAACCCTCAGTTAACGAGGGCAGGCTTTACAGAGACTACCTGCGCATACTGCTGTTTACAAAAGACAATGATGTTACAACGGCGCGGATTCTGGATCTGATACAGATTAACATGCGCAAAAACTACGATGGACAGTTTCTTGTTCAGGAGTGTGTGACAGGTGTCTCCATAGATGCCAAGATAAACGGAAGAACTCTCAAATACGACAAGACTTATTAGATAATGAACTTTTTTCACAAAGGAAGCCGCAGGGGATTTTATACTGTGGAGGCCGCAATATTTCTTCCCCTTTTCATTCTGGCTGTTCTGACAATCGGATATTTTATCAAATTTGACATGCTCTGGGAGGAGGCCATGCACCGGGAGCTTGACAGCTGCTCCTACTCCGCCTCCGTTGCCTACAGCGGTTCATCGGGAGGGTTCCGCTCCCATGTTCACAACAGGAAGGTCGATAATGATTGGAAGCTTGCCCTGCCCCTTGATTTCGGCGGCAGCTTCAGCTTCAGCAGCAGCATCCGTTACCGTGATTTCGTGGGACTTAAGGATGATAAATCTCCCCTTGGCGCAGAGGGGCTGGAATCTCCTGAGGGCAGCGAATCGGTCTGGATTTTTCCCCAGAGCGGAACTAAATATCACAAGGAAAGCTGTACATATGTTAAGGCCTCTGTTCACAGTCGCACTCTGACATCCTCGGTTAAGTCAAAGTACTCTCCCTGCGGAATGTGCCATTCCGGCAGCCTCCCCTATGGAAGCGTAGTATTCTGTTTCGAGGGAGAGGACACTTCCTATCACAGAGGCAGCTGCAGATCCATCAACAGACATGTGGTGGAAATCGACAGGAGTGAGGCAGCAAACAAGGGATACAGTCCCTGCAGCAAATGCGGCGGCTGAGATGTTGAGATGTTGAGATATATAGATATATAGATATATAGATATCGGACAGTAACATAATAAAGGAGTAACAAGATGTGGGAAAATAGAGAATACAGACTTAATTTCAGAGAAGAGTCCATATTGGGCTTCGAGAGAATAATGCTTTCCTCCGGCCAGTGCAGCAGCCTGCTGCCTATGGTCTTTATCAGCGAGGATACGGGGCTTCTTGCCTATTATGACTGCGGGGGCTTCGTCCCCTTGAGCAGCTACAGAATCGACAGAACTGAGGATGCCCTATTCATACTTGAGCAGGTGCTTCTCATCATGAATTCACTGGTGGAGTATCTTATAAACTCCGAGAAGATTGTTCTGTCAACGGAGACCGTGTTCTACAATCCTGATACGGGAGAAATAAAAATCGCCTATGTTCCGGACAGCAGCGGCCATCCGGAAATGAGGCGACATATTCTAAGCTTCATTGCTTATCTCAAATCCGAGATAACAGACGGCAACAAAGGCATGCTGGACACCGTTGCCCGAACAGTCTATGAAAACAAATACAGTCTCATGGATCTTGTAAACAGAATTGGAATGCTCAGGCGCCGGCTCTGTTGTTAAACCACCGTCTCTTGGTAAGGAAGTAGCATATCGGAACGATATAAAGGTAGATTGCCCATGGCAGCGAATCAATTCCCGCGTTAAAGAATGTCAGCGGCACACTGCAGGCGATACACCATGGTATGAGACCCACAATCAGGATTACCGTATTTTCCATGTCAATTGCCAGTTCCTGTCTGCTCCCTCCCGTATTAAGATACGGTCTGGTCAGAAGATCGTTGCACATCAGTGTCGCTATTGTCTGATTGCAGAATACAACACAGGAGATGAGGCTGATGATAACCGTAACTGCATATCTTCCCGTTTTCCTGCAGCCTTTTTCGATAACATCCAGCAGGCTTTTGAGCATATCCGTTCTGTTGAATATTCCTGAATAGGCACATGAAATGGCAAGGATTGCGGATATTTCAAGCATCGATACGAAGCCGCCTCCGTCAAGAATTGCAGCCAGACCCTCCCCGCTTGAGTGGAAGCCCAGGAACAGAATCTTTATTACGCTGAATAAAGACACCTTCTCCACTAATACAGCTACAGCCACACTTGCCGCAACGCTGGCGCCGATGGAGGCGATGATTCCAACCTTAAGGAGAGGCAGAGCCAGCATTATTGCAGCCGGAACAAAGGACCAGAATGAAAGAGTGAATTCACTTTCAAAGGCCGACAAAACTCCGCCGTCAACACTGCTGATTGGATTTGCAACTGAAAGAGCTGTATATGCTGCCAGAGTAATAATGAATGGCAGAATTGCTGTTTTCATCATAATCCTGACATTTTCGAGAATATTGGTTTTCGTTATGCCTGCCACCATGTTGGCGCTGGATGAAACAGGAGAGCCCCTGTCCCCGAAATATATTCCGGACATGAGAACTCCGGCTGTAATTACAGGATCCACCCCGCCGCTTCTGGCAAGGGCCATGAAAATAACTCCCACCGTTCCGGCAACACCGAAGGATGTTCCCAGGGCGTAGCTTAAGAGGCAGGACAGCAGAAATGCGATTACAAGAAACAGCGGCGGAACAATCAGCTTCATCCCATAATATACAAATACCGTAATTGTTCCGGATACTCTCCAGGCAGCGGTGATGAAGCCGATAATCAGCATTACTTCAATCACAATTAGGGACTCCTTTATGGAGCCCCAGGAATGTAATGCCAGTTCTCTGATTCCCTGCCCTATGCCGAAAGCTTCATCGCTCTTCTTCAGCTTCACAAGCCCCAGACCGGCAAACATCACCAGTCCTGCCAGCAGGGCCCACACCATGGAGTGCCCTGTAATGAGCATGGCAATCATTGTTCCTATAAAAATAACAAATGCTATAATCAGTCCCATGACTTGATTATAGCATTTATTTATCGGCTTTTGTATTGTCTATTGTATTTGATTATCTATTGCAGCTGTATCTACTGTGCCTGTCCCGCATTTCCGAAATCAACAACAACGTTCTGACGTTCTGATGCGTCATCAACCTCGTACATTCTGTACTTTTCGAAGTGGAACATGCCTGCAATGATGTTGCTTGGGAAGGATTCAACAGCAGTGTTCATCTGTCTTACACAGCCATTGTAGTATTTACGGCTGTCTGCAATATCGTTTTCCAGCTCGTTAAGATTCTTCTGGAGCTCCAGGAAGTTCTGGTTCGCCTTCAGTTCAGGATAAGCCTCTGCAGTTGCAATAAGAGTTCCCAGCATTCCGCCCAGCGCCTGGTTTGTCTCAACCTTTTCATTTGCTGACATGGAATCGTAGCTCTTGCTTCTCAGCTTGGTAATTGCATCGAACGTTGACTTCTCGTGCTCGGCGTAACCCTTCACGGTGTTTACGAGATTAGGAACCAGGTCCCATCTCTTCTTGAGGTAAACATCCATGGTTGCGAAGGCTTCCTCAATCTTGTTCTTCATCTTTACGAAATTGTTGTACGCGCTTATCAGCCAGAAAGCGAGAATAACAACAACTACAGCAATAATAATTCCGATTATCATTCCGTTTTCTCCTCCTTTTTTTCCAAAAGATATCTTTTGTGATATTTTAATCTCACATATTCCATAATCCTGTTGTAGTAAACAGGATTACTAAGACCTCCTATTACCCCAACAACCGGCAGTCCCTGGATGAACTTCATCACCAGCATATCCAGTGCAAAGGCATCAGCAGTTGTGCCAATCTGAGTCTGCAGGTCATCCGGGTCGGGGACTTCAAAGCTTTTCATGTAATCCTCCACTGCCATGTCGGATTTAATCCACTTTTCCCGCTTTTGTATTGATGCTTCGAGCATTTTGAGAATGAACATTCTCTCTTCAGGTCTATTGTAATCGTAACCGTACCTCAATGCAACTTCATATACGGACTGAAGTACAAATCCGATGAAGATAACGATATCCGGCAGTCCTATTCCCAGCACTCCCAGCCCTATGCCTTCAGCCGTAGTGAGGAGATACTTCCACTTTCCCGACTTTGAAACATCCCTTCTGAACTTCATCAGCTCTCTTCTGGTTTTGCCTTTGTCCACAGAAGAGTCGTGGCTTTCGAACTCCTTCATGAGATTCTCTTTGTCGTAGGTTTTCTCGATTACATCTATGCCCTTTTCGAAGATAATCGTGAACGCTGTTGCAAAGGCAGCCCGCAGGTTTACATACACCTTTTCCGGTATATATCCCTCAAGGGTGCTTTTCCAGCTCTTTTCCGAGGACATTGCCTGGTGCTGAAGCCTGCGTTCTTCATTAACAATATATCGCATTTCCTTTTCCCATTCATTTGGGAATCGATTGTCCTTCATAATTACTGATCCTGAAACAGCAGTCTGCCTTTGATGTTCTCCTTGATTACCGAACCGAAGCTTCGGGAGTCCATTGATACTTCCCTGTTATCCCCCATCACCCAGTAGCATCCCGAGCCAACCTTATATGGGTACTCTATCCTGCTGTTCTGGGGCATGGTATTTCCATCGGAGCTCTCAATATAGGGTTCGGTCAGCTTTTGCCCGTTACGGTAAACATATCCGTCTCTGATATCAATCACATCTCCGGGGCCTGCTATAACCCTTTTGACATAGCTGTCCCCATTTGGCATCTTTATGGCTATGATGTCACCAATCCGGTAATTGTCTCCCAGCCGCCAGTATGTCACCACCTGGCTGTCCTTTAGTGTCGGCCTCATTGACTGGCCGTCAACCCGCGAAATACCCACAACAAGGCTAAACGCAAGCAGAGCCAGTATGATTACGATGACAATTTCCACGGCAAGCTTCAGCCAGTCGTGTTTCCTGTGATCGTATTTTCCCATTACTCGCTTGCTTGCGCCACTCATTCTAGTACCTTATTTCGTCCTCAATGTCAATGTTGCTGTCTGCAACCTTTTCTGATATTAAATCTTCCAGTTCTTCTTCGCGCTTCTTGAGTTTCCTGTGTCTTACCACCAGGAAAACGATAATGCCGATTAATATTATTGCGGCAGGAATGTCCCACCAGCAGAATCCCAGCAGTGTATGATGCATTTCATGTCCCATAATTTATACCTCCTGCCCTTCCTGATTGTTCCTTGTTTCGGCCTCTGCCTCCAGCTTCCTGTCGTTGCTGTACTTGCGCTTTCTCTGGCGCACAACATGGACAACGAAAATCACAACCATGATAAGAAACACTATCACGGCAAGCAGTGTCCACAGGCATATTCCATATTGCGAATGCAATGACTGATGAAGTGCGAACATTCTTAAACCCTCCTGTTTAATACGTAAACTCATTATATCACAACGTGCATAGGTGTTAAATGACTTTGAACGTCATGCCTT
>JALFKB010000101.1 GCA_022775805.1 Clostridiales bacterium
CTGATGACGGCTCTTGAGCTCTTTGCGAGGGATGGATACGAAGCTGTGTCCGTGAGAAACATTGCCGAAAAGCTGGACATTACCAAGGGAGCACTGTATCGGCATTTCAAGAGCAAGAGGGACATCTTTGACAGCATAGTAGCAAGGATGATTGAAATTGATGCAGAGAGGGCAAGCGCCTGCAGTATGCCTGAGGAAACCTACAGCAGGGGTGCGGAGCCCTACAAACAGACATCCACTGAAAGCATACTGGAGTTTACCCGGGAACAGTTCAGCTTCTGGACGGAGGATGAATTCGCTGTGCGCTTCAGGCGGATGCTCACCCTGGAACAATACCGCAATGAGGAGATGGCCCGGCTTTACAATCAGTGCATAGTCCGGGGGCCTGTGGAATACATGACGGACCTGTTTCGTGAGCTGATAAATAAAGGCGAGCTTAACCGGGAGGATCCGGCAGAGCTTGCAGTGGAATACTGCGGTCCGTTTTTTCTGCTGATAAGCATGTATGACGGCAGTGAAAGACCTGCTGAAGGCATGGATATACTGCAAAGGCAGACAAGGGCATTTATGGAAAGGCACAGAGCCGGGCAGTAATAAATGGTTTATTACAGTTAAGTTTATTGATAATAGGAGACAGGACATTGAATAATAAGAGAATTGAAATAAGACTGGAGAAAAAAGAGGAATACAGAGAGGTTGAGAATCTTGTAAGGGAGAGTTTCTGGAATGTGTATCGTCCCGGATGTCTGGAGCACTATGTGCTTAATCAACTCAGGGAAAACCCGGATTTCGTTCCGGAGCTGGATTTCGTAATGGAGCTGGATGGGAAAATAATCGGTCAGAACATGTTCATGAAGGCGAAAATCGATGCCGACGACGGAAGACAGGTGCCGATAATGACAATGGGTCCGATATGTATCAAACAGGCACTGAAGCGGAAGGGCTACGGCAAGATCCTTCTGGACTATTCCCTTGAGAAGGCGACAGAGCTGGGCTGCGGCGCTTTATGCTTTGAGGGCAACATCGATTTTTACGGCAAGAGCGGTTTCAGAGAAGCCGGCAGCTACGGAATTCGTTATCACGGTCTTCCTGAGGGAGAGGATGCATCTTTCTTTCTCTGTAAGGAGCTGATTCCGGGTTATCTTGACGGAGTTACCGGTGAATACGAAACCCCGGCAGGTTATTTCGTTGATGAGGATAGGGCAGAGGAATTCGACAAACAGTTTCCTCCGAAGGAGAAGAAAAAACTGCCGGGCCAGCTGTTCTGATTTCAGTTAATGAAAAAAGACGCTTTCTTTGATATTTGGTGGTATTATTGTAGTGAACGCTGCATTGAAGCCTGAAATTCCGGCATATGCAACCGTCAGTTGACAAATTGACAGCTTGAATTGGTGGTGAGCAACCGGTGAAATGACTATGATAATACCATCAGATCAAGGAAGGGAGAATGTTTTGAAAATGATATTGGCAGACAAGATAATCGAAGAAAGAAAAAAGAACGGATGGTCCCAGGAGGAGCTCGCCCAGCAGCTTGGAGTATCAAGACAGGCTGTATCAAAATGGGAAAGCGCAGGCTCGGTACCTGATCTACAGAAAATAATTCAGATGGCAGATCTGTTCGGTGTAACCACAGACTATCTGCTGAAGGATGAGCTGCTTCCGGAAACGGAAACCCCCGCAGTATATTATGGAAACGAAACAGCAGAACCTGTTCGCAGAGTATCCATGGAGGAGGCAAACGAGTTTCTGGAAATAAAAGCAAAGGGTGCGCCGGTTGTAGCAAATGCCACTGCCCTCTGTATTCTCAGCCCCGTTATTCTTATTGTACTGGGAGCCCTGGCAGAGAGCAGAAAAACGGGTATATCCGAGGGGGCAGCCGGTGCAGTGGGATGCATATTCCTGTTCGGAATGGTGGCGCTGGCAGTATACATGTTTATAACCTTTGGCCTCAGAGAAAGCAGATTCGAAAGCTTCGAGAAGGAATACTTCGAAACGGAATACGGTGTCACAGGAATGGTCAGGGAAAAAAGCCGTGCATACGAAGGCACATTTGCCAGGGGACTGGCCATGGGTGTTGTGCTCTGCATTATATCAGTAATTCCTCTTATCGTTGCAGGAGCGGCAGGGGCGCCTGATTTTGTATGCGCAGTTCTTGTGGGTCTTCTTCTGCTTATGGTCGCCGCCGGCGTCAATACTATCATCAGGGTGTCCATGATAAAGAGCAGCTACGACACGCTCCTTCAGGAGGGTGAATACACCAGGGAAGAGAAGCAGGTTAAGAAAAAGCTGGACACTCTCTCGGGAATATACTGGTGCACAGTTACTGCAATCTACCTTGGATGGAGCTTCCTGACCATGAGGTGGGATTTCACATGGATTGTATGGCCTGTGGCAGGGGTACTCTTCGCAGCCATCTATGGTGTGATGAGGCTGATTGTTTGCAAAGACACTGACAGGAGCAATTAGTGGAGGCACCTGAGATAATATTGGGATAACAGAATAGTTGACAGGCTAGTAAATACTAGCTAAAATAGAGGCTAGTGATTACTAGCCTCTATTTTGAAAGGAGAAAAAGGTGGGAGAACAGAAATTTAACCTTGAAGAGTACCTGACCCGTGGAGTTGAGAAGATTGTGGGTGGTATAATAAGGTCAACACTGAAAAACGGTGAAACGAGCAGATTCATGATTCATTATGCAAAGGCAGCCGGCGCTGCTGTCAGAAAGAGGCATGAACATGAGATGAGGGGAGAACATATACCTGCCTTTCTGATTGCCAGCATAACAAACGCCTGCAACCTTCACTGTGGGGGATGTTATGCCAGAGCGGTGGACATGTGCTTTGACGGCAGCAGGGAAGAAAAACCTCTAATGAACACAGACGACTGGGACAGAGTGTTCGAAGAAGCTGAGGCTCTGGGAGTTTCCTTTGTTCTCCTTGCCGGAGGAGAGCCTATGATGAGAAAGGATGTGCTTGAAGCGGCGGGAAGTCACAGAGATATCCTTTTCCCTGTAATAACCAACGGAACGCTGATAGGAGAGGAGCTGCTGCCTTTGCTTAAGAAGAACCCTAACCTGCTTCCTGTAATAAGCGTTGAGGGAGACCGGGAAACGACGGACGGCAGACGGGGAGAAGGTGTATATGATAATATAGTTAGCTCCATGGATATCCTTGACAAGAATGGCATTCTGTACGGTGCATCGGTAACGGTGACTAAGGACAATCTGGAGGAAGTAACGGGGGAAGGTTTTGTTTCCGGGCTTCGGAGGAAGGGGTGCAGGGCCATAATCTATATTGAGTATGTGCCTGCAAACGAGCTGACCAGGTGCCTTGCGCCGGATGATGAGGACAGGGAGAAAATGAAAGAACGCATTCACAGTCTCAGGGAATCGGAAAAAAGCATGATGTTCATATCATTCCCGGGAGACGAGAAAGAAGCGGGGGGATGCCTGGCGGCAGGAAGAGGCTTCTTTCACATTAACCCCTTCGGTGCAGTGGAGCCTTGTCCGTTCTCGGCATTCTCAGATACTGATGTGAGAAAGAGCGGACTTCTTGGCGCACTTAAGTCGCCCCTGTTCCACGCACTTGAGGAAGGCGGGCTGCTTGCGGTTGAGCATACAGGCGGGTGTGTGCTCTATGAGAGAGAGGAACAGGTGAGGAAAATATGGGAAAACAGGGAATGACAACAAAGGAACGTATTGCTGATGAGGCTCTGACGCTGTTCGCAGCCAAGGGCTTCAGGGGAACTACGGTGAAGGATATCGCCGATGCGGTGGGAATTAAGGACGCATCACTGTACAAGCACTTCAAATCAAAAAAAGAGATTTTGAACACCATTGTTGAGGAAGCTTATGTGCATATGGGCAACATGTCAGACAGTCTGGGAATTCCATCGGGTGACGGTTCGCTGGAGGACGCTGCAGAATTCTTCCGGGGGATAAATCGTGAAACGATCATAGCTCTAGGTAAGGAAGTGTTCAAGTTCTATCTGACGGATGATTACATGTCAAGGTTCTGGAAGCTGGCAAATCTTGAACAGTATAACAACAGGGATTTTTATGAGCTGTACAGAAGACTGTTTACCGAGGAGGGCATAGAGTACCAGAAGAACCTGTTTGCTGAAATGATTAGAATGGGAGCCTTCAGGGAAGGGGATCCGGAAGTAATGGCATATAATTTTTACTCGCCGATTTTCCTGCTTTTGCATCGATATGCCGGAAGCGAGGGGGAGCTTGATGAGGCACTTGAGATAATCGAAAAAATGGTGGGGGATTTTTACGACCGGTATCAGGCATAGGAAAGCAAGCAAAATATTGCATAGTGAATTTACACTATTTCGGGATTGCACATGACCATTTAGTGATAAAATGCTTGAAAACGCCAGCGCGGCGAGATTTTTTCCACTATTCTTATTTATACACAGTGCATTTAGGTATAATCCTGGAATGGGACTGCCTGCCTTTGCAGTGCAAAGGCAAGGATTCTCACTAATGAGCCGTGTAGAATGGGCGTTTAGGTATAATTTACTATCGG
>JALFKB010000039.1 GCA_022775805.1 Clostridiales bacterium
TAATGTTGAAAGCAGTAATGTTGAAGTAATTGCAGTTTTCCCTTAATTGCTTCAACATGGCAAAGATTTTAATGCAAAAACAGCCCATTTTCAGGGGTCATTTTGAAGCAATTAAATCTCAGAAAAAAATGCTTCAACAAAATTACTAAATTGTTGAAGCATTTTTTAATTTCAAATCATATTTACAACAAATGGAAAAATTTAGGTGATAATATGGTGCTTTCCGAAGCCATGTTTGAAGCAATTATGATTTCTCCTTGTTTTTTTCAACATAGCCCCTCTTAAGCTTTCCCTCTTAAGCTTTCCTTTGAAGACTCCCATTTAAAGTTACCTGTCATAAAGACTGAATTATTCCACGAAGCGCCTGATTGTGAGAATCCTGCCGGGAGCGTGAACGCTGCTGACACAGATTCCGGCTCTGGAGTTGTAGGCGTGAACAATCTGGCCGTTGCCTGCATACATGGCATAATGACCGGGATAGTATACTATATCACCCGGCTTGGCCTCTGCCAGGCACACACCCTTGCCCATACTGTAGAAGCCCATCCTCGGCACATTGTAACCGAAATGGCGGTATACGGAATAGATGAACCCGGAGCAGTCGGCCCCATTTGTGAGGCTTGTTCCCCCGTATCTGTAAGGGTTTCCCACAAACTGCCTGCCGTAGTTTACCAGCTTCTGACCGTCGGCTGACCATATGGTCTCTCCGGAGTAATCCTGCCAGGCTGTGTCCGCAGGTCTGGCGGCAGTACCGAGGCTTATCACCGTGTTCTCCGGCTCCTGGATAATCTTTTCCTTAACCGGCTCCTTTGCCGACTCTTCCCCGTTGGTCATGGTCACTTCGCTGGTGACAATCATCTTGCCGTCTGTTCCCTCTGTCTTCAGCTCTGTATTCCCCTCAAAGAGCTCATCTGTCTTCTCGTAAACAACCTCCGGCTCCACCGGTTCAACGTCATCCACCATTGCTGTGGTGGTGACATGCATCATGGGTTTGTCAGTCTCATTCTCAGCCAGCACCTTCTGAACCGCTTCATCTTCAGTGAGAACCTGCGGAGGCTCCACCCCCACAAAGAGTGTTTTGTCTTCGATTTTCAGTTCTTCTTCTATGTGGATTCTGTCGAGGTCTCCTCCCTCGGGAACGTAATTCTTCATCACCCGGCGAATCACCTTCTCCGCCGTCTCCTCGTCCTCAACGATGAACAGCTCCTTGCCGTCTGCGGATACTATATAGGGATCCTCAACCTTTGTGCCGTCGGCATATACAGCATAGGGTTTCACCATAATGCCGAAGGTAACACCGGCGGCAGCAGCAAATGCAAAGGCAATTACCACTGCGCTGAAGAGCTTTTTGTGTTTTCTACAGAAATTTCTCAAAGAACACCTTCCTTATTTCTATAATCAGTCATTTCCATTACACGGGTTATTCTCATTTGGCAGCGATTCTGTCAGTTCCCATGTACGGTCTAAGTGCCTCAGGGATGATTACGCTGCCGTCAGCCTGCTGATAGTTTTCCAGAATTGCAGCAACTGTTCTGCCCACTGCCAGTCCTGAACCGTTAAGGGTGTGAACGAATTCCGGCTTGCCCTTTTCCTCAGGTCTGAATCTGATGTTGGCACGTCTTGCCTGATAGCTTTCAAAATTGGAGCAGGAGGATATTTCAACATATCTGCCGTAGCTTGGCATCCATACCTCCACGTCGTAGGTCATTGCCGATGAAAAGCCCAGATCTCCCGTGGAAAGTCTAACCACTCTGTAAGGAATGTTCAGCTTCTGGAGCACCTCCTCCGCATCGTGAGTAAGCTTCTCCAGCTCGTCGTATGAACCCTCAGGCTTAACGAACTTAACCATTTCAACCTTCTGGAACTGGTGCTGTCTGATGAGACCTCTGGTATCTCTACCGGCACTTCCCGCTTCAGCTCTAAAGCAAGGGGTGTATGCTGTATGATAAATCGGCAGCTGATCTGCTGAGAGAATTTCATCGTCATAGAGATTCGTTACAGGAACCTCTGCTGTAGGAATCAGGAAGAAATCCTTCTGAGGTACGTAGAACATGTCCTCTTCGAACTTAGGCAGCTGTCCCGTGCCTGTCATGGCTGATCTGTTAACCATGAACGGCGGCAGTATTTCAGTATATCCATGCTCCTCTGTGTGGAGATTCAGCATGAAATTGATAACGGATCTCTCAAGTCTGGCTCCCAGGCCTTTGTATACCGTGAATCTGGCGCCTGCAATCTTGGCTGCCCTCTCGAAGTCGAGAATGTCCAGGTCTTCTCCGATGTCCCAGTGAGCCTTTGCATCAAAATCGAATTCCGTAGGTTCTCCCCATCTTCTCATTTCAACGTTGTCGCTGTCGTCAACTCCGATAGGAACGTCCTTGTGCGGTGTGTTTGGAACGTTCAGCAGGGCTTCCCTAAGGTTTGCCTCTGCCTCGCTTACCTTGGCATCCAGCTCCTTGATCTCGTCTGACAGCTTTTTCATGTCAGCCATGAGCTGAGTTGTGTCTTCCCCGTTCTTCTTCATGACAGGAATCTGCTTTGACTTTGTCTTCTGCTCATTCTTCATCTGCTCAACCCTGGCGAGAATCTCTCTCCTCTCCAGATCGTACTTCTGAATGTTGCCGATTCCGAAATCTCCCTTTCCTCTGGATTCTACAGCCTTCTTAACCCCTTCAAAGTCTTCTCTTATTCTCTTGATATCTAACATGTCTTCGCCTCTCTAAAACAGATTCTTCCTGTAAGTAATATAAAGTTCTCTAAGTTCTTCTATCTTCTCCTGCATTTCAATCTGCAGGTTTGATGCCTCCTGATATTCTCTGGCATCTATGGCATTAACTATTCGGGTCAGCAGGCAGGTTTCCTCAAGGGTGTTCTTTCCCAGGTAGTTTCTCAGCTTGAGAATCTTCCCCCAGAAGTGTCTGTCGTAATCCGCGCTCTCGTCCTCGCCGTGGGCTCTGGTGCAAAGTCTCAGAACGTCCATTGTTTCAGGCACGATTCTGTTCTTCAGCTCCATCATCCACTGATCCAGTACCGCCTCTTTGTATGACATCAGCGCCATGTCAGTCATAACGTCGTCCCTTCTGAAAATGTCCAGCTTCTCAGGGTTTCTGTCAAAGGCACTGATGTTTTCCCACACTGTTTTAGGAGCCTTGCCGAAGAACCGATCTCTCTCCTCTTCAGTGTAATGGTCAAAAATGTTTTTCTCGCTTCTGTAGATTCTGTCCTTTTCAAGGTAGAAGTCCTCCTGTCCGTATTCCTTGGACACGGACTTCTCCAGATCCTCAGGGGTTTTGCCTGCTTCCAGTGCTGCCTTGATTCCGTCCAGCATGGCCATGTATGACGCTGCCAGAACCAGGTATGTATTGCTCTGAGGGTTCGGGGATCTGAGTTCGAATCTTGTTGCCAGCGGGTTGCCCACCTCTCTCACCAGGCCCACCAGAACCGTTCTGTTTCTTGACGGCATTTTGGCGTCGTGTCCAAGTGATGTTACAACGCAGACAGGAGCTTCATATCCCGGTTTCTGTCTATTGAATGAATCGTTTGATGAACTTACAAACGGATTGATTACGTCGTAGTTTTTAAGCAGTCCCATCAGGGCTCCGAAGCCTACCGGGTTCAGGAACTGGTTCTCCGGATCCTTGTGGCTGAACAGGTTGACGGTTCTGCCGTCCTTCAGCTTCGCCGCCACACCCATGTGGGTATGTTCTCCGCTCCCTGCCACGCCTTCTATTGGTTTTGCCATAAAGGTTACGTCCAGGCCGTATGTTCTGAAAACATCCCTTACAACATATTTTATCTGGTTTTCGTTATCTGCCGCCTGAATCGCTGAGGAGTATTTCCAGTCAATTTCAAGCTGCTCCATTACGTGGTCGTAGTTTCCGGAGTTTCCGAACTTCGCCTTGACTCCTCCTACCTCCTTGTGGCCCATCTCCATCTCGAAGCCGTACTTGTCCAAAACAAGCAGAACCTCTTCCAGAGCCGTTCTCACAGGTCCGGTGGTTCGCTTCCAGTACTGTTCCTTCAACATCTGTGCCGTTGACAGCTGTTCTCTGTCAGCATCGTCGTCCGGCGTCTTAACCCAGAATTCCAGCTCTGTGGCTGCGGTTACGTCCAGTCTCTCTATATCCTCGATGCTGTCAATTTCCATGTAATCGAAGACATAAGGGTTGTCTCTCAGCAGTTCCATAAGATCCTGCTTGAAATTGAATATGGCGTCTCTGAGTATTACTCTTGAGCCTACCCGGTCAGAGTCGTTGTGAACCAGAGAGGATGGAATTCTCAGAGTTCCCACCGGCAGACCCGTGTCAGGATCCCTGTAGTTGAAGTTGTGATCAACAAACCAGTTCACCGTCCTGTCTGGTATTATGTCAACTTTGCCGTTGTTCAAATCTGCAATTCCGGGGAGCACTACTGATGAGCCGTCTGTCTGGACTCCGCCTGTAAGAAAACCTTCAATGTCCTGCAGAAATTCATTTACAGGTATCTTCTCATCGGTATCATGTCCGCCCACATCGATTCCCACTACGGAAACGAATTTCACCTCCGGGTGGGCCGTAAGTATTTTCTTTAATTCCTTTTCGCTGTGTGCCTCCGGCGGAATGGTAAACAGCATCTTGTCCAGATCGTAATTTAGCATTTGCAATGCCTCCCATTATCACGAAAAGATGACAAGGAATAGCACCCCTGTCATCTTCTCATATTCCTTAAATTTTCTACTTTATTTAGCCAGCTTGTTCAGGTAACCTTCAAGTTCATCCATGTACTTGCCGTATGATGACCAGTCTCCGTCCTTCAGAGCATCCTGGGCGTTTTCATATGCGCCCTGGGCTGCTGCAGCCAGTTCGGTCTTTGACATTCCGGTGCTGCCTGAGCTGTCGTTATTCTTGTCGCCTGTTTCCTCCTTGGTTCCTTCGTTTGCGGAGCCCTCACCAAACATGCTGGTCAGAGCCTCTGCAAGAGTTGCCTCGTATGCGATGTTGTCACCGTATACAACAATTACTCTCTTAACTTCCGGAATACTTGAGTTTGTAGCTTCCAGATATACCGGTTCTACATAGAGGAGTGAATCTTCGATAGGTATTACGAAGAGGTTTCCTCTGCTGTACTTGGATCCGGATGAACTCCACAGTGAGAATTCCTTGGAAATCTCGGTGTTCTGGTCTATCTGGGCTTCAACCTGCATTGGACCGTAAACGATCTTGCTCTTTGGCATCTGGTACAGAACCAGCTTGCCGTATTCCTGGCCGTCGTTTCGTGCAACCAGCAGACCCATCAGGTTCTTCTTGTCCTTCGGAGTGAACGGAATTGAGTTTACAAATTCTGCACTCTTCTCGCCAGGAAGCTTCATGATGTAGTAGTTTGGTGTCATCGGCTGTTCTTCGGTTCCGTAGATTTCCGAAGCAATCTGCCACAGGTCCTCGTTCTGGTAGAACACCTTAACATCGTTCATGTGATATCTCTGGTAAATCTGTGCCTGAATGTTCAGGAGAGTTCCCGGATATCTGATGTGAGCCTTCAGACCCTCAGGCATCTCTGCAAAGTCCTTAAAGAGCTTCGGATAGATGCTCTTGAATGTCTGTGCGATTGGGTCGTTTCCGTCTACGATGTAGTAGTTTGTGTCACCTGTGTATGCGTCGATAACAACCTTAACCGAGTTTCTCACATAGTTAACATCCGTATCTTCGCTGTACGGCTCGGAGTAAGGATATCTGTTGGTTGCTGTGTAGGCATCGATAATCCAGTACAGCTTGCCGCCATCCGTTACCATGTAAGGATCGCTGTCGTAATCCAGGTAAGGCATGATTTCCTTGACTCTTTCCTCGATGTTTCTGTTAATCAGGATTCTGGAATCGCTGTTGATATTTCCCGATACCAGCATCTTGAGGGACTTCTCTCTTACGGAGAACATGAGTCTTGTAAGCGGGTTCAGGCTGATTCCGGAATCGGCCTTGTACTTACAGTACTTGTTGCTGTTTCCGTCAGGATAGTCGAATTCTTCTTCGTCTGTATTAACCAGAACGTAGTCATTTGTCAGCTCGCCGAAGTAGATTTCAGGTCTGGTTACATCCAGATCAACGGATGACTGAGGCGGAATGCTGTCGATAAGCATGTCAGGCTGACCGCTGGCTGTAATCTTGTCTACTCTGGAGAGAGTGATTCCATAGCCGTGTGTGTACTTGAGATGCTTGTTCAGCCAAGTGCTGCTGATCTTTTCCTCGTCGATTTCTCTTGCTGAGAGGAATGTCTGAGTGTAGTCTCCGTCGATTGTGTATCTGTCAACGTCAACGTCATTGAATTCATAGTACTGTCTGATTGACTGAGTCTGATTATAGAACTTCATTGCCGGAGCATAGTCATTGATTCTGATGTTTGAAATTGTTTCATCGTTATTGGCTATATCAGCCCCGCTAAGGTCCTCTGTGGCCTTGAAGGCCTTCACATCAACGCCGTCCAGTCCGTATGCGTACTGGGTGTACTCGATGTTTCTTTCCAGATATCTGCTTTCCTTATTGATTTCGTCAGGTGATACGATGAAGTTCTGTACAACCAGTCCCACACCTGTTCCCAGGAGTCCTACTGCCACCATGATTGCAGGGCAGATTACTGCCACCTTGAGCTTCTTTTTGGAGATTCCGATTGCAGCTCCGATTGCAGAAATCACTGCCAGTACGATAAGGATTCTGTACATCCACATCGTAATGTTTACATCGGTGAAGCCTGCACCGTAAACGGCTCCTGTGCTTCCGAAGAGCAGGTCAAACTGCTTCAGCAGGAAGTAAACTCCTATCATCAGGAAGAAGAGTACAGCTACAATTATCAGCTGCTTCTCGGCAATATGAACAATCATCATGAGATTCTTGTTGTCCAGCTGCTTCTTAGGCTTTTTCTTCCTGCCGCCGGCAAACTGCTTGGCGAATTTGCCGAACATATCATTGATTTCGCTGAACGGATTGTCGTCTACTGCACGACCTCTGCCTTCACCTTCGCCGGTGTATCTGTCTTCTTCGTATTCGTAGTCGTCATCTGCCGCCTCTTCGTATTCCGCTTCCGTTTCCTCCTCAACTTCCTCGAATACTCTCGGTGTTCTCATGGACATCAGAATGGAATAGTACACGAATGTAAGCAGCGCAAAGATAACGATAAGCATTATCACTATCTGATTCAGCTCTTCAACAAAGTTCAGCTTAAACACATAGAAGGATATATCTATGTTGTACAGCGGATCCTTGATGTCAAAGTCCGAGCTGTTGGTAAACTGCAGCGTCTGGAACCAGAGTCTGGTTACTGCAAAGTACGCAGAAAGCGCACCTACCACGCCTGCCAATCCCCATGTTATGAGGTTCAGCTTCCTGTTGTCAGGTATTTCGTCTGACTCAACCTTGTTGTTATACCCTTTCTTGATGAATTTCAGGTAAACATAGGTCAGGAATGTTATTACAATAAACGTCGGGATTCCTACCTTCAGCTGGGTGAACAGCTTGGTGAGGAATACTGACAGATATCCCAGGTCCTTGAACCACATGAGGTCTGTCAGCCAGTTAATGAGCACGACAAACAACAATATTATTGCCAGGGCAACAATAATTATCCCCTTCGCTCCCACTTTTTTCTTTTTCTTTTCAGTTGCCTCCAAAGCGAATAACCTCCTTTTTTTGTTTATACTTCATAATCTGTTCCCGGAATCGAGTAGTCTGTTTCGCTTCCGGTAATCAGATGAATGACTTTGTTCAGCTGATTGTCAATGAACTCAGCTGCTCCGCTGTTCGGTGCCAGGAACTTGATTCCGATTCCTGCCAGCTCAACGGCAAATATTACGATGAGTATTACAAGGAGAACCTTGAGAACAATACGGCCTGCACCGCCCTTTTCTCTTCCTTCTTCCTCTTCTTCCCCTGAATCCTCTCCTGCAAATTTCTGTTCACCTTCTCCGGCGAAATCATCATCGATTCCTCCGTAGAAGTTGTCCATTGCCTTTGCAGCGTCCTCTTCCTGACGGCGCTTGAACTCTGCGGCTTCCTTCTCGCCGTAGCTGTCGAAGCTGCCAGGGAATTCTTCTTCTTTGGTTTCTGCGGCCGGCATTACCATTGTGTCGTCAAGGCCCGGCTTCAGAGCTTCGTTTGTTCCTGCCGCCGGCTCCAGAGCAGGCTCTTCCTTCGGTGCGAATCCGCCTTCGGCTGCCACGCTGTCCTCTGCCTCCTGCGCTTCCTGTGCAGGTGCAGGCATATCCTGTGCTTCCTGTTCGGAGGCCTGGATTTCATCTGCGGAGGTTTCTGCGAATCTGTTCAGCAGGTCTTCAACAGTTGCGTCTTCAGATTTGAGCTTCAGGTCAGGTTCTGCCGGTGCGGACGGTATCTCCTGAAGTGAATCCTCTATTTCTTTCAGCTCGCTCTTGCTGATTCTTACTGTTGTTCCCAGTCCTGCCAGTACTGCCGCCTTGTCAACTGTTCTGGTCTGAACCAGCTCGCTGTTGTCCAGCATTGTGTTTCTTCCCGTAACCGGCTTCTCGCCCAGCAGTTCTTCTACTGTTGCAGGTACCGGTTCCTTGGCTGGTGCCTTCTCATCAGGATCGATACCGAATTCTGACAGGAATTCCGCTCTGGCTCTTGCCATCTCGCTCAGGTTGTCACGGTGAGCCTGATGTGCTCTCCTGTCGCCTTCCAGCTTGGCCTCAATAGCATGATCTGCTGCTTCCGCAGGAGTTTCCTCTATTACCGGTGTTACCGGTGTTACCGGTGCTTCAGGTGCTGCGGGAACTTCCGGCTCAACCTGAACTGCAGGTGCTTCCGGTGCCGGAGCTGCCTGTTCTGCCGGTTCCTGCCTTGATGCGAATCCACCCTTGAGCTTGGCGATTTCAGCCCTTATCTTGGCCTCTTCCTCTGCCTTCATCCTTGCTGTCTGCGCAAGAGCTGTGCGAACCTCTTCAGCTGCAGCGGCGGAATTTGCCTGTCTTGCCAGGTTTTCCTGTTCGGCGGCCAGTCTCTCTCTGATGCTTGCCTCCTCATTGCTGCGTCTTTCTGCTTCCTGGCTTCGTCTTTCGGCTTCAAGGGCAGCCATTCTGGCTTCTCTCTGTTCCTTTATCTTCTGAGCCTCCTGCTGAGCTCTGTATTCCGCTTCAGCCTTCAGTCTCTTTTCTTCCTCTTCGGCTCTTTTTCTTTCTTCTTCTTCAGCTCTGATTCTTTCTTCTTCCAGAGCTCTTAATCTCATTTCTTCTTCGGCGCGCTTTGCCTCTTCCTCGGCCTTTCTTGCCAGCTCCTCTGCCTTTGCTTTTGCTTCGGCAACAGCCCTTTCTCTGGCTTCTTCTTCTGCTCTGGCTCTGGCCTCTGCAATTGCTGCTTCTCTTGCTGCTTCCTCTGCCTTCAGGCGGGCTTCCTCGGCAATTCTCATTTCTTCTTCAGCCTTGAGTCTTGCCTCTTCCAGTGCCTTTTCTCTGGCTTCTTCTTCCAGGCGTGCCTGTTCCTTGGCGCGCTCCTGAGCCTCTATTCTCTGCAGTACATCCGATTCAAAGGCCTTCGGCTCGTATGATCTCACGGCTCCCTCCCTTTCAAGGAAGGCTTCCATTGAGTTGTCCTTAGGTCTCTCCTCAAATTTCTGAGCCGCTGTCTTGTCGGCAACCGACTGCTCCTGTCCAATTGGATTTCCCGTTCTGATCTTGTCGTATTCTCTATCCAGAAGCTTCTGGAATTCTTCGTTCTTGCTGTTGAAGGTGTAGAATTTTTCGATTTCTGAAGCCGGGCTTTCCTTTGCCGATTCAGAAGTATCCTCTGTCCACAGAGACTGTGCCGACGCTGAAGACTGCGCCTTTGAAGGCATCAGATCCTCTACAGAAAGCTCTGCTCCTGCAGCAACCTCGGCTCTTTCTTCCATGGAAAGACCACGTGTAAATCTGTCCTTGACATCCTTCGGATCTGCATTCCAGTCGAAGTCAATGTCCTCTGTTTTTCTTATCTTATCCTTGCTGGGATAATCGTTAACATTCCAGTTGAATTCCTCAAAGACAGGTTTTTCGCTATTTTTTGCTGCAGGCTCCTCAGCCAGCACCTCCGGGGCTGCCGGTTCAACAGGGACCTCAACCGGTGCTCCACAGAAATTGCAGAACATTGATCCCTCAGCTATTTGTTTTCCGCACTTATTACAAAACATTCTTTCCTCCTCTAGTTTATTAACTAGTATTACGCCCTGATCAGGTCTTCCAGTTCAGAGGCTGTATATTTCCTGCCGCTCTTTCCTACATCATATCCCATATGATGCTTTGACGGCGGATAGGCTGTTACTGATGCCAGCTCCGAGGCTAGTCTGGCCGGTTCCGGCGCTGCTGGTGCCGAATTCGGTTCCGGCGCCGGTTCATCTTCGCTTTCCTCTGTGAGCCAGTCTTCAAAATCGTCATCAAAGAGATCCTCGATTGATATCTCGTCAAACTCGCTGCTGCTGACTGTCTCTATTGTGTCTTTTGCTCCTCTTGTTTCGCTTGTATCTCTTGTCCTGCCCGTCGCGCCTTCTCGCGAGTTATCCGGATGCGCTTCTACGACTTTGGCCGCACTGCTTTCTTCAAGCTTCTCCGCCAGATAACTGGTGCGCTCCGATATTAGTTTTTCCATATTATCCAGGCTGTCCTCAAGACCCTTTATCCTCGTCTCATTTTCCTGCGAGTTCTTGATGCTTTTGAGCGAGCATATGATAAAGAAAACACCTAGCGCTATGAACAGTCCTGCAGCAATTACGGCTATAGCCATTGCTACTTCCATTTGATTTTATCCCCCCGTCTTTCTATCCCAAACAAAATGCTCCATCATACACTTATCGTATTTTATAGATAAAGGCATTATACAACAAAAAAGGCGGTTTTACCACCTTTTTCCTTTTATTATGTTTGGCGCTGTGAT
>JALFKB010000127.1 GCA_022775805.1 Clostridiales bacterium
GCTTCAAATGCCTCAGGAGTAATCTGTGCCACAGAGCCGTCAACGCAGGTGTTCGGCAGGAAGGCCTTCTTAGGCAGCTTGTCATCCTTTCTGGTAATACCCTGCTTCTTGTTGAACATTCTCATCATGATAATTCTGCGCTTACCAATCTCCAAAAGTTCCTCATATGAAGCATCCCAGTCAACGGCCGCCTTGCAGAACTGAAGAAGCTCGGCAGGACCGTAGAGCTGCCATGCAGGACCCCATGCGAACTGACAAAGTCCCAGAATATCCGTCATGGAGTAGAACTCCTCTGTAACCCAGGCAAACTTGGCCTTGTTGTCATCCAGCACTCCGAAGGCATCGCATTCCTCGAAGTCAGCCAGCAGGTTAGGCCACAGCCAGTTCTGGTCATCCTTAGGCGCCATGAGAGCAGGGTCGTGCTCGCAGGACTGATGGTCTGCTCCGTAAGGGTTGGCAGCGTAGTTCAGAGCCAGGTTTGACTTGTACTGAACCATGTGAGCCGGCCATTCCTGGCCTTTGCATGCCACAACCAGTTCCTCGGCTTCAGGACCCAGTTCCTTTGCTGCTGCTGCAGAGCCCTTGGCCAGAAGCTCACCCAGACCTGGTTCCTTGTTTACTATTTTCATTATAACAGGTTCGAACAGATCTGCTCTGCCGAAATTCAGTTCCAGTCCGTCGCACTGCTCCTTGGAGATAACTCCGTTCTCGTAGCAGTCCATTGCCCAGGCGATGGTTGCTCCGCAGGAAATCGTATCAAGGCCGTACATGTTGCAGAGCTGGTTGGCGTGGCACATCTGTGCAGTGTCGTTGCAGCCGCAGTATGAACCGAAGGTTGCGCATGTCTCGTATTCAGGTCCGCCGTAGTACGGATCAGCCATGCCTTCAATCTCAACCTCGCCTTTGCATCTGATAGCACAGCCGAAGCAGGTGTCTCTTCTCTTGAGAACGTTGTTGGTGATGTATACTCCGCCTGTCTTTTCCCATTGCGCCTTGTTGTTCTCGCTCCAGTTTTCGCTGAAATTCTTCGCAGGAAGGAATCCGTCGCCGGCGATGCCGTCAACACAGCCTGCTGAACCGTTCAGCGCAGTGTCAACGATAACATCGTTGGCAGCCATTCTTGCCTTAACGTCCACTGTCAGCTTCTTCAGTGCCTCTCTGTCAGCAGGAGCCTTGGTAGGAGCTATCTCAACAGCGATTGCCTTCAGATTCTTTGATCCCATAACGGCACCAACACCGTTTCTTCCGAAGGCTCTGGATCTTCTGTGCATTATTGATGAAAAAGGAATCATCTTTTCTCCGGCAGGCCCGATAATGGCAGTTTCGATGTGACTTCCCACCTCTGCCTCGATGGCCTTCTCTGTGTCTCCGGTGATTTTGCCCCAGAGAGCCGAAGCATCCTTCAGCTGCACATCGTCACCGTTTATGTACAGGTAGACCGGTTTCTCCGCCTTACCCTTGATTACAATTGAATCGTATCCGTTACATGCTACTGCTGCCGGAATGAAGCCTCCCACCTGGGAGTCACCGGCAAGTCCCGTGAGAGGGCTCTTGAATGTAGCGCACATTCTGCTCTGTCCGCTGATTGGAATTCCGCAGAGCTGGGATACCGAGAAAATGAGCATGTTGTCTGGTCCAAGAGGATCAGCCTCAGGATCCATTTCCTTAAGCATGATATACATTCCCAGGGCACCGCCTCCGGGATACTTGCGATATGTTTCTGCATCCAGCGTCTTAATCTCCGTTGTTCCATCGGTAAGGTTAACATACAAGAGTTTCGCGTCTTTAAACATGTAATATCTCCACCTTTCAATTTACCACGCGATTCAGCAATATCTGTTAAATTCACCTGCGCTTTTTGTGCAACGGCTCATCTATAAGCTCAATAATCAAACGGGAAGTAAATAAGGGTACGAGTCAAATTTACTTTATTGGTGCAACAAAAAAACGCGCAGGCGAATCAACATTCAAATTGAGTTGAAACTCCTTCGCGCAACGGCAGGCAGCAGAATCACTCCCGCCACCCTATCGCCCCAGCCGGCTGCTTGAGTCGTGCAGGGGTCGGAGATCCGGTTTTTGCCGGACCTGTCTGCGCACTTTTTTTATCAAAAACAAGCAAGCAATTATATGAATTTAAAGAGATTTAGACAAATCTAGAAGAATTAAATCCGTATAACTTCAATAAAAAAAGTGCGCAGGCAAGTCCAACTAAAACCATTTCTTCAGTAAGACTCCTTCGCACACCGGCAGGCAGCAGAATCGCTTCCGCTACCCTATCGTCCCTGTCGGCTGCGTGAGTCAGGCAGGGATCGGAGAATTATTTACTTTTTTATTGCAATCATTTTATATTTATACGGTTTTTTTGTCAATGGGTTTATGTTATTCCGGCAACATTAATCTCATATTATCTTGCGCACTACCTTGTTGTTCCCGGTATTGTCATCGGTTTTTCTTGACTATTTATACAAAATTTAGGTAGAATAGTAATACGTATAATTTCAATATACAACGCAAGCAAATTATAACTTAATACCTATCTATCAAAAACGGAGGCAATTATGAATTTAAAGAAGATGACTCTGAACATTAACGGTGCTGACCGTATGTTCATCTGTGATCCTGCCAAAGACACTCTTGCTGACGTGCTTCGCCGTCTGGGCCTGACCGGAACAAAGGTTGGCTGCGGAATGGGCGCTTGTGGTGCGTGTTCAGTAATTCTCGACGGCAAGGTAATCAGATCATGTACCCGCAAAATCTCAAAGGTTGAAGAGTACTCAAAGGTAACCACCATCGAAGGCATCGGAAGTGTGAACTATCCTCATCCGCTGCAGAGACTGTGGGTAGCTTTCGGTGCGGTTCAGTGCGGATTCTGCGTTCCGGGATTCATCGTTTCTTCATATCAGCTCCTGCAGGATAACCCAAATCCTACTAGAGAAGATGTAAGAGACTGGTTCCAGAAGCACAGAAATGTCTGCAGATGCACAGGCTACAAACACATCGTCGACACTGTAATGGCAGCTGCAGAAGTTCTCAGAGGCGAGAAGACTGTTGATGACTTCATTTATGACTGGTCAGAGGACATCGGCGACTTCTACGGCAAGCCGTTGGAAAGACCAAACGCACTGCCTAAGGCATGCGGTGTTTGCGATTACGGTGATGACATCGAGCTTCACATGCCTGCAGAAACTCTGAAGGTTGCTCTGGTTCAGCCAAGAATTACATCCCACGCAATCATCAAGAAGATTGATATGTCAGAAGCAGAGAAGATGCCTGGCGTTTATAAGATTATCACTGCAGAGGATGCAAAGGCAGCAGGCTGCACAAACAAGCTCATGACTTACGCATTCTCAGCAAGAACTGTTGAGCTTGAACAGTGTCACCACATTCTGGCTGACGGCAAGATTCTGTACTACGGTGATGTAGTAGCTCTGGTTTGTGCAGATACAAGAGAGCATGCAGAAGCTGCAGCTGCAGCTGTTAAGGTTGAAATCGAACCGCTGCCTGAATACATGAGCTATCTGGAAGCAGTAACTCCTGACGCTCAGAATATTCACGACTGGCTGCCTGATACATACGGCAAGAACATCTATTCACAGCTCCCTGTACTGAAGGGCGACCATGAACATGTTCCTGAACTCATCGATGACGCTGCATACTCAGTTGAAGGTTCATTCTACTCATCAAGAGAGCCTCACATGTCAATCGAAGGCGACGTTATGCAGGGATACTATGATGAAGACGACAACCTCTGCATCCACTGCAAGACAATGACCCTCTACTTCGACAGAGACGATATGGCTGAAGCTATCGGAATCGACGTTGAGAAGCTGAGAGTTATCGAGAACCCTACAGGCGGATCATTCGGATGGGCAATGAGTGCTCATACGTATTCAATGATCGGTATCGCAGTAAGAGTAACGGGAATGCCTTGCTCCCTGTCAATGGATTGGGATCAGTTCCAGGCAGTTTCAGGTAAGCGCTCACCGACCTACTTCAACGGCAGACTGGCCTGCGACGAAGACGGAATGCTGCTGGCAGGTGAATTTGAAGCCGGTCTTGACCACGGTCCATTCACAGAACTGGGCGATGACAAGCTGACCAAGCTTTCAAGATTCATGTTCTATCCTTACTACATTCCAAATGCAGCAGGTCTCTCAAGAGTTGCTTACACTAACCATTCATTTGGTACAGCATACAGAGGATACGGAGCGCCACAGGCTTACACCTGCTCAGAAGCTCTCATTGACATGCTTGCAGATGAAGCCGGTATCGATCCGTTCGAATTCAGATATAAGAACATAGCAAGAGTTGGACAGGACAACATCAACCAGTATCCATATCTCCACTATCCAATGGAAGAAATGATGGATGCACTGAAGCCGGTATATGAACAGAAGAAGGCAGAAGTTGAAGCCTGGAATGCTGAGCACGAAGAC
>JALFKB010000135.1 GCA_022775805.1 Clostridiales bacterium
AAACCGGAGCGTTCCAACAAGAAGAAAGGGCAGCCTATTACTTTGCTTGATATTCTGCAGGAACAGAAAGCAAGTAAGTATTCAGGTGGGATTTACCATAAGACACAGATTGATTTAACATACAACTCCAATCATATCGAAGGCAGCCGTCTGACTCATGATCAGACCAGATACGTCTTTGAAACCAACACCATCTGTGTAGAAAAAGAAGTGCTGAATGTAGATGATGTGATTGAAACAGCAAATCACTTCCGTTGTATTGATGTGATTATTGATAATGCAAAGGCAGCACTGACAGAGAAGTTCATCAAAAAACTTCACCTGATTCTGAAGAGCGGAACAAGTGATTCCAGAAAAGAGTGGTTTGCTGTGGGAGATTATAAAAGAATGCCGAATGAAGTTGGTGGTATGGATACAGCACTTCCGGAAGAAGTTGCCGATAAAATGAAAGCACTGCTGACAGAGTACAACAGAAAAAAAGAAAAGACATTTGAAGATATTCTGGACTTCCATGTGAAGTTTGAACGAATCCATCCGTTCCAGGATGGCAACGGTCGTGTAGGTAGACTTATTATGTTTAAGGAATGCCTGAAATACAATATCGTTCCATTCATCATCGAAGATAATTTGAAGATGTTCTATTACCGAGGATTGAAAGAATGGAATAACGAGAAAGGCTATCTGACAGATACCTGTCTGACAGCACAGGATAAGTATAAAGCGTATTTGGAGTATTTTAGGATTGCTTATTGAATAGTGAATTAGCTCCGGCATCCGGGCATATCGGGCGTAAAAGTACATAAATGGGCATAGAAAGGAATAATAAGTCATGAAAAAAATACTATTCATCTGCCACGGCAACATCTGCCGCAGTCCCATGGCGGAATTTGTAATGAAGGATCTGACGGCAAAGGCGGGACGAGCCGAGGAGTTTCACATAGAATCGGCGGCAACAAGCCGGGAGGAGCTGGGAAATCCGGTGTATCCTCCTGCCGGCAAGTTGCTTAACAGCAAGGGCATCGACTGCAGCGGCAAAAGGGCAAGGCAGATAACAAAGAAGGATTACGACAACTTCGATCTCCTCATAGGAATGGACGAGATGAACATTGTAAACATGAGAAGAGTTTTTGGAGATGATCAGGAGGGGAAAATCCATATGCTTATGGATTTCACCGGCAGACCCGGAGATGTTGCCGATCCCTGGTATACAGGGGACTTCGAGACTACCTGGACAGACGTTCTGGAAGGCTGCGAAAACCTGCTGAAACAGCTGTGAAAACCTTGCTGCCTTGATAATTGGGAGAACAGATATGATTAATAATAATAAAAAAATCAACAAAAGGGTGAAGCAGCTGATTGAGGCCGTAAGCCGCTATATTGAGGAAAACTATATCGAAATCCAATCACCTGATGAATGTACAAAGGCAATAGAGCCCTTTGAAGTCACGGTGAATGAGTGCTGTGAGATGTACGTCGGCAGCGCAGCTGACCAGTCAGAAATACCGGCGGCTCCCATGGCGGTACATGCAAAGGCAGCCGAGGTGGATTCAAGTGACCTGACAGAGATGCTGGAGAACCTGGATGCGGGCTTTTCCGAAACCCTTCTGCAGCTTATCGACCGAACAGGCAGGAAGGATTCCGAAATCTACAGGAAGGCAAATGTGGACAGAAAGCTGTTCTCGAAGATCAGAAACAATGCTGATTACAGGCCCTCCAAGACAACAGCGCTTGCCTTTGCTTTTGCATTGGAGCTAGATATTGATGAGACGAGAGATTTCATTGCCAGAGCCGGATTCGCACTTTCCCGCAGCAGCAAGTTTGATATAATCGTGGAGTATTTCCTGATTAATGAAAACTACGATATCAATGAGCTGAACGAGGTGCTGTTTGCATTCGATCAGCCCCTTATAGGTGCATGAAAAATGTCGCATGTCATGCGACCACTAGTCCTCCTGTTTTTCGTATTATGTGACCATAATAAGAAAAAGGAGGACTTTTATTATGATGGAACTTGTATTTATCTTAGATCGCAGCGGGTCCATGGGAGGACTGGAGAAAGACACAATCGGAGGCTTCAACTCAATGCTGGCCAAACAGAGGAAGGAGCAGGGAGAGGCTCTGGTATCAACGGTGATTTTTGATCATGAAACGGAGGTTATTCACGACAGGGTTGCCATAGCAGATGTGCCGGATCTTACAGACAATGAGTACTACGTGCGAGGATGCACGGCACTTCTGGATGCAGTGGGGAAATCGATACATCATATCAGGAACATTCACAAATACGCCAGAAAGGAGGATGTGCCGGCAAGAACACTATTTATCATCACCACCGACGGTATGGAGAATGCCAGCAGTCATTATTCCTACGAACAGGTTCGCCAGATGATTGAACAGCAGAAAGAAAAATCCGGATGGGAGTTCATTTTTCTGGGGGCGAACATTGATGCGGCGGCAGAGGCAGAAAGATTCGGAATCGGCAGAGAAATGGCGGCAAACTATCATTGCGACGAGGACGGCACAGCGCTCAACTACGAGGTTATCAGCGATGTGATTACCGCAGTGAGAACCTGCGAAGCACCGATATCAGCAGGCTGGAAGAAGAGAATTGATGAGGATTTCAAGAATCGAAAAAAAGAAAGATAAGGGAAAACTCCAAAGGAGAACAAATAGAAACACCTGCTGTACCATTGCCGGTGCAGCAGGTGCCGTAATTACTGTAATGGGTTTGTTTTAATTTCAATATCCTCTATGGTCAGGCCCTTTCTGGACAGCACTGTGAAGGTAACCTCGGTTTCAGGCCCTGTAATCGAGACCGATTCTCCCTGAGACGGGATGGCTCCGAACAGATTCAGCAGAAGACCGGCAGCGGTGTCGCAGTCATCGGCCTCATCAGGCAGGAAGCCTATAATATCCTCCAGAGTGTCAATGGACATGGAGCCGTGAATAACAGTTGAGTCCTTACCGGAGCTTACAGTTCTGTTCTTACTGGTTTTGATGTGCTCATCATCCATGCTGCCCATAAGATGCTCTACAATATCGGAAAAGGTGACAATTCCCATGGTGCCGCCATACTCATCAACAACCATAACAATCTTCGTTTCTTTTTCCCGCATTATCTCCAGCAGCCTGCTTATAGTGAGATTCTCGGGAACTGCGGCAATTGGCCGTACAGGAAGGCTGCCTATATCGTGCCGTGAATCATCGAAGTAAATATCCTTAATGTGGAGAAAGCCGTCAATATGGTCCTTATCTCCGGTGCACACAGGATATCTGGTGAATTTGTGCTTCCGGACGGTCTCCATGTTTTCCTCCGGTGTCATTTCTCTGTCAAGGCAGATAAGCATTGTTCGAGGTGTCATTATTGAGGAAACCTCACGGCTGTAGAGCTCGAAGATGTTGTCCACCAGCTCGTTCTGCTCAGGGTCGATCAGGCCGCTCTCGGTACTTTCATCGATAAGCAGTCTGATTTCATCACTGGTGTATGCCTCATGTTCATTCTGAACATCGTGGCCCAGCAGCTTCATTACCAGATTTGTGGTTGAATTGAATACCCACATAACAGGTGCAGTCAGACGGTAGAAGCATATTAATGCAAAGGCAGTAAGCCGTGCATATTTTTCCGTTGAGAAAATTGCCAGGGACTTGGGAATCAGTTCTCCAACTACAATGTGAAGGGCAGTTATAACAACAAACCCCACAGCGACAGAAACGGCCGAGGCTGCACTTTCAGACAGTCCCATCAGATCAAAGAGAGGGTGGAGAAGGTGGGAAACGGCAGGCTCACCAAGCCAGCCCAGAGCAAGGGATGCTATGGTAATTCCCAGCTGACAAGCCGAAAGATAAGCGTTAACATTTTCGGCCACTTTGATTGCGGATTCCGCTCCGCTGCGGCCTTCCTCGGCGGAAATCTGAAGCTGTGATTTACGCACACGAACCAGTGCGAATTCCGCAACAACGAAGAAGGCATTCATAAACAGAAAAAACGCCACCAGCAATAAACTTAAGGGGTCGGACAAAACAATTCACCTCCATGTGAAACAATAATACAAACCGAACTATACTCTACTATTTTTGTCAAATTATATCATACTGTTTATGTGTTTATTGTGAAAATTCATTAAGGAAAATATAAAATAAAACAAAAAAGGAGCTGCAGCACTAAGCAATTAATGCAGCAGCTCCTTCAGAAACACTTCCAGAAGAAAAACTATATCATACAGGAGCGTTAAGGTAATTCAGTAACCTGTATGGAGTCTCCGGTTTTAATTTTTCCGCCCCTCAGGATCTTAACGAAGATTCCTTCACGAGGCATTACGCAGTCACCGGCAAGCTCTCTTATGGCACAGCCGTGATGGCATTCCTTGCCAATCTGGGTTACCTCAGCTTCAGCTTCGCCTATTGTGAGTTTTGTGCCCACAGGCAGGGTGTAAAGTACGATTCCCTCTGTAAGAATATTCTCTGCGAAGTCACCGGCCTTAAGGTCGAAGTTCAGTACGGCCTGGACCTTGGCCACGCTTTCGACAGCAAGCAGGCTCACCTGTCTGTGCCAGTTTCCTGCGTGGGCATCACCTTCAATGCCGTGATCCTTAACCAGGGTTGCTTCACCTATGTCATGCTTTTGCTCGCCCTTTTTCTCGCTTATGCAGATAGCCTTGACAGTGCCGTGGGGGAGATGAAGCTGTGCGCAGTCTCCTGATTCTCCCAGAAGAACCTCAACTCCGTGTTTGATGGGATCTATGACAGCCTCAAGGCATTCAGAGGCGGCCTTTTTGCTTCCCGGCAGATTGATTATCAGGGTGTTTCCCCTAAGACCTGCGGCGGCTCTTGAAAGCATTCCCATAGGGGTTATCTTCATGCTTTCAGCTCTCATGGCTTCCGGGATTCCACGAACCTCCCGATCAACCACCTGGAGAGTTGCCTCCGGTGTTACGTCTCTGTGGGAGAAGCCTGTGCCTCCCGTTGTGGTAACGAGGGTTACCTTAAGCTCATCTGAGCATTTGATAAGCTCCTCTTTGATTTTGTCTAAATCGTCGGGAATCATGGTTCTGTATTCCACAGACCAGCCCCTGTCTTCAAGTATTTTAACTATGGCATCCCCGGCGGTATC
>JALFKB010000003.1 GCA_022775805.1 Clostridiales bacterium
ATTTCATACTATTTCTGGAGCAGGGCGATTACCCTTTCCAGTCGGACAAGCGAGGCAACAAACTACATGTTTATAACCCCCCTTATCGCATCTGTAATCGCGATGATTATGCTTCGGGAAATTCCGGGGGCCGGTACCTTCGCCGGCGGAATAATCATCATTGCAAGCGTGATAGTCTTCAGCACCAGAGGGGGAAAGTAGGACAACGAAGTGGTTAGCAGACAACAACGATATAATGAAGCAATATTTAGAATGAAAAAGAGCTGATGCACGTTATTTGTGCATCAGCTCCTGTTTTTTATGCAAAGGTGACTTATTGTGCAGGAATCACATTTCGGATTTCTGGCAGTACAGCATTTTCTGCCATGCCAGATCAGACTGTGATGGGCTTCAGACCATCTGTCCTCCGGCAGATTTCTCATGAGTTCCTTTTCCGTTGCCAGAACCTCCGCCGCTCCAGCTGCCTTTGCAGATTCGTCCTTCCCTGATGGAGCCAGCCCTATTCTGCGGGACACTCTGAACACGTGGGTATCGACTGCAATGCGCTGCTGCCCGAAGCCCACCGCCAGAACCACGTTGGCTGTCTTTCTGCCTACGCCCGGAAGGGCTACAAGTGCATCGTAGTCCTGAGGAACTTTGCCGCCGTGCTTTTCCGTAAGCTCCTTTGCCAAGGCGATGATGTTCTTTGACTTGGTTCTGTACATTCCTATTGTCTTGATTATTTCAATCACGTCCTCGGCAGATGCACTTGCCAGACTCTCGGCGTCGGGGTACCTGTCAAAGAGCTCACGGCTCACTCCGTTTACACTTACATCCGTTGTCTGGGCCGACAGCACTACACATACAATAAGTTCGAACACATTCCTGTGAACAAGAGCGCATCCCGCATCCGGATACTCCCTCTTAAGGAGGTCCAGTATTTCTGTTATTTTTTCTTCTGATAATCTGTCTTTTTTCATAATGTTCATAATGTGATAATTATACCGTTTTTCTGATGCTTTTGCAAAAACGTACAATTTTGCTGTGTCCTTTACTGTTTTCAAACAAATATGCTATCGACGTGTGAAACCCTTTACACCTTAATAATATCAAGGGTCGTCATAAAAAAAATGTCTGATTTTTTTAAAAAAAGCGTTACTTTTTTTTTAAGTTATAGTATACTTTTGTTGTTATAATTATCACTATATTATTGACGGAGGTGTTTTATGGCAACTTTCACACAAGTCGAACGCAATGGTTTGTTCGAACTGACTGATGCGGCACGTGCCGAGCTTGCCTCTTCAAAGTACTACAATGAAGACCTGGCTCCAACATCTGTTGCTCAGAGAACATGGACAACATACAACATCACAATGTTATGGGTTGGTATGTCCATATGTATTCCATCACTTACGTTGGCTACATCACTTGTACAGCAGGGAGTTAACCCTT
The DNA here is from genome assembly GCA_022775805.1 of Clostridiales bacterium. GTDB lineage: Bacteria > Bacillota > Clostridia > Peptostreptococcales > Anaerovoracaceae > Lentihominibacter. The sequence continues at coordinate 1,432 of JALFKB010000003.1, forward strand.
GGCTGGCAATTCTGAATGTAGCACTGGGTAACCTTATCATCCTGGTACCTATCCAGCTGAACTCACAGATTGGTACTAAGTATGGTATCCCGTTCCCTGGTTTCGCAAGACTTACATTCGGTAACAGAGGTGCTCAGATTCCTGCACTGTCAAGAGCTATCGTTGCATGCGGATGGTGTGCAGTACAGGCTTGGGTAGGCGGCGGTGCTGTTGCAGCTATTATCGGTGTATTTGCAAAGAAGTTCAGCGATCCTAACTGGCTGATTTCCCTTCCTTCATGGGGCGGAATGATTCCTACAAGCTGCGGAACTTTCATCGGTTACATCATCTTCATGGTATTCATTTGCTGGGTTGCATACAATGGTATCGAGAACATCAAGTGGGTACAGAACGTTGGCGGACCTATCCTTATCGTCCTGATGTTCGCTCTGATGATCTGGTCAATCAAGCTTTGCGGAGCTGCAGGATCAAGCTTCGGCGAAGTAATGGGAACTGCTTCATCAATTTCAGGATATGACTTCTACGTAACATATACTGTAGGACTCATGGGTAACGTTGCTTTCTGGGCAACAGTCGCTCTGAACATCCCTGACTTCTCAAGATATGCCAAGTCACAGAGATCACAGTTCAACGGACAGCTCATCGGCATGCCTGTTCCAATGGCATTCTGCGCGTTCGTTGGTGCTGCTTACGCTCAGTCAGCTATCGTTTACAACGAAGCTAACGGACTGGCACAGGGAGATGCAGGCTGGTACAACCCATATGACGTTGTATCCGTACTCTACAACATTCCTAACCAGATTATCGTATTCGTAGCAGCTGTTGGTGTTATCATGGCTACAGTTACAACATGTGCAGCAGCTAACATCGTTGCTCCTGCAAACGGATTCGCTAACCTGTCACCAAGGAAGATTTCCTACAAGAAGGGCGTTATCATCACTTGCCTGCTGGCATTCTTCGTACTCCAGGCATGGTGGATTTACGGCGGATCATCCAACTACTTCATGTGGCTGAACGCTTACGGAACAATCCTGGCTCCTCTGGCTGCAATCTTTATCGCAGACTACTTCTTCGTTAAGAGAAGAAGAATCGACATCGCAGGTCTGTTCGCAGACAAGGGCGGAAGATACTGGTACTCAGGCGGCTTCAACATTGCAGCACTTATCGCTTGGGTTGCAGCATTCATCCTGCCGCTGATTTCATTCTTCGGTGCTCAGGGTTCATTCTGGACATTCATGAACTGCTGGAACTACATCGTAGCATTCATTATCGGATTCGTTGTATACGTTGTACTTATGAAGGTTCCTTCACTGGCATGTGATTCATTCGTATCCGAAGAAGAACACGAAGCATTTACTGAGAGAGCATAATCATCTCTGTAAGGCATAGATACAACAAAACATAATAATTACTGTAGGAGCCTTTGAGACCCAAAGGCTCTTACATTATCCGGGGTTTGACCTTCCCTTCCGGAGGGCCCGAATCCCGGCAAACGTGACACACAATTTCACGATTTCTTGAAAAAGGAGGGTAAATAATGGATTTATTAATTAAAGGCGGCAAAGTCGTAACAGCGAAAAGCACTTTTAAAGCTGACGTGGCTGTGAAGAACGGAAAGATTTCCGCTATCGGAACAAATCTGAAGCCTGAAAAGGGAACAGAGGTTGTTGATGCTAAGGGAAAATACGTTCTGCCTGGTGCTCTGGACGGACATACTCACATGTACATGCCGTTCGGCGGAACAATTTCAACAGACAACTACTATGACGGTACTGTAGCAGCTGCATGCGGCGGTACTACGACAATATTCAACTTTGAAACTCAGGCTCCGGGACAGCCAATGGATGACCTGGTTAAGGCAAAGCTTGAAATCGCTGAAGAACAGGGTCCTGTAATCGACTACTCACTCCACGTTGGTGTAGGCGATGTAACAAGCGATGAAATGCTTAAGACAATGGACAAGGTTGTTGACATGGGCATCACCTCCTTCAAGGTATTCATGGTTTACGATTTCGGCGTTGATGACGGTCAGTTCTACGCAACTCTCTGCCATGCTAAGGAAATCGGCGCTCTTGTAGGAGTTCACGCAGAAAACAAGAATGTTAACGACTACCTGGTTAAGAAATACCTCAGCGAAGGAAACATCTCACCATGGTATCACTACATGTCAAAGAACGAAGCTGTTGCAGGCGAAGCTGATGTGAGAGCTATCAACCTGGCTAAGATGGCAGGTGCTCCTCTGTACATCGTACACCTGGACAACGCTCAGGGCGTCGAAGCAGTTCGTCAGGCAAGAGCTGAAGGTCTGCCTATCTTCGCAGAAACATGCCCTCAGTATCTTGAGTTCACTAAGGAAGTATATGCTAAGGGAAGACCTGAAGTCGGTCTCCGTCCACAGGACTTCGTATGCTCACCTCCAATGAAGGGCAAGGAATCAAAGGATGCTCTGTGGGAAGGTATCAGAACAGGTGTTGTATCAACACTGGCAACTGACCACTGCCCGTTCCTGAAGGCCGAGAAGGACTGGGGAATCAAGACCAAGACCGGTGCAGACGGAAACTTCACTACAATTCCTAACGGATGCGCAGGTGTTGAAAACATGTATCCATACATCCTGAGTGCTGCCAACAAGGGCAAGATTACATTCAACAAGGCTGTTGAAATCGCTGCAACAAACCCTGCCAAGCTCTTTGGAGTTGACTACTGCAAGGGAGCTATCGAAGTCGGCAAGGATGCAGATATCGTAATCTACGATCCTAAGAAGAACTTCGTTATCAATAACGAAAAGAACCAGCACGGTTCAATTGACCACACTATCTGGGAAGGAATCGAATGCAAGGGATATCCATGCGCTGTATACAGCCACGGTAACCTGGTATTTGACGGCAAGGACTTCGTTGGTAAGAAGGGCGCCGGCCAGTTCCTGAAGCAGAAGAAGGTTAACCATAAGGGACCTGAACTGGTTTAATCTGACTTAAACCGGTTTTATCCGTAACATAACGAACTGAAGCAGGAGCCGATTTTGGCTCCTGTTTTGTTTTGCCTCCATTCCCTGCTTGGTCATCCCTCCATTCCATCATTCTGTCATCAACCCCTTGACAAACCTCTTTCAACACTATAGTGTTATCAATGAAGCGATATTAACGAGGTGATAGAAAATGAAGATAGCAGTAACTTACGAAAACGGAAATGTATTTCAGCATTTCGGTAAAACAGAAAACTTTATAGTTTACGAAGTTGAAAATGGAGAAATCCTTAACAGTCAGGTAATCAATACAAATGGTGAAGGTCACGGAGCCCTTGCCGGTTTCCTGGCAGCAGAGGAAGTATCCGTTCTGATATGCGGCGGCCTGGGAGAAGGCGCCAAGACAGCCCTTCAGGACGCAGGAATCACCCTCTGCTCGGGAGCTTCAGGAAACACCGATGAAGCCGTCAGAGCTTACCTGGCAGGAGAACTGACAGATGCAGGTGTAAACTGCGACCACCATCATGATGAACATCATGATGATGAAGAGAGCAGCGGATGCGGTGAGAGTCACGGAGGCTGCGGCGGCAGTCATGGAGGCTGCGGCGGCTGTGGCGGCGGCTGCGGAGGTGGAAGCCCTCGCATTTACCTCCAGGGTCCTAACGCAGGAAAAAATGTCAGCGTTCATTACACGGGAACTCTGGACGACGGCTCCAAATTCGACAGCTCACTTGACAGAAATCAGCCGCTGGAATTCATATGCGGCGCTGGCATGATGATTCCGGGCTTCGACAGAGCAGTATGCGACATGGAGGTTGGACAGACAATCGACATCCACCTGGAGCCTGAGGATGCCTACGGCCCTGTTAATCCTGCTGCAATAATGACTGTTGAAACAGCACAGCTTCAGGGAGCCGAGGATCTGGAAGTGGGCCAGAGAGTGTATCTCACAAACAGCATGGGCCAGCCATTCCCTGTTACAGTAACGGAGAAAACAGATACCACCGTTACATTCGACGCTAATCACGAACTGGCAGGAAAGGCTCTCAACTTTAACATTGAGCTGCTTAGCGCGGAATAACAGATTTTCGTAGGAAGAAAAAAAAGAGCTGCTGCACTTATCCGGTAAAGTGCGGCAGCTTTCTTTTTTCCCAAATGTTTTCTATTCGACTTTCTATTCGACTTTCTGTTCGGCATATCCTGTCTGTTCGGACTATCGTGCCGGACTATTATGTCGAATGGGGTTTAGCCAACAACCAGTGACGGTGCAGAGTAAACTCTTGATTTCATTTCTGCATCCAGTTCGTAGAGGCTCTTGCTGTCCGAACCGAACAGTTCAAACTTCTTAACATTGTCGTCTGCGTTGTCTTCTTCCTCAGCCTGTTCCTTAACAAACCAGTCCAGGAACTGCATTGTTCTGAAGTCGTTTTCTTTGTATGCTTCTGCATAGATGTTGTTAATCAGGCCTGTAACAACTCTCTCGTGTTCTGCACCTGCCTTGAGAGGATCGATGAATTCCTTGAGCTCCTTGTCAGGCATTGCGATTGCATCCAGCTTAACTCTCTCGCCCTGCTGCTGCAGATACTGCATGAACAGCATTGCGTGATCTCTTTCTTCCTGAGCCTGGATGAGATACCAGTTTGCGTATCCGTCCAGACCTGCATCCTTATAGAAATCATGAAAATCAAGATACAGATATGCTGAGTAGAATTCCTGATTAACCTGATATACCAGTAAGTCCTTTACCTTTTGTGATAACATTTAAATACCTCCTGTCCGGGTTCCTGCAAACCGCCGAACCCGCTCTATTCTAATAAAACATTAGTGACTATTTCAACGCATCTCTGCGATACCTAAAGTATAATTTACATAACAGCTTTTTTCAAGTGCATTTCTCCCCTCAGTTAGTGTAAAGTAGTTGTGGAGTTTTTAAAGAAAAAGAAATAGAGATCAATCCCAAAGTGTTAAAATGGTTTTAGCACAAATCATTCAACGAAAGGAAGATCTCTATGGAAAACATTATACAGCAGATAGCAATTGAACTGGTAGAAAAAATCAATAAAAAAGCATTTAGTGAGAAATTAACAGATTTGGATAAGCTTGCAGCAGAGATATTTGAGG
>JALFKB010000018.1 GCA_022775805.1 Clostridiales bacterium
TTCCTGGTGGAGCTACAGATTCAATGCCAGGGCAAACAACGCCGGATGGCGCATTGACTATTTCCTTGTCTCTGAGATTCTCAGGGACAGGCTTGAAGGCGCCGATATTCTCACTAAGGTGGAAGGCAGCGACCACTGCCCGGTGGTTTTGGAAATCGGGCTATAAGATGGCGGCGGCAGAGTTAAGCCACAGGGGCGGCAGGCGCTATGCCACAAGAAGTGGCGAAATCATAACATAATCGTTGAGTGCTGTGGCAGATATGTGCCTGGATGAATGACATATGCCACAAGAAGCGGCGAAAAAGGCATGAAACAGCAGGTGTTTGTGGCAAAAAGGATTATGACAACAAGATTTGAATGATAATTTGCCACAAGAAATGCCGGAAATGCTGTGGTATTGTCGCATTTTGTGGCAAACTGGCGGCAGGGCAAATTTGATATGCCACAGAAAGTCCTGAAAACCCTATGAAATTACAGTGATTTGTGGCAAACTGGCTGCGGGGCAGATTGCCCGGATGAATGGAAAACAAACAAAGGAGTAAAAGGACATGAAGAAAATGAGAAGAATATTTGCGGCGACGCTGACATTAGCAGTTATTTGCCTTTGCATGGCGGGCTGCGGAGCAGGAGAAGATGAGGCTAAGGTGATAGGAACCTGCACCCTAACGGTTCAGGATCAGCTTCAGGATGAGAAGGTTGATGTTGCAGAGGGTGATACGGTTTATGACATTCTTATTAAAACGGATCTCGCTGTGTCAGGTAAGGATACAGTAGACGGCATCGCCATCGAGGCCATAGAGGGCGTTGCCAATGGCGACAAGGGCGAGTACAGCGGCTGGATTTACAATGTTAACGGCGAGATGCCGATGGATTACTGCGATAAGCTTGAGGTGAATGACAGAGACGAAATTGTCTGGACCTTTTCAGAGGGGATGTAGCTGTGGCCGGTGTATTAAAGAACAGACTGCTTATAGCCACCATGTGCGGCAACTGGCAGGCGGTTGCTGATAAATACGGAGTGGGAGTTGAGATAGACTCCTTCTGTCAGGCTGAGAACATGGACGGCGTTAAAGGAGATAATGCAAAGGCAGACCTTGGGGAGCTTATGAAAAACTACGATGTAAAGGTTTTGCATGCTCCATTTAATGAGCTGCACCCGGCGGCAATTGATCCCAGGGCCAGGGCGCTGGCAATGGAGAGATTGAATCAGGCTGCGGAGATTGCCCTTCAGGCGGGAATAAATAAGATGGTTGTTCATTCCGGGTATGTACCCTTCGTGTATTTCAAGGAATGGCATCATGACAGATCCGTGGAATTCTGGCGGGAGTTCATGAGGGATAAGCCCGGTGATTTCGAAATCTGCATCGAGAATGTGCTGGATGATGAGCCCGGCATGATGGCAGACATTGCACGGGATGTGGGGGACAGCCGTGTGGGGCTCTGTCTTGATGTGGGTCACGGGCATGTTGTCAGGAACATTAACGGAGCCGGAAGCATAGATCCTGCAGCGGGAGGCAGTGGAGCTGCCGTGTCCCGGTGGCTGGAGGTTACGGCGCCTTACCTGAAGCATCTCCACGTTCACAACAATGACGGCACAGGGGATTTTCACAATGATATTACAGAGGGAAGCATCGATATGGAGGCGCTTTTCAGGGATATTGCTGAGAAGTGCGGCAGGGATATTACTGTCACCCTGGAGGTTCTTAATTGTGAAAATAGTCTTGACTGGCTCATTGACAAGGGTTATTATTGAGCTGTAAACAAAATAATATTCGGACTCAGACAAATCGGAAGCCGGTTAGATTCCGGCACTGTGTCTCAGCAACCGTGATATCCACGAAAGGGCAAATGCCACTGGAGAAATCTGGGAAGGCGCCTTAGTAGGTCGGTGCGGCAGCGCACCTGAAAGATTAAGTCGGTAGACCTGTCTTGAGTTGAAAGTTAGTCTTCTGAGGTAGGACGGCGGATTTTTTTGTGTGATGATAAAGAACCACTGGATGCACTCGGAGCGGGTGCGTTTTTTTATTCCGTTCTGTCCTCGGGTGAAAGAGTCTTTTCATCCGCAGGTGCAGATTGTCCGGAGAGATTCGGGCCTTCTGCCCTGCATTTTCCTAGGGGAAGGTAGATTATCAATAATGAGGAGGAAGAAATGAAGAAGAAAATGGCAAGAACTTTAGCGGTGCTGATGTGCCTCATGACTGCTGTAGCATTCATGCCGACATTCGCATTCGCTGAAGATGGGGCTGCAGCTGAGGAGGAATCAGTTCAGCAGCAGGAACAGTCAGTTGAAGCACAGGCTGAGGAGCCTGCAGCAGAGAAAGAGGCTGCAAACGAGCAGACACCTGCACCTCTCGCAGAGGGAGAATCACAGGCAACAGAACCTGCAGCAGATGCAGAGGTGACATTCACGGTAAGTAATCAGGGCGTTCTGGCAGCGGCTAAGGACGGCTCTGTAATGGTAAATAGAAGCGTTACAGTTAAAGACATAGACGCTGACGGCGTTCTTTCATATGATGAAGCACTGGTTGCACTCCACAAGGAATACTGCAACAGTGGAGAAACTGGCTACTCAGCATCAAGTGGATGGGTTACCAAGCTTTGGGGAGTTGAGACCAAAGCTTCATATTGTTTTTTCAAAAATGGAGTGTTAACCACGACGGTTGATAGTGAGGCTGTTGAAGAAGGAGATGTATTGTATTCTTCAGTAAACAGCGATAAGAACTATTGGGCAGACTGGTTTACTGCTTTTGATGTTCAGAAGAAAAGTGTTGCAATGAATACTGAGTTCTCCCTTACTCTGAAAGGTGCACAGGGAATGACTTATCAACCTGATTCTGTACAGGCGGTAGCGGGTGTCAAAATAGGTATATGGGAAGATGGTAAGTTCCAGCAGATTTCCGACAAGACAACTGGCGAAAACGGAGCTGTAGAGCTCACATTTAATAAACCGGGAACATACTATGTTACAGCGTCGGGAACAGTAGAAGATACGGTTACAGATTGGAACGTTTATCCTGCTGAAACAAAAACTGCAGACTGTCCGATTATGGCACCTGTATGCGTAGTTACAGTACATGATGACGGTACAGTAGCACCATCAAAGGTTGATGCAATCAAGACATTAACCGGAAGCTATGACATCAGCAAATACAGAAGTTTTGTTCATGTTACGCTGCTGTCTCAGGTAATTGCAGGAGTTGCAGAAATAAATGCTGCCGGCACACCGGAAGAGGTAAATTCCGCTCTTGAGAACGCTCTGGAAAAAATCGGAGCAATCAAGACTGATGCTCAGATGACTGCAGATGAAAACGCTGTCAGAGCAACGGGAATTTCATCATTTTCCGTTAAGACAGGAAAGAGAAAAGCTACTGTAAAGTGGTCAAGAAACAGTAAATTCAGCGGATATCAGATTAGCTACAAGCAGGCAGGAAAGAGTTGGAAATACACAACGACATCCTCATACTATAAAACAATCAAGAGCCTGAAGAAGGGAAAGAAATATTATTTCAAGGTTAGAGGCTACAAGAAGCCGTACAATAAGACCATATACGGCAAGTGGTCAGCTACAAGAACTGTAAGGGTTAGATAATGAAGAAAAAAGTATCCAACATTTTAATATGCGTTCTGGCGATTGTGGCTATTGGCTGCGGGATTATGGCAGCGGGAACAATCGGTGGATGGTTTGGCGGAGATGAAGCCGCAACGGAAGAAATCGCAAAGACTCAGGTTTCAGAGGAAGCTGCCGGCGGTCATCATGATGCTGAACCGGGTGAGGAAGCCGAAGAGCATGCAGTTGTAAAGGATGAAAAAAATACAGGAGGCTCAAACGGAACCTGTACAATAACCATTAAATGCAGCAGCGTGCTTAAGAATATGGACAAGCTGTCAAGCGGAAAGGCTAAATATGTTCCGTCAAACGGGATAATCCTTTCAACAAGCACCATAGAGTTCAAGGAAGGTGAGAATGTCTATGACATTCTGAAGCGGGCATGTTCTGCCGCAGGCATTCCAATGTCTGCCAGAAGCTCTTCAATGGGGATATATGTTGAAGGCATAAACGGCTTGTTTGAATTTGACTGCGGAGGAACCTCCGGATGGATGTATTCCGTAAACGGAAACACACCAAATCACAGTTGTTCGGAACACACAGTTAAAAATGGAGACAGTATAGTATGGTATTACACATGCGGAAAATAATATCAATATTAATAGCGCTCATCATGCTGATGAGCGCTGCTCCTGTTTTTGCAGAAGAGGTACAGCAGGCTGAAGAGACACTGAATGAAGGGGTGAAATCGGAACAGGCTGCTGAACAAAGCACCCAGCAGGTGCAGGAACAGCCCGGAGAAACAGAAGCAGGCAAATCCGTAGAGGAGACGGAACCTCCGGCAGCACCTGAAGCGGATCAGGAAGAGCAGAAAC
>JALFKB010000074.1 GCA_022775805.1 Clostridiales bacterium
GAAGCGGCGGACAACGGAATCATATTCCTTGACGAGGTGGGTGAACTTCCCCTTGATATTCAGGCCAAGCTTCTGAGAGTAATACAGGATGGTGAGTTCATGCGTGTAGGAGGCACCAAGCCGGTTAAGACCAACGTTAGAATCATTTCCGCCACAAACAGAAACCTTGAGGAGCAGGTGGAACGAAAGGTGTTCAGAAGGGACCTCTATTACAGGCTTAATGTCTTCCCTATAAATGTTCCTTCTCTTGACGAGAGGCCTGAAGATATTCCGATACTTGTGGACAACTTCATCAGGAAATACAACGAGAAATTCGGTGTGGACAAGTATGTGGATGAGGAGGCAAAGGAGAACTTGGCTGGACGTCAATGGCCGGGAAACATCAGAGAGCTGGAAAACGTGGTGCAGCGCCTGATAATATCAAGCCAGACCGATGCAATAACGGTGATCGATGTGATACGGGAGCTTGACGGTGATGCCATAGGAATGCCGGCAGCGGGAAAGCTTAGGGAGGATATGGATCGGGGCGAAATCGATCTGACAAAGATGGTGGAAGCCTTCGAGAAGGACATAATCCGATATGCCTGTGACAAGCACGGTTCAACGAGAAGAGCTGCAAAGGCAATAGGCATTTCACAGACCCAGCTGGTGAGAAAAAAGAATAAATACGGACTCTAGACCGGAGCATTCCGCAATATGAACCGATATTGGTTCACAAAATTAAGATACAGAACCGAAAACGGTTCGAAAGAGCGGGCGTTAATTCAACAAATGCCTTTGTTCCGGCGAAAAGAACCTTTGGGAATTAAGATAATCCGGAGGCCGAACCCCTTGATTTAATAGGGGTTCGGCCTTTTTTCGCACCAAAAGCAGACCTGCCTTTGTACGAGTTTTCAGAAAATTGGTATACATATTGCTATTTAATGGGGCATAGAGTTAATGCGGCCTTTGGGATAAAGGCGGGGCCTTGTTCAAGGGCTTGAAATAAAAAATTAGGAGGAATCTACAATGAAAAAAGGAAATCCGTACGGAACACACAGAGTTATCTCACCTAAGGGCGTTCTGCCGCAGCCTGCAGATGTTATCGACAACACAATGGAAATCTACGATAACGAAGTTCTCATTGATGTTAAGACACTGAACATCGACTCAGCTTCATTCACAGAAATCTGCAAGCAGGTTCTGGGCAAGAAGCCGGCTGAAATCGAAACTCAGGAAGAAAAGGACAAGATTGCAGAATGCATGAAGGGCATCGTTGCAAAGGCAGGAAAGCACAAGAACCCATGGACCGGTTCAGGCGGAATGCTTATCGGTACAGTTAAGGAAATCGGACCTGAATGGAAGGGTGACCTGAAGGTGGGCGACAAGATTGCTACTCTGGTATCACTGTCACTGACTCCGCTGGTAATTGATGAGATTCACGAAATGAGACCTGCAATCGACCAGGTTGACATTACAGGACAGGCTATTCTGTTCCAGAGCGGCATCTACGCTAAGCTGCCTGATGACATGCCTGAAGGACTGGCACTTTCCGCACTTGACGTTGCAGGAGCTCCTGCTCAGACAGGCAAGCTGGTTAAGCAGGGTCAGAAGGTTCTGGTAATCGGCGGCGGCGGCAAGTCCGGACTCCTCTGTCTCTATGAAGCAAAGAAGAGAGCAGGCGTAACAGGTCTTGTTGTATGCGCTGCAGGATCACAGAAATCAGAGGACAGAGCAAGAGCACTGGATCTGGCAGACGAATACTTCCACATGGATGCAGCTGATGCAGTAGGAATGTATGAGAAGGCAATGGAGCTGACAAACGGCGAACTGTACGATGTAGTAATCAACTGCGTTTCAATTGAAAACACTGAAATGGGTTCAATCCTTTCATGTAAGGATGACGGAACTGTTTACTTCTTCTCAATGGCAACAAGCTTCACTAAGGCTGCTCTGGGAGCAGAGGGCGTTGGCAAGGACGTAAACATGATCGTTGGTAACGGATACACCAAGGGCCATGCAGAAATCACTCTGCAGGAGCTGAGAGAGCACGAAGGACTGAGAAAGTTATTCGAAGAAATGTACGCATAACATACGCATAACAGAGGTTATCGTACCCTTATCTTATTATGGAGGAGAAGTAGATAATATGGCTATCAGAAATTGGAAAGACATCCCGTTATTCAAGGATGTAACAGATGAACAGTGGAATGACTGGCATTGGCAGGTAGCGAACAGACTTGATTCAGTAGAAAAAATTAAGCAGGTTATTAACCTCACACCACAGGAAGAAGAGGATATTGCGAAGGTACTTAACGGCTTCAGAGTAGGAATCACTCCTTACTACGCATCTCTGATGGATCCGGATGATCCTTACTGCCCGGTAAGAATGCAGGCGGTTCCTACAATTGCGGAAACCCACAGAGGAGAAGCTGATATGCTTGACCCTCTTCACGAGGATGAGGACTCACCGGCTCCGGGACTTACTCACAGATATCCGGACAGAGTTCTCTTCCTGATAACTGACCAGTGCTCAATGTACTGCAGACACTGTACGAGAAGAAGGCTGGCAGGAGAAACCGACGGAGCCAGAAGCATGGATGACATCAATGCATGCATTGAATACATCAGAAAGACTCCTGTAGTAAGAGACGTACTGCTTTCAGGCGGTGACTGCCTTTGCGTAGAGGATGATGTGCTTGAATACATCATTAGCGAGCTGAGAAAGATAGAACATGTTGAAATAGTAAGACTGGGTTCCAGAACTCCTGTGGTAATGCCTCAGAGAATAACTGACGACCTTTGCAACATGCTGAAGAAGTATCATCCGATCTGGCTGAACACTCACTTCAACCATCCTAAGGAAATGACTCCTGAAGCAGCAGCAGCCTGTCAGAAGCTGGCTGACGCAGGTATCCCTCTGGGAAATCAGTCGGTGCTTTGCAGAGGAATCAACGATGATGTACATGTAATGAGAAATCTGATGCATGTACTGGTAAAGAACAGAGTTCGTCCTTACTACATCTATCAGTGTGACCTGTCACTTGGTATCGAACACTTCAGAACTCCTGTATCGAAGGGTATCGAAATCATTGAAGGTCTGAGAGGACACACTTCAGGATATGCAGTTCCTACATTCGTAGTTGACGCTCCGGGAGGAGGCGGCAAGACTCCTGTAATGCCTCAGTACGTTATCTCACAGACACCTGACAAGGTTATCCTGAGAAACTACGAAGGCGTTATAACAACCTATACGGAGCCGCCTGCACTTCCTAAGATTCAGTGTAGCTATGAAAACTGCAAGGTTGTAGACGGATATCACTACGAAGGTGTTGCAGGACTGGCCCAGGGCGAGAGAATGTCCATGGAGCCGGCTCACCTGCTGAGACACGAGAGAAACAAGAAATAAGCAATAGACCAATACCGGAGAAGACCGAGGAAGAATGTATCTTTTAGAGAATCTGGCACAGAAGTACAAGAGAATATCAATCGTTGGAATGGCCAAGAATGCCGGCAAGACCACAGCTCTTAATTATCTGCTTGAGGAGGCAATGGATGAGGGGCTGCGGCTGGGGGTAACATCCACCGGAAGAGACGGGGAAGGTACTGATGTGGTTACAGGTACGGACAAGCCTCGGGTGTTTCTGGATACAGACACTATCGTATCGGTGCCTACACAGCTTTATGAGCTGGCAGATGCAGGACTGGAAATACTGAAGATGACGGAGTACGGCTCCTCGCTGGGGCAGATAATGCTCTGCAGAGTTGTATCATCCGGTTATGTCCAGGTTGCAGGACCTGTAATAAACGCCCAGCACGTGAAGATGTGTGAAGAAATGCTCTCAATGGGGGCTGAGATGGTGCTGATAGACGGAGCGATTGACCGGAAATCAATCGCAGCACCGGAAAGCTCAGATGCGATTATCCTGTCCACCGGAGCGGTATTATCGAGAAAAATGAACAAGGTGGTAGAGGAGACGGCTCACACCGTCGCCCTCTACAGCCTTCCGGTTCTCGAGGATGGACAGGATAGAAATGTAATTGAAGAGCACAAGAATGATGATCGGATAATCGTGATAAGAGACGGGGAGGCGTATTTCCCGGATATCACTACAGGCCTGGGGGGAGGCAAGCTTCTTGACGGTGAAATAGACGAAAAGACTTCACACGTATTTGTCCCGGGGGCCTTCACAGAAAGCGCCGCCATGGACATCAATCCCAGAAAGCTGAAAAATGTTACCTTTGTGCTGAAGGATCCCACGAAGATTTTCATCGGTTCGGGAAACTGGGGAAAACTCAGGAAAAAGGGTCTTTCAATCAAGGTTCTGGAGAATATAGAAGTTGCTGCGATAACAGTAAACCCCACAGCCCCTGCCGGATACAAATTCGATCACAAAGCCCTGGTAGATGCAATGCAGGAAGCAGTTCCTGGCATACCCGTAATTGATGTGATGCTTTCCTGAAACCGGGAACGGGGGAAAAGAGAGATAAACTGAGAAAATGACTGTAATAGTAAAACGACTGGCAAACAAGAAAACTAGAAGGGAAACGGGACTGGATTATGTGACAACGGGGCTGAACCTGCTGACACCATTCGGCTCCGGGCTCATCAAAGAACAGAAGCCGTTTCTTCCGGGACAGGAGGAACTTCTGAGAGCTGAGCTTTCCCGGATACAGGAAATAAAAAGCATTGCTGAGGCAAATGAACGGGAAATCGGAATACTGAGCGAGGCCTTCATGATGTTGAAGGACAACAGCCTCTCCATCAAAAGAAGCGGCAGTTCGGTATTGTCCGTAGTAGAGATTTTCGAAATAAAGAGCCTGCTTTTGCTCATGGTCAGGATAAGAGACCTTGGGGGGAAGCTGAAGCTGCCGGAAGAATTCATACCGGATGACATAACCGGTCTCCTTGATACATTAGATCCCGGCGGCGACAGACTTAACACTTTTTACATCTATGATTCCTTCTCGGAGAAGCTGGCAGAGCTGAGGGGCGAGAAGAAGAATCTGGAGAGGGAAGTGAGAAGGGAGCAAAAGCGGAAGAGAGACGATATCAGGGAAAAATATGGAATCACCCTTACACCGAAGTTCGACATAACGGTATCGAAGAGTGACAGCCAAAGTATAAAAATGATTGATGAGATTTCCGATCTGTCCAGATCGGAGGAGGATTATATGTCTGTGACCTTCACCCTGACTCCCACGGAAGCGGCGGCAGGGCTCGTCAGGAGAATGGATGAGCTGACGGCGGACATTGAGGAGGAGGAACTGAAGGTAAGAGAAACTCTGTCGGAGGAGATACACAGCTGGGCGGAGGTACTTAACGAAAACTGCCGGAGAATAGGAAGGCTGGACATTGTTCTGGCAAAGGCGCTGTTTGCCGGCAGACACAACTGTGTAATGCCAGAGATAGTAACTGAACATGTGGTTGAGTTTACTGATGGCAGACACCTGCAGGTGGAGGAAATCATCAGCAGCAAGGGCGGCCGGTACTGTCCGGTGAGCATTTCCCTTAAGGATGGTGTAACCTGCATCACAGGTGCCAACATGGGCGGTAAGACCGTCTCTCTCAAACTGACAGGCATGATTGCAATTCTGGCCCAGTACGGATACTTCGTACCGGCCCGGAGCGCGAAGGTTGGTCTTTCCAACTTTATGCAGATTCTCATAGGCGACAGCCAGTCCATAGAAAGAGGTCTTTCAAGCTTCGGAAGCGAAATGGAAGAACTCAAGGAAATAATGGATAACAGCAAGGAAAGGTCTTTGCTTCTTATTGATGAGATTGCCAGCGGAACGAATCCCGTTGAAGGGCTGGCTCTCACAAGGAGCATAGTGGATTATCTGAAAAAGCAGCCTTACATCTCTCTGATAACAACCCATTTTGAAGCGGTTACGGGAGATGAGGAGGTTGTCAACATGCAGGTTACGGGACTGGCCAATGCCGATTTTGACAGACTGAACAGGGAGATAAGATATGCCAACAGGCGTGAGCGGATAGAGATTATCGGCCGGTACATGGATTATCGGCTGACCCACGTCGACAGCGGCAGAGAAATCCCGAAGGATGCCCTTAACATCGCGAAAATGCTGGGCATCAGCAAAGACATAATCGAAAAAGCGAAGGAATACATCGAGTAAAGGAGAATAAGGATGAAAAGCAAACTCAACCTGGACCCTAACAAGGTCGATCATGCAAGATCCAGCGCTCGCAAGATTGCTGAAAGCATGCAGGAATTCATCGATAGACATACAACTGTCAGCACAGAGAGAACAGTTCTGAGACTGCTGGGAGTTGACGGTGTCGATGATGTTGATACTCCGCTTCCTAATGTTGTTGTGGATCAGATTCTTGAAGCAGGGGGACTGCCAAGAGGAGTTGCTTACTGGATGGGCAACGCAATGATTCAGACAGGCAAGGAACCTCAGGAAATCGCTGAAGAGATGGCTGCAGGAAAGCTGGACATCACGAAGCTGCCTCTGGCTTCCGCCAAGGATGCCGAGGAAAAAATAATGCCTAAGGTAATGGAAGCGCTGAAGGTTATCAGAGCACAGACAGAGAAGAGAAACCATTACCTGGCTACAATCGGGGAAGGCAGAAGACCTTACCTTTATGTAATCGTAGCTACAGGCAATATCTACGAGGACGTTGTACAGGCACAGGCTGCGGCAAGACAGGGTGCTGATATCATCGCGGTTATCAGAACAACTGCCCAGTCACTGCTTGACTATGTACCGTACGGACCTACAACAGAGGGCTTCGGCGGAACATATGCAACTCAGGAAAACTTCAGAATAATGAGAAAAGCTCTTGACGAGGTAGGGGAAGAGGTTGGCAGATACATCAGACTGTGCAACTATTCCTCCGGAATGTGCATGCCTGAAATCGCTGCAATGGGAGCCATCGAGAGACTGGACGTTATGCTCAATGACGCCCTCTACGGAATCCTGTTCAGAGACATCAACATGCAGAGAACTCTGGTTGACCAGTACTTCTCAAGAGTAATCATAGGTTACTGCGACATTATCTTCAACTCAGGTGAAGACAACTACCTTACAACTGATGACGCCTACGAAAATGCACATACAGTGCTGGCATCACAGCTTATTAACGAACAGTTCGCAGTACTGGCAAATGTTAAGGAAGAGCAGATGGGTCTGGGACATGCATTCGAGATGGATCCTGATATCGAGAACGGATTCCTGTACGAGCTGGCTCAGGCTGTAATGGCAAGGGAAATCTTCCCGAATGCTCCTCTGAAGTACATGCCTCCAACTAAGTACATGACAGGAAACATCTTCAAGGGCAATGTTCAGGATGCGCTGTTCAACATGATAGCAATCTGGTCAGGCCAGTCCCTGCAGCTGCTGGGAATGCTGACGGAAGCAATCCATACACCGCACATGCACGACAGATACCTCTCAATTGAAAATGCACAGTACATCTTCAATAACATGAGAGATATCGGAAGCGAAGTTGAATTCAAGGAAGGCGGAATCATCCAGACAAGAGCTCAGCAGACTCTTGAAAAGGCAGATGCCCTTCTTTCGGAAATCGTTGAAGAGGGTCTGTTCTCAACTATTGAACAGGGCAAGTTCGGCGGAGTCAAGAGGCCGAGAGACGGAGGCAAGGGCCTTGCGGGAGTATGCATCAAGGATGATGAATACTTCAATCCGTTCATTCCACTTATGTTAGGAGGTGCAGAATAATGGCAGATAAAACAGCAGTAGCTCAGATCGATCTGACAAAGGTAAAGCCTTACGGCGACACTCTTAACGACGGTATGACAGAGGTGGCCTTCACACTGCCTGTTCCTTACGGTGACGAGGCAAGTGAAGCGGCAAAGATTCTTGCCAAGAAGATGGGACTGGATGAGCCGAACGTTGTTTATTCCAAGGCAATGACTCCTGAATACACCTTCTTCGTGGTATACGGCAAGTGCCAGCATACTGTTGACTACACAACCATCAAGGTTGCCAAGGTTGACGTTGATGTAATGGACAGACTTGAATGTGCAGAGTACATCAAGGAAAACATCAAGCGTCCTGTTGTAATCGTCGGTGCATCAACAGGAACGGACGCACATACAGTAGGTATCGATGCCATCATGAACATGAAGGGCTTCCACGGCCACTTCGGTCTTGAAAGATATGAGGGAATAGAAGCATACAACCTGGGCTCCCAGGTTCCAAACGAAGATCTTATCGCAAAGGCAAAGGAGCTGAATGCGGATGCAATTCTGGTTTCACAGACTGTTACCCAGAAGGATATTCACATCGATAACCTGACAAACATGGTTGAGCTTCTTGAGGCTGAAGGCATGAGAGACAAGGTTATTCTGGTGTGCGGAGGCCCTAGAATTACCCACGAGCTGGCTCAGGAGCTGGGCTATGATGCAGGCTTCGGACAGCACAAATATGCAGAGGATGTTGCTTCATTTGTTCTAACTGAAATAGTTAACAGAAACATGGTATAGAAGGGTGCAGGCACTGTGCCTGCACCGCCATATGCGTTACGAAAGGTATTTATTACGAAAGGGACTTGTTATGATTAATAAGATTATGACAGCAGATCAGGCCGTTGCCGGTGTGGAAGACGGTATGACCATAATGGTAGGAGGCTTCCTGGGAACAGGTTCCCCGGAGGCAATCATGGATGCTCTCGTAAGAAAAGGCGTTAAGCACCTTACGGTAATAGGAAACGACGGCGGACTGGCAGAGGGTCAGCCTGCAGGTTCCCTGGCTGCCAAGACTCCGAGAGGAATCGGCAAGCTGCTGGAGCACCACATGGTGGATCATATCATCGCTTCCCATCTTGGTGTTAATCCGCGTCTCAACGAGCAGTTCGCGGAGGGAACGCTGAAGTACACTCTTGTTCCCCAGGGAACTCTGGCGGAAAAAATAAGAGCAGCAGCCTACGGTCTCGGAGGAGTTCTTACACCGGTAGGTTTGGGAACACCGATGGAAACCGAGCTGGATGAGCTCGGACGCAAGAAGGAAGTAATGGTAATAGACGGCAAGAAGTGGCTCTTCGAAAGACCTCTTCATGCTGATTACTCATTTATCAGAGCAACGGTTGCAGATGAATTCGGCAACTATTACTGCGCTAAGGCAACAAGAAACTTCAACCTGGTTATGGCAGGTGCAGCGGATCATACAGTGATTGCTCCTGAAAAGATTGTGAAGGTTGGGGAAACTGACTCTGATATGTGGCAGGTTGCCGGCGTGCTGGTGGAATCAATTGTGGAAGGAGAAGAGAGATGGCAGATTTAAAAGAAAGAATCGCTAAAAGATGCGCCAAGGAATTCAATGACGGTGATTTCATCAATCTCGGCATAGGACTTCCTACAATGGTTGCGGATTATCTGCCTGAGGATATCATGGTAACCTGCCATTCCGAGAACGGATTTGCAGGAATTGATTCTCTGGCAGATGAATCAAATTACAATGTCGACATCATCAACTCAGGTGGACAGTATGTAACTGCTGTTCCGAGAGCGAAGTTCTTTGACACAGCCGAATCCTTCGGCCTTGTAAGAGGCGGACATGTCAGAGCAACAGTTCTGGGAGCAATGGAGGTTGCCGAAAACGGCGACCTTGCCAACTGGATTGTTCCCGGCAAGAAGGTTGCCGGAATGGGCGGAGCCATGGACCTGTGCGCAGGATGCCCTGAAGTAATTATCACAATGCTTCACACCCAGAAGGGTGCACACAAGATTAAGCCTGCCTGCACACTGCCCCTTACTGCAGAAAAGTGCGTTACAAAGATTATCACCGAAATGGCTGTAATGGATGTTACTCCTGAGGGAATCAAAGTTATCGAGATGCATCCGGACTTCACCAGA
This sequence comes from Clostridiales bacterium, assembly GCA_022775805.1. GTDB lineage: Bacteria > Bacillota > Clostridia > Peptostreptococcales > Anaerovoracaceae > Lentihominibacter. The sequence goes on from JALFKB010000074.1 coordinate 9,822, forward strand.
GAAGAAGTCCAGGAAGCAACCGGCGTAGAACTTATCTGGGACGAAAACCTGAAACCATACCAGGAAGACTGATTATAATTATTCACATGAAACTGCCCCGCCGGGTCCCGGCGGGGCAGTTTCATAGCCGGCAGTTTCATAGCCGGCAGTCCCATAGCCGGCAGTCCCATAGCGGGCAGTCCCATAGCCGGCCGGAGCTGATGCTAATCTGCTCTCCATGCGGCCGCCCGCAATCTGCTCGCTGGATCTGTTCCAATTTGCTCTCCATGCGGCCGCCCACCCTCGGATGTTGAAGCATTTGCAATCAGAGAGGATTTGCTTCAACCTTAGCATGATTTCCAGCGATTTTAATGCCTTTTTCAGGGTCAGATTTGAAGCTTTTTGTTTTGGAGAATAATTGCTTCAACAAATCTGCAAAAATGTTGAAGCAATTATTTATATCCTGAGGTTGCTTCAAAAATTGGTAAAATATGGATGAAAAATCGGCCTTATTAAGGGGGCGTGTTGAAGCATTTGAGCCTTTGCGGAGATTTTTACAACATCATGCCTGTTCACAGAGCTTGCTACATGTCCGCACCATCATATAATCACGAAAAAAATCAAGCCTGATTTTGAAGCCTTGTGGCACAAGGGTTTCAGAGCGGGGAGGAAAAGAGTTTGTGAAAATAGCCGTGTTTGAGCAAGAAAACAGGCTCATTTTGCCGAAAAGCTGTCAATAATAGGGCAATAATAGGCTTGTTTTCACGATGGGAAAATATGGAAGGCTGAAATTTCAACGTTTTTATGTGCAGCTGAAAAAAGTTCGTGATTGCGAGGCACCATTGTGAGGCGTGATTGCGAGGCGCCATTGCGAGGTGGGATTAGATCCGAGTGGGAAGAGAATGTGAGCCGGCAATCACGAAGGGGAACCGGCGGCAATACAAAAATTAATGCAAAAAGGGGTTGACCAATGTGGACTAAAATGGTAAACTATCCTCAGAAATTAAACCAGTTCACAAT
>JALFKB010000085.1 GCA_022775805.1 Clostridiales bacterium
GGGCACTCCTGATTATTTTCAGATGCGGCGGCCCCGTCACCATAGTCCGGGAATACTGCCTTTGCAAGGGCCACAGTGTCATGCCCGTTCCCGCAGGTGGCATCAACAACAGCCTTGCCCTCTCTTATATAAGGCCTTGCAATATGCAAAGCCAGTTCTGTCGTGGATTGGATTATGTTTTTCATGACACAATTATTGAATTATTGCTTGGGATTGTCAAGTCCGGCTGCGGTGGCAGGGGGTTGGAGTGAGGCAGCCGTCACCTAGCTCTTTGTGGCCAGGCTGTTGGCAATCATGCCTATAATAATCATAATGATTCCGATAAGGGACAGCGTATCAGGGAAGCTGTCGTGGAGAAAGACAACTCCGAGAAGAATGGTGAAAACAACCTCTCCCGACTGAGTTGCCTCAATAACCGCAAGCTTGGCAGGATTGTGCTTGACCATGTCAGTGGCCTTGAAGAAGAGCAGGGTTGCGGCAACCCCGGAGAACAGAGCAACCAGGAAGGACTGAAATATCTGTCCGGAACCGGGCATGCCGGAGTGAATGCCGGCGAATATGCTACAGACAATCCAGAAAGGTATACTGCACAGCGTCATGCCGAAAACCCTTTGAAGGGTGGTGAGCTTATCACCGCATGCAGCCATCATTTTCCTGTTCCCAAGAGGATACGAGAAAGCGGCAATAACAATGCAAAGTGCTGCCGCGGCCAGGCTTCCAAGACCTAGGTCGGTCACTCGGGTTAACTGCATGAGGAAAATGCCAAGAAGTATAATCATGGAGAGCAGCAGATTCTTGCGGGGTATTCTTTTGCCGAACAGAGGTGTCAGAAGAACACCGGCAACAATAGTGAACTGCCATGCAGCGCAGGTAAACCAGCTTTCCGCGAAAATGGAGGCTGCCGTCAGGGGAGCATAAAAAAGACCGAAACCCACGGTGCTCCAGGTAAGCCATTGAACCGGGTGTGCCTTGATATCTGAAAGCACCGGCTTCATGGATCTGAAGCAAACCGGCAGGAAGATAAGCAGTGTAAAAAAGTAGCGCAGAGATGTACTCCACAGCCAGTATCCCCCGCTAAGGTTGATGCTCCTGTTAAGTACAAAAGTAAAAGCAAAGAAAAAAGAGCCTGCAATTCCCAGTATTAGCGCTTTGACAAAAGATTTATCCTGAATATTCATGGCATAAGTTTATACGGTGGCAGGGCGCAATGTCAATACGACCAAGTCACATTGACATCGCTGCCTGCAAGACCACCGAGAATGCCGGCCCCCGTTGACAGGAGCCGGCATTCGCTATATACTGAAAGGGCTTATTGGACAACATAAAGAGTTTCGGGGCGAGGTGAAATTCCTCACCGGTGGTCACAGTCCACGAACCCGTGACGAGGCAGCTGCAGAATCGCCTTTGCACGGGCTGAGCAGGTGAAATTCCTGCACCGACGGTTAAAGTCCGGATGGAAGAAACGTGAATGCTGTTTTGATGTGGAACAGCTGTGAGTATTTGCCCTGAAATCCGGCATGGATATTCAGGGATTTTTTATTTGAACCTCAAGCCCCAATATTATTTGAACCCTAGAAAAAGAATCGGAGGAGAACATGGGAGAAACACTTAACACAACAAAGAAATTTTCGGTAAAGCTGATTGCCAAGATGGGAATGATGGCAGCAATAGCCTGCGTGCTGGGACTTTTCAGATTCCCGATACTGCCGATGGTGCCGTTCCTGACCTATGACTTTGCGGACATTCCAATCATCATTTCAGCCTTTGCATTCGGACCTGTAGCGGGTCTGCTGATTACAGTTGTAGTAAGCTTCATCCAGGCATTTCTCCTGGGAGGAGACCAGCTGTACGGATTCATCATGCACATTCTGGCGTCGGGGTCCTTCGTTATTGTTGCTTCATTAATTTACAAAGGCCACAAGACAAAGAAGATGGCAATAGTATCCCTTATCGCTGCAACCCTTGTTATGATAGTCGTTATGGGTGCAGCCAATTATTTCGTGACACCTTACTACTACGGCGGCGCGGCAATGAAGGAAATGGTTGTAAAGCTCATGCCTTTCATCCTGCTCTTTAACCTGATTAAGGGCGTTGCCAACTCGGTAATCACGCTGCTGGTTTACAAGAGAATCTCACCGTTCCTTCACAAGAGATAGCAGGCGGCGGGAGAAACATAGTGCGTCGCATTAGCCAAGAAACAGAAGGATCCTGAGGTGTATGGTGTATGCTGAGGATCCTTTTTGTGTTAAAATAAATATTATTTGCAGCATGTTCGGACAAGGAGAAAGGAATAGTTCCGTGACCGCTCCGCCATATTTTACTGCTTGTTTAATTGTTGAACATAATCTAATGGAGAAAATAATGAAATCAGACATTCAAATTGCACAGGAAACAGAAATGAGACCAATTGTTGAAATTGCTGAAAGGGCAGGGGTCGATGAAAAATATCTGGAACAGTATGGCAGATACAAGGCCAAGATAGACTATAATATCATGAAGGCGGAAGGCTTCGGCAATAAGGGCAGACTTGTTCTCGTTACTGCAATATCGCCTACGCCTGCAGGAGAAGGGAAGACGACCACAACGGTAGGTCTCGCAGATGCCATGAACAAACTGGGCAAGAAAACGATGGTTGCGTTGAGGGAACCGTCGCTTGGCCCTGTCTTCGGAATAAAAGGCGGAGCTGCAGGAGGCGGATATGCCCAGGTTGTTCCAATGGAAGACATTAATCTTCATTTCACAGGTGACATTCACGCAATAGGTGCGGCAAACAATCTTCTGGCAGCACTCCTTGATAATCACATTAAGCAGGGAAACGCTCTCAATGTGGATTTAGAGCGCATTACGTGGAAGCGCTGCCTTGATATGAATGACAGGCAGCTGAGAAAAATTGAAGACGGACTGGGAGGCAAGGCCAACGGAGTGCCAAGAAAAGACGGCTTCGACATTACTGTGGCAAGCGAAATCATGGCAATACTCTGCCTGTCGAATGATATTAACGATCTCAAAGATAGAATTTCAAGGATTGTTGTAGCCTACAATACAGACGGAGAACCTGTAACAGCTGCTGATTTAAAGGCACAGGGGGCCATGGCTGCACTGCTTAAGGATGCCCTTAAGCCGAATCTCGTACAGACCCTGGAGGGAACACCTGCATTCATTCACGGCGGACCTTTTGCGAACATAGCACACGGATGCAACTCGGTAATGGCTACGAAAATGGCCCTTGGCCTTTCGGACTATGTTATTACGGAGGCGGGTTTCGGAGCGGATCTGGGAGCAGAAAAATTCCTGGACATCAAATGCAGAATGGCAGGAATAAGACCTTCGGCAGTAGTGATTGTCGCCACAGTAAGAGCTCTGAAGCATCACGGAGGTGTTGCGAAGGATATGCTTGCTGAGGAAAACATTGAGGCTCTCGAGGCTGGAATTCCTAACCTCATGCGTCATGTTGAAAATATCACAAATGTTTACAACCTCCCGGTTGTTGTAGCAATAAACAGATTCCCCCAGGATACCGAGGCGGAGCTGCAGCTCATCGAGAATAAATGCAGGGAGATGGGAGTTAATGTAAGATTGTCGGAGGTATGGGCAAAGGGCGGAGAAGGAGGAACAGTTCTGGCAGAAGAGGTTGTACGGCTTTGCGAAAATAACGAGAAGTGCGAAATGACCTTCGCTTATGAGCTCTGTGAAACCATTGAAGAAAAAATCAGGAACATAGCACGTAGAATCTACAGAGCCGAGAATGTTGAATTTACTCCTGAAGCCGCTGAGAAAATGCAAAAGCTTCAGGAACTGGGATTCGGCGAACTGCCTGTCTGCATTGCCAAAACTCAGTACAGCTTCAGTGATAACGAAAAGCTCCTGGGTGCTCCGGAAGGCTTCACTCTGACTGTCAGAGATATGAAAGTATCTGCCGGTGCCGGTTTCGTAGTGGCATTGACAGGAAAAATAATGACAATGCCGGGACTTCCTAAGGTGCCTGCTGCAGAAAAGATTGATGTTGATGAAAACGGAAGAATAACCGGATTGTTCTAGAATTGTGAAACATGGAAAACAAGAAAAACATATCGGCTGGCAATGTCAGCTCGTAATGGCACTGACACCGTCAGCCCCGTTATGGTATAATTAACAGGTTATGGAGACAAAGACTATTCAAATAAAAAATGAACAGGATACCCGGGAGTTCGGACTCAAAATAGGCGCCCGAGTGCAGCCGGGAACCGTCATCGCCATGATCGGTGATCTGGGTACAGGCAAAACGACTCTCACCAAGGCCATAGCGGAGGGTATGGGCGTTACTGAGACAATCACCAGCCCCACATTTAACATAGTCAAGGAGTACGAAACCGGCAGGCTGCCTTTGTATCACTTTGACGTGTACAGAATCGGCGATGTGGAGGAAATGTTCGAAATAGGGTATGAGGAATACTTCTTCGGGGAAGGTGTCTCCGTTGTGGAATGGGCCGACATCATCGAAGAACTGATTCCCCGGGATGCCCTGACAATAAGAATTCAGCATGGCGCTTCACCGGAGGAGCGCATCTACGAAATAGAGGGAGCGCAGGAAATATAATGTACGTACTGGCAATCGAGACAACAGGAGCCTATGCATCGGTGGCGCTGGCAGAGTCCCGCCATGCAAAGGCAGACCCGGCGCAGCGGGAGAACGCCCGGGGCGAAATGACGCTGCTGGCGGCGGTTCACGGAAATGACAGGTTTTCCCATCTTCAGAATCTAACACCTCAGATTCAGCAGGTGCTGGATGAATGCCAATTGTCAATAGGCGATGTGGATGTGCTGGCGGTTTCCGTGGGTCCCGGATCCTTTACGGGCATAAGAATAGGGGTGTCCACGACAAGGGCGCTGGCACAGGTTACGGGCAAACCGTGCGTTGCGGTATCAAGCCTTGAGGCCCTGGCGATACGGACCCGGCAGCTGCATGACGGACAGGAGGAGGTCGAAGTGCTGATCTGTCCGATTCTGGACGCCAGACGGAGTCAGGTTTACGGAGGGGGCTACTTCGTTAAAGACGGAGAAACTGAAGAAAAAATCAAGGCGGGTCCCTACACAATAGAAGAATTTCTGGAGCTGGCGAAGGGCTTTGACAAAGTGCTGTTTGCAGGAGACGGCGTTGACGCCTACAGGGAAAAAATAGAAGAAATGAGACCGGAGGGGACTGCCTTTGCATCTGTATATCAGGATGCAGAACAGGTGGCGGCCCTGGGAATAAAGCTGGCGGAGGAAGGCCGGTGCTGCAGCTTCGGCGAGCTGAAACCGGATTACATGCGGCTGGCGGAGGCGGAGCGGAAGCTCAGAGAGAAGCAGAATGGCTGATGTGATTATCAGGCAGGCGGGACCTGCAGACGCGAAGGACATATACGAAATAGAAAAAATCTGCTTCCCGGATCCTTGGAGCATGGACTCCATAAAATTCGAGCTGGAGGAAAACCCCAGGGCATTTTACGTTGTGGCGGAGCACACGGGAAAGGTTGTGGGCTACGCTGGACTCTGGTGGATTGAGGACGAAGGGCACATCACCAACGTGGCGGTAATGCCCGGCTTCAGAAACAGGAAGATAGCAGAGGGAATAATACGGACTCTTATAGACCACACCTCCGCTGCGGGAATGAGGCATTACACCCTTGAGGTAAGACGGAGCAACACCCCGGCAATCAGGCTATATGAGAAATTCGGCTTCGGAGTTGAAGGTGTTCGGAAGGGTTATTACAAATTTGAAAAGGAGGACGCCCTTATAATGTGGCGTCATGAGGAATGATAGACGGTAAATTCACAATTCTGGCAATTGAATCGAGCTGTGACGAGACTGCGGCGGCAGTGGTGCTTCAGGGACGTGAGGTGCTGAGCAATGTCATCTCTTCCCAGATAGACATACACAAGGCCTACGGAGGAGTTGTGCCGGAGATAGCCTCCAGGCACCACCTTGACAATGTGAACCATGTGGTTCAGCAGGCTCTTGACGAAGCCGGCGGAGTGAGCATGGAGGACATCGACGCCATAGGTGTAACCTGCGGACCGGGACTTGTGGGGGCGCTGCTTATCGGCCTGGCAACTGCAAAGGCCTTCGCCCTGGCAACGGGAAAGCCTCTTATAGGAGTGCATCACATTCATGGCCATATCTGCGCCAACTACATCGAGCACAAAGATCTGAAGCCGCCCTTTATGGCGCTGGTTATCTCAGGGGGGCATACGAACATCGTAGAGGTTACCGGTTATAACGAGTGCCGGGTGCTGGGAGGCACCAGGGACGACGCAGCCGGGGAGGCCTACGACAAGGTGGCCAGAGTGCTGGGACTGGGATATCCCGGGGGACCCCTTATTGACAAAATCGCCCGGGAGGGGAATCCACAGGCGGTGGAATTCAAGAGGGTATTCCTGGAAAAGGACAGCCTGGACTTCAGTTTCAGCGGAATCAAAACGGGGGTTTTGAATTACGTTAACTCCCAGAAGCAGGCAGGAGAGGAGATAAATGTTCCGGATGTGGCGGCAAGCTTCCAGCAGGCAGTGCTGGATGTAATCGTTGCCAAAACCGTGGGAGCCGCTCTGGACATGAACAAGGATAAAATAGTTCTGGCAGGAGGAGTTGCGGCAAACAGCAAACTCAGGGAAATGCTTAAGGCGGAATGTGACAGGCACGGACTGAAGCTTTACCATCCGTCACCGATTCTCTGCACAGATAACGCAGCCATGATAGGCTGTGCCGCGTACTACAAATACATGGCAGAGGGAGCAGACGATCTGACTCTGGATGCGGTTCCGAATCTGCCTCTGCAGCAGGACGAGAAATAACAGCCGTAACAGGAAGACATACATGATAGTAATTTCAGCGAAAAATCTCACAAAGGAATTCGACGGAACGAACACCGTTCTGGAGGGAGTATCCTTTCACATAAACAAGGGAGACAGAGTAGGAGTAATCGGTATCAATGGAGCCGGCAAAACTACTCTTCTTAAGGTGCTGGCGGGACAGCTGCAGCCTGAGGAGGGGGACTATTTCATTTCCGATGATCTTGTAATCGGATTCCTGCAGCAGGACGCAGGCTTCGATTCCGAAAATACGGTTATAGAAGAAGTGGACAGAGTCTTCGAACACTTCCCGGAAATGGAAAAAGAGATGGACCTGCTTTTGCAGAAAACAGATGAGAAGTCTCTCCACCGTTATGAGGAGCTCCGTGAACGCTACGAAAGAATGGGAGGATATCAGTACAAGAGCGAGATAAGAGGTGTCCTTACCAGCATGGCCTTTGACGAGAGCGCATACCACAAGCGGATTTCATCATTGAGCGGCGGGGAAAAAACCAGGCTGGCGCTGGCAATACTTCTTCTCAGGAAGCCGGATATTCTGTTTTTGGATGAGCCTACAAACCACCTGGACATAGGAACCCTGAAGTGGCTTGAGCAGTACCTCAAGAGCTACAAGGGAACGATGGTGATTGTGTCCCACGACAGATATTTTCTGAATGAGACGGTTACCAGGATATTTGAGATAGACAACAGGAAGCTTAACATATACGAGGGCAACTACAATTTCTATGCGGGGGAACGGAGAAACCGCAGAGAGGCCGCCCTCAGAAAATACGAGAAACAGCAGAAGGAAATAGAGCGCCAGAAGGAGATAATAAGACGATTCAAACAGCACAACACCGAGCATCTCACCAAGCGGGCAGCCTCCAGAGAAAAGTGGCTGGAGCGTCAGGAAGTAATGGAAAGACCCGACGGGGAACACAGCAGAATGAAGCTCACCTTCCACCAGAATTTCCAGAGCGGAAACGACGTGCTTCTGGCGGAGGATCTGAGCAAAGCCTTCGGATACGGTATCAATCGCCAGGAGCTTTTTAAGGGAGTTAATCTGGATTTGAAGCGGGGTGAGAGGGTCTGCATAGTAGGTGCCAACGGAATCGGCAAGACGACCCTTATCAAGATGCTTATGGGAGATCTGGCTTCGGGAACGGGACGGATAAAAGTGGGACACAATGTTCAGTTCGGATATTACGACCAGGGCCAGCAGCTCCTTACAGATTCCAATACCGTAATTGAAGAACTCCAGGAGGCATATCACCTCTATTCCGAGGGGGAACTGAGAAACATTCTGGGAAGATTTCTTTTCAGAGGTGAGGAGGTCTTCCGGGAGGTGGGAGCACTAAGCGGCGGCGAGAGGGCAAGGCTGTCCCTGCTGAAGCTTATGATGTCAGGGGCCAACACCCTGATTCTCGACGAACCCACAAACCACCTGGATATTGAATCGAAGGAGATATTCGAGGAGGCGCTGCTGGAATTTCCGGGAACATGCATCATAGTATCCCACGACAGATACTTCCTCAACAGAATACCAACAAGAATCATGGAGCTTACGGAAACGGGTCTGGTGAACTACCTGGGCAGGTATGATTACTATGTGGAAAAGAAGCAGCAGATGATTTCCTCCGCCAAGCAGTACGTTGCAGGGCTGGCAGGCAAAAGCAGCGGAGAGCAGAATGAGGCTGCCTTTGCATCAAGCGCCCAGCAGAGGAAGGTCCGTAAGGAGCAGGAGGCCGAGGAGAGGCGCCTGAGGAGAAGGAAGGAAAGCCTCGAGAACGAGATAGGACGCCTTGAAGAGGAAATTGCGGACATCGAAAAGGAGATGTGCCGTCCGGAGATAATGACCGATCACGTGAAGCTGGCGGAGCTCAGTGAAACCCATGAAAACCTCAAATCACAGCTGGATAAAAACTATGAGGAATGGCTTGAATTACAGGGGTGATTTGGTTATAATTGGGTATACTTTTGAAAGAAGGCAATGGAGGTAATTATGGTACTGGATGTAATAAAAGGAATGATAATAGATCAGCTGGGAGTAAGCGAGGATGAGCTTCAGCTGGAAACAAATCTCATGAAGGATCTTGAAGCGGATTCACTGGATGCCGTTGAAATCATCATGGCAATCGAGGACGAGTATGACATTGAGATTCCTGATGAAGATGCTGAGAGATTCCAAACAATCGGCGACATTGTAAGTTACGTGGAGAAGGCAATTTAGCATGAAGAAGCAGACTAAGATTTCAAATGCTGTAATCAAGCGTCTGCCGAGATACAGAAGATATCTTAATGAGCTGAGAAAAAAGGGTGTTGACAAGATTTCCTCAAATGAATTCTCAAGCCTTATCGGATACACCGCTTCCCAGATCAGACAGGATCTGAATAACTTCGGCGGATTCGGCCAGCAGGGCTACGGATACAGCGTAGAAGGTTTATATAATGAAATAAGCGCCATTCTGGGGCTGGACAAGGACTACAAGATGGTTGTGGTGGGAGCCGGCAACCTGGGACTGGCAGTGGTTAATCATACGTACTACTACAAGACGGGATTCGTAGTTGAGGGTATTTTCGAGGTTAACCCTGAGCTTGTTGGCAAACAGATTAACGGCATCGAAATAATGGATTACGAGAGAATCGTAGAGTTTGTAGAAGAGAACGGGATTGACATCGGTATCATATGCACGACCAAGGATGTTGCCCAGGAAGTTGCAGACAAGCTGTGCTTCGCAGGGGTTAGAGGTCTGTGGAATTTCGCACCTGTCGACATTGAGACTCCATCCCATGTGGCAGTTGAGAATGTTCACATTACCGATAGCCTTCATTCCCTGGCGTATCACATGAGCAAAAACGCAGAAGAAAAGAAATAAAAAAGTGGGACAGGAGTATTCCTGTCCCGCTTCTCATTATTTCTTAATTGTACCGTATCCTTAGCCTTCTACTGGAGCGTCAACCGGGCAAGCGCCAGCGCATGCGCCGCAGTCGATGCACTTGTCAGCGTCGATTGTGTACTGATCGTCGCCGGCAACGATAGCTTCAACAGGACATTCTTCGATGCAAGCTCCACAAGCGATGCATTCGTCCTTAATTACATAAGCCATTATAGTACCTCCTTCTAGATTTCATAAATGATGACACAATTATATCATTAGCACATGAGGAATTCAATATGAAAGTTTACAGTCTTTCCGGCAAGAGCGGCACAGGCAAGTCCTATCAGGCCATAAACCTGTGCAGGAAAATGAACATTGAAAGCATAATAGATGACGGCCTTTTCATATGCCGAAACAAGGTTATCGCAGGGATTTCCGCCAAGCGGCAGCCCACCAAGGTGGGAGCGGTTAAGGCGGCGCTGTTTACCTCCGATGAGCAGCAGCAGGAGGTAGTTAAAGCAATACAAAGGGTGAAGCCAAAGTCTTTGCTTGTCCTGGGAACCTCCGATGAGATGATTGACAAGATAGTAGCCCGTCTGGCGCTTCCGTCCCCTGAGAAGCGTGTTTACATTGAGGACATTACTACTGAGGAGGAGCGGGAAATTGCAGCGAAACAGAGGAAGGAAATGGGTCAGCATGTTATTCCTGCCCCTACCTTCCAGATAAAGAGACAGTTCTCCGGTTATTTCATGTCTCCCCTGAAGTTCGTGAAGGATTTCGGTCCGTGGGGCTCAGGACGTCACAGTTCGGAGAAGTCAATAGTACGTCCAACCTTCAGTTATATGGGCAAGTACAGAATCTCAGATAAGGTTATGTCGGATATTGTTGAGTGCATTAAGGATGAGACCGAGTCCATATACGAGGTTCAGAAGGTTATCGTGACCCAGCGTCAGGAGGCCAGCCACGAGGGCATAGATGTGTATGTTGTGGCTGATATGAAATATGGTGAAAACCTTCCCGACAGTGCCGTGAGATTCCAGAATGAGATTGCGGAGAAGATTGAGGAGATGACCGCCTTCAATGTTATCCGCGTTGACATGGAAATCAGGGATGTGGTATAGAGTGGATGCTTCAGGAATGTTTTATGAATCGGAACAGTGAAACGATAAGGATTTCAGATGAGTGCCTTGTGATTCCGGAGGTCAGGGATTTTAATCCGGATCAGATATTTGACTGCGGCCAGTGCTTCAGGTGGGAGAAAAACTCCGCCGGGCTGTGGCAGGGAATCGCCGGAGGAAGACGCGCCGCCGTGGAATATGACGCCGCCGGTGCGGATTGCAGTGCCTATGCGGATTGCGGCACCGGTGTGCTGCGGATAGAGGACAGCCTTCTTCGGTCCGGCGGCTGCACCCGGGAGGAAGCCCTGAAATACTGGCGAAACTACTTCGACCTTGACAGGGATTACGGCGCCATCAAGAAAAAGCTGACAGAGGACGACCCTGTAATGGAGGAGGCCATAAGCTACGGAAGGGGAATACGGATTCTCAGGCAGGAGCCTTGGGAAACTCTGATTTCATTTATAATATCTCAGAACAACAACATTCCCCGGATAAAGAAATGCATCGAGGCTCTGGCGGAAACTTTGGGAGAGAAGGGCAATCTGCCGTCACCTGAGGTTCTCGCAAAGGCAGACCTCGGGGATCTGGCCTGCTGCCGCCTGGGCTACCGCGACAAGTATCTTATCGAGGCGGCGGGGCAGTATCTGATGTGGGGAATGCCTGGAACAGCCCAGGAGCTGCAGCGATTCAGCGGTGTGGGGCCTAAGGTGGCAAACTGCATTGCCCTGTTCGGGCTGGGCCTTGTGGACAGCTTCCCAATCGATGTGTGGATGCGCAGGGTGATGAACAGGCTGTACGGATTTGAAGAGAGTGACACCAAAGGCATGGCTGCCTTTGCAGGAGAAAAATTCGCACCTTACGGAGGAATTGCCCAGCAGTATCTTTTTTATTTTATTACACATAAAGGTGTTGACAACGGCGGTGAATAGAGGTAAATTATAGTTGGCACTCGATAGAGATGAGTGCTAACAACGTAAAAAGGGGCGGGATAACCCCGTAAATGAACCGCACAAGCGGAATAATAATGTATAAGGAGATGACAAAATGAGTTATGGAATTAAGCCTCTTGGCTCAAAAGTAGTAATCAAGGAAATGATGGCAGAAGAGAAAACTTCCAGCGGTATCGTTCTGGTGGCAAGTGCACAGGAGAAGCCTCAGATGGCTGAGGTACTGGCAGTTGGTCCGGGAACAGACGATGTGAAGATGGAGCTGAAGGTTGGCGACAAGGTTATTTTCAGCAAGTATGCCGGAACTGAAGTTAAGTTTAACGGTGAAGAAGTAATGATTATGGACCAGAGAGACATTCTGGCAATTGTTAAATAAAAGGAGGTATTTCACATATGGCTAAGGAATTACACTATGGTGAGGACGCTAGAAGAGCCCTGCAGGCAGGCGTTGACAAACTGGCAAATACAGTAAAAATCACACTGGGACCTAAGGGAAGGAATGTTCTGCTGAGCAAGTCCTTCGGTTCACCGCTTATTACTAACGACGGCGTAACAATCGCCAGAGAAATCGAGCTGGAAGACGCAGTTGAAAACATGGGCGCACAGCTGGTTAAGGAAGTTGCAACTAAGACTAACGATGTTGCAGGTGACGGTACTACTACAGCAACGCTGCTGGCTCAGATCATCATCAGAGAAGGCTTCAAAAACGTTGCAGCCGGTGCTAACCCAATGGTTCTGAAGAGAGGAATCTCAGGCGCTGTTGAAGTTGCAGTTGATGAGATAAAGAAGCTTTCACACGCTGTTGAAACAACTGAAGCTATTGCTCAGGTTGCATCGGTTTCAGCTGCTGACGAGGAAATCGGCGGACTGATTGCCCAGGCAATGGAAAAGGTCGGCAAGGAAGGCGTTATCACAGTTGAAGAGTCCAAGACAATGGGAACTACACTGGATGTTGTTGAAGGTATGCAGTTCGACAGAGGATACTTCTCACCTTACATGGTAAGCGATACAGAAAAGATGGAAGCTGTATCAGAGAACCCTTGCATCCTGATTACAGATAAGAAGATTACAAACATTCAGGAGCTGCTTCCTATTCTGGAACAGGTTGTTCAGGCAGGCAGAAAGCTGTTTATTATCTGTGATGATCTGGAAGGCGAAGCTCTGGCAACACTGGTTGTTAACAAGATCAAGGGCGTTATTGACTGCGTTGCAGTTAAGGCTCCGGGCTTCGGCGAAAGACGTAAGGCTATGCTGGAGGACATCGCAGTTCTCACAGGCGCTACAGTAATCTCAGAGGAACTGGGATACGAACTTAAGGAAACTACTCTTGACATGCTGGGAACAGCTGCTACTGTCAAGGTTGACAAGGAAAACACTGTTATCGTTGGCGGAGGCGGAGCTGCTGAAGATATCGAAAGCAGAATCGCAGCTATCAAGTCACAGATTGAGCAGTGCACTTCAGACTTCGATAGAGAAAAGACTCAGGAAAGACTGGCTAAGATGGCCGGCGGCGTAGCAGTTATCAAGGTTGGTGCTGCAACAGAAACCGAGCTCAAAGAAAGAAAGCTCAGAATCGAAGACGCTCTCAATGCTACTAAGGCAGCAGTTGAAGAGGGTATCGTAGCCGGCGGCGGTACAGCTCTGGCCAATGCAATCCCTGCAGTTTCAGCATACGTTAACACTCTGGAAGGCGATGCCAAGACAGGGGGACAGATTATCGTAAGAGCTCTGGAAGAACCTGTTAGACAGATTGCCGAGAACGCCGGCTACGAAGGAAGCGTAGTTGTTGCTCAGGTTAAGGGTAGCAAGTCAGGCGTAGGCTTCAACGCAGCAACAGAAGAATACGTTGACATGATAGAAGCCGGTATCGTTGACCCTGCCAAGGTTACAAGATCAGCTTTGCAGAATGCTGCATCAGCATCAGCAATGCTTCTGACTACTGAAGCAGGCGTAACTGACATCAAGGAAGACATGCCTCCAATGCCTCCAATGGGCGGCGCAGGCGGCATGGGCGGAATGGGCGGCATGATGTAAGCCCGGCCCGGTGCTATCGAATAGTTGCGAGATATTAAGGCTGGGCACCCGCATCCCATGGGATGAGGGTGCCCAGTCTTTTTTATTTGCCGGTTGCGGGAGGTCAGGAACGATTTTTCAGCAAGAATTTCAAAATAACTGTATTTTAGCTGAAACAATGGAAAAATATGTTAGTTTATTATCTTGTATCAGGGCTTATGCTGGCTGAATTTGAGCTCTGTGAAGCGCCATAATCACGAACTTTTTCCAGCCTGGTCTGAAAACGTTGAAATCCCAACCTTCCATATTTTGACATTGTGAAAATCTGCCGATATTCAGCCATTTATTGGCGAAATACCCTTGTTTAGTCGGATTTCACGTCCATTTTTGCGCTATTTTCACAAACTGCATTTTTGCCATATTCTGAAACCCTTGGGGCATAAGGGCTCGCTAGGCTGGCTGGATATTATTTCCATTTTTTTGTGATTATGCTCCCGGGATGATTATCCGGGGATGTCCTTTCAGGGGTTTTCGCAGAAGGTCTCTTTTGCGGAACTTATGGATATTATTGAAATAGATAGTATAATATGTAGCAGGAGAAGGGAGATTGAGAAAATGAAAAAATTCATCAGAGAAACAGGGGCATACGTTTTCGGGTTTATCGTATTCGTAGTTCTGCTTCCGCTGATAATGTGGCTGGCGGCTGGCCGATCTGAAATAACAGGCGCCGCGCTGGTCATGCTTTGCATCTTTGGAGCTGCGGGAATAGGGATAAGCCTCTGGTCAATCATTTACATGAGGCTGGTAGGCAAAGGCAATCCATTCGATGCCTACGGCCATGAGCTGGCGCCGCGTACAAAACATCTCATTACAGGCGGACCCTATCGCCTTTGCAGAAATCCAATGATGACGGGAATGCTGATCTATTGGGTCACCCTCCAGCTTGTGCTTTTGTCCTGGAAAGCGTGCCTGGTGTTCGTAGCTGTAATGATTGCGATGGCATTTCAGATAAGAAGTGAGGAGAAGCGCCTAGAAACAGATTTTGGCGAGGAATACGCTGAATACAAAAGCAGGACCTTCCGGTTTATTCCCATCAGAAAGGGATAGCGCAATAACGCAAAGGCAATAATGCCATGACGGAAAAAAAGGCTGGTATTACAGCAAGCAGATTACCGGAACAGAAACCGAAATTGTGAATATATCAGATATCAAGACAGAACTCGGTTTATCAGTAGATATAGATTTATTAACTGCTAAAATCTGGCTGGAAAGCACAGATACAAATGGACTGATTTACGCAGTTGAACCAATCACAAGGGATGAGCTTATAAGCATCACGCCTCCGGATCCTATGACAGTAGAGAACGGAACTGCTTACGAAGACATGAAGCTGCCTGAAACCGTTGAAGTTGAAACTGCATTAAACTCAGTAACAAAACTGCCGGTTGTATGGGATACGGATAATCCGAAAGAGGGAAGCTATGATCCGAGCATTAAGACAGAACAGACGGTAACACTATACGGTATCTTGCAGCTTCCTGATGCCTTTGAACAGAATTCGGACGGACCTGCAACAACAACCATTACCATCACAATAAAAGCAGCACCGGAAATTTCCGATAACAGCAACAATGACAATGACTCAGAGGCAGACGCTGAAGATTCTGCAAAGACAGGTGACAGCACTAACCTTGCGCTCTGGATTGCACTCCTGCTCTTTAGCGTTGCGGGAATAGGCGTCATGGCCATTTACACAAGAAGAAAAAGAACAAATGAATAGATAAAAAACAGCGGAGGCCGGAACATAGACGGCCTCCGTTTTCGTATTTATATGTGTAGCTTCCTTTAATCTCATTGGACTGCTTTTGCTCCTGATGTACAGGGGAAACAGACGAAAAGAGGGTGAGGAGTAGACCGCTACCTGCCCTCGAGAAGGGCGATTATCGTTACGGAAACCAGTATTATCACACCTCCGACAATCTGGGTGCCGGTGAGCATCGTGCCGAAGATTACCAGGGAGAAAATCACCGTGGTGAGGGGCAGCACGTTTTCGAAGGAGGCCACCAGAGTGGTGCTCAGACGACC
>JALFKB010000098.1 GCA_022775805.1 Clostridiales bacterium
ATAGACGGCGATAACATATACTCAAAGAACATGGATGTCACTGTGCTGAGAAAACGTGTAGGAATGGTCTTTCAGCAGCCGAATCCATTTCCCATGAGCATATACGATAATGTTGCTTACGGACCCCGGGTTCACGGCATCAAGGACAAAAAAACTCTTGACCGAATAGTTGAGAAGAGCCTTAAGGATGCCGCCATATGGGATGAGGCAAAGGACAGACTGAAAAAATCTGCACTGGGCATGTCCGGCGGTCAGCAGCAGAGAATATGCATCGCCCGTGCCCTTGCAGTGGAGCCCGAGGTGCTTCTTATGGACGAGCCCACATCAGCGCTGGACCCGATTTCCACATCTAAGATTGAGGATCTCATGGAGGAGCTGAAGAAAAAGTACACTGTGGTTGTGGTTACCCATAACATGCAGCAGGCTGTGAGAGTATCGGATTACACGGCATTTTTCCTTCACGGAGAGATGGTGGAGTTTGGTGAAACAAGACAGCTGTTCAGCTATCCGAAGGATAAGCGGACAGAGGACTACATAACAGGACGATTCGGTTAAACCGAAGTAATCTGTTATTTCAGATGATTGAGAAAGAAGGTTAACATGAGAAGCAAATTTGATGAACAGCTGGCGGATCTGAACAGGGAAATGATTGAGATGGGCAACGGAATTATCCACTCAATAAAGATGGCGATTGAAGCTCTGATTTCCCATGATGCTGATAAGGCCCGTCAGATAATGGAGAATGATATTGAGATAGACAGGCAGCAGAAAAGGATTGAAGGAATCTGCTTCAACCTGCTTATTCAGCAGCAGCCTGTAGCAAGGGATTTGAGAACGGTAACGGCGGCAATGAAGATGGTAACGGATATGGAGCGTATCGGAGATCATGCCGCGGACATTTCGGAAATAACAGTTCTCATGGGCAGAAACAGCTCTGTGGAGAAGTTCGAGCACATCCGCCGGATGGCGACGGAGACCATGATGATGCTGAACCACAGTATAGAAGCCTATGTCCAGAGGGATACTGCAAAGGCAAAGGAGGTCATTAAGCACGACGATATTGTGGATGACCTATTTGATGAAGCCAAGAAAGATGTAATAGAGCTTATTCTCAGCTCCCCGGAGGAGGGTGAAGAGGCCACAGATCTGCTCATGATTGCCAAGTATTTCGAACGAATCGGAGACCATGCCACAAACATTGCGGAATGGGTGATATATTCCCTGAGAACCTCACAGTCCGCTGAGGAAGTCTGATTTTTACATACATTTTACATAACAGGAACCATACTTTTTACTTTCATGAAATATTCTTTACTTTGTAAAGAATATTTTTTTGAATCATGAAAGGGAATGGTATGAATATCTTTGACGTTTTGAGCATGATTGGCGGACTGGCACTGTTCCTTTACGGAATGAACGTAATGGGAGACGGCCTTTCGAAGATGGCGGGAGGCAAGCTGGAGAGCATCCTGGAAAGACTGACCACAAGGCGAATCTTCGCGGTGCTTCTGGGGGCCGGTGTTACTGCAGTCATTCAGTCATCCTCCGCTACTACCGTAATGGTGGTGGGGTTTGTAAACTCCGGCATCATGAAGCTTGGACAGGCAGTTGGCATCATAATGGGAGCAAATGTGGGAACAACCATAACCTCCTGGATGTTATCCCTTACGGGAATTGAAGGTAACACTCTCTGGCTTACCCTGCTTAAGCCCTCATCATTTTCACCGGTTCTAGCTGCGGTGGGAATCATACTCATAATGGCCTGCAAGGGAGAGTCCACAAAAAAGGATGTGGGAGGAATTCTTCTGGGTTTTGCTGTACTTATGTTCGGAATGGAGACAATGAGCGATTCCGTGGCAGGTCTTGCGGACAATCCTTCATTTACCAGTCTCATGACAGCCTTCGGCAATCCGGTTCTAGGCATGGCTGCCGGCGCCATACTAACGGCGATAATACAGAGCTCTTCGGCATCTGTGGGAATTCTTCAGGCGCTGTGCGCAACAGGCGCCGTTCCTTATTCGGTAGCATTTCCTATAATTATGGGCCAGAACATAGGGACCTGCGTGACCTCCGTCCTGTCGGCGGTGGGAGCCAGCAAAAACGCCAAGAGAGCGGCCATGATTCACCTGTATTTCAATATTATAGGGACGATAATCATCATGGGTGTGTTCTACGGGTTGAACGCGTTTGTGGACTTCGCCTTCCTGGATAATTCCGCCAATGCGGCGGGCATAGCCATAATCCACAGCCTGTTTAACATTGGGGCAACAGCTATACTGTTCCCGTTTGCAAACAAACTGGTAAAGCTGGCGGAAATAACCGTGAGGGACAGAGACGAGGATAGAGAACAGGGCAGGGAGGAAGAGGTTGATCCTGTATCGATCGATGAGAGATTCATGGCCAAGCCTGCCTTTGCAATGGAAGTATGCAGGGGAAAGGCCCGTGATATGGCCAAGGTATCCCTTGAGGCAATAAACCTGGCACTTGATGTTCTTGTTTCATACGACGAGAATAAGGCTAGGGAGGTTGTAAGGCTTGAAGGCCTGGGAGACAGATACGAGGATACATTGGGATCATATCTTGTTCAGCTGTCAAGCAAGGATCTTTCCAAGGCGGACAGCCAGAGCATGTCTGTAATACTTCACAGCATCAGCGACCTGGAGAGAATATCAGACCATGCCCTTGATGTTGTGAAATCCGCTGAGGAAATACACAGCAAGAAATTATCCTTTACCGAACAGGCCCGTCAGGAGGTGGAAACACTGTCCAGGGCTGTGAAGGATATCTGCAGGCTTACAGTTGACAGCTTTTGCAATGACGATGATGAGGCTGCTTCACATGTGGAACCCCTTGAGGAGGTAATTGATACACTTTCAAAGAAGATAAAAGAAAATCACATTCGCAGGCTCCAGAAGGGAAGGTGCACCATAGAGATGGGATTTATCCTGGAGGACATTCTCACGGGACTGGAGCGGGTATCGGATCACTGCTCCAATGTGGCTGTAGAGATGATTACCATACTGGATAACGGATACAGTACCCACGAGTATTTCAGAAACTTCTCAGTGGAGGAAACGGAGGAGTTTACAAGGGAATACGAGGAACTGATAAAGAAGTATCCTATCGACCTGCAGGATGGTATTATTAAACAGTAAGGAAGAACATAAGAGAAAAGGAGAAGTCTTATGGCACTTATATACATAATTGAAGATGATGACAGTATTAGAGAAATTGAGGAATTTGCCCTTATAAACGCGGGACACAAGGTTTTGGGGTTTGCCTGCGCGAAGGACTTTTACAGAAGACTTGATGATGTCATTCCGGATCTGTGTCTGGTGGACATCATGCTGCCGGATGAGAGCGGCAACGAAATAGTCCGAAAGCTGAGAAAAAATCCGGATACGAAGAACATTCCTGTAATAATGGTTACTGCCAAGACCACGGAGATGGATCTGGTTAGAGGTCTTGAGGACGGAGCTGACGACTATATCAAGAAGCCTTTCTCGGTAATGGAGCTTATGTCCAGGGTGAAGGCGCTTTTGAGAAGAGTTCAGCCACGGGAGGTTGAGGAGCTTGTGCTTGACGAGCTTGTTATGAACAATGTGAAGCATGAGGTCACAGTAGAAGGTCGAGTGGTGGAGCTTACCTTTAAGGAGTATGAGCTTCTGTCCCTGTTTCTCGTAAACAAGGGAATTGTGCTGAGCCGTGATACAATCATGGACAAGGTGTGGGGTACGGATTACGAGGGAGAGTCCAGGACAATTGATATGCATGTTAAAACCCTGAGACAGAAACTGGGCAATTACGGTAACAGAATAAGAACAATTCGCAATGTGGGATACGTAATAGAATGAAGAACGAGATAAACAAAAGACTTGTGGGAATTGCCATACTGGCAATTATCGCAACGGTGGTTGGAATAACAATAATAAACTACGGGCTGTTTCAGAAACAGGTTCGAGGGGATCTGGCCATATGCGCCAAGCTCCTGAAGGAAACCCACTTCTTTGAATCGGTAAACAGAGATACAGGAGAGGCGGAGATAGAGCTTTCAATGGATACGGAGAAGTTCCGTGTCACATGGGTGGACAGCGACGGTACGGTGCTCTATGACAACGATGCTGCCGCTGCGAACTTGTCGAATCACAGCGACAGACCCGAAATCAGCGAAGCCTTCGCTGAGGGGGTGGGGGAGTCCGTCAGAAGATCCGACACAATGAACATGAACACATATTACTATGCGGTGCTCCTTGATAACGGAACCGTTCTGAGGGTTGCAACCCAGGCTCAGAGTCTCTGGGCTGTTTTCAAATCGGTGTTCCCGATTATCGCGCTGATAATACTTGTGATTATCGCGATATGTGTTGCCCTTTCCCATCTGCTTACAAAGCAGCTTCTCAAACCTATTGAGATGATGGCATCAAACCTGGACAGCGCAGACTACTCGGCACCTTACAGGGAACTGGAGCCTTTCTCGGAGACGTTAAGAACCCAGCACATGGACATTCTGTCTGCAGCCAAGGCGCGGCAGGACTTCACCGCCAATGTTTCCCACGAGCTGAAGACACCACTGACGGCCATCTCCGGGTATGCGGAGCTTCTAGAGGAGGGCATGGTGTCAGGGGACATGCAGAACCATTTCTACCGGGAGATAAGGAAGAATTCGGACAGACTGCTTGCTCTGATAAACGATATTATCAACCTTTCCGAGCTTGATCGGAAGGAGGAGGGGAAGCTGAATTTCTCAGAGGTGGATCTTAATGAGATTCTTCGGGAGTGCGAAAGCGAGCTTGCAGAAAACGCCCGTCAGAGAGACGTTGAAATAACCTTTGAGGGAAAGCCTGTCATGGTAAGGGGAAACAGAAACATGCTGAAGGAGCTGGTAGAAAACCTGGCCCAGAATGCAATAACCTACAACAATCCCGGAGGCCGGGTCACTGTTTCGGTATCAGAGGATGGAGGCAGAGGCAAGCTGATTGTCAAGGACAACGGAATTGGAATTCCTCTGGCAGAACAGCAGAGAGTATTCGAGAGATTCTACCGGGTGGACAAGAGCAGATCCAAGGCTACGGGAGGAACGGGCCTGGGGCTGGCAATAGTGAAACATATTGTGGAACTTCACGGAGCACGGATAGAGCTTGACAGCGCTCCGGGAGTGGGAACAACAGTTGCCGTATTTTTCTAAGCGGGGTTAATAATTGCACAAAAAAGGAAATTCTGTGCTATAATATCTTATTAGGCTGACAAATTGATATTCAGTTAATATTATATTACAGGAGAACGGAAATGACTAAGAGAAACGAAAGCTGTATAGACTTTGAAAAACGGGTAAAGGATATTATCGGGGAAATTAAAGGCTACGGTTTCGGCATGCTGAATGATATGATTGACCCCCAGTATGTTTCCTGTGATCCGGAAAAGAAAACAGTTAAAGTAAGGTACAAGAAATTCAAGTGGGAAGACAACGGCAGAGGAGAGGTTCACGGCGGTGTGATTTCGGCTATGATGGACACCACCATGGGAATAAACGCCATCGCTCTTACCGACGGTTCTGTTTCCACAGCTGATATGACCATAAGCTTCCTGAAGCCATTCAGAGGTAAATCCTTTATTATTGAGGCTGAAGCGGTTCAGGTGGGCTCCAGAGTGATAAGACTTATGGCGAAGGCCTATGACGAGGATACGGGAAAATGCCTGGCACTGTCTACGGGCAGCTTCATGCATGTGAACTACGAGCATCCTGAAGGCAAGCAGCTGGGAGTGTAGTGTAATATACAGAAATAATTGCAAGAATTGAAACAATAAGATACATACAGCACAGAAAGGAAGATATAAACATGAGCAGAGATTACAGTGTTGAAACTAAATGCGTACAGGCGGGATACACACCGGAGAACGGGGAACCTAGACAGATTCCGATTATTCAGAGCACCACTTTTAAATATGCAACAAGTGAGCATATGGGAAAGCTCTTTGACCTGGAGGCAGATGGTTATTTCTACACAAGACTGCAGAATCCCACAAATGACATGGTGGCAGCGAAGATATGCGCTCTTGAAGGGGGCACTGCGGCAATGCTGACATCCTCGGGACAGGCAGCCAATTTCTTTGCAGTGTTCAACATAGCAACCGCGGGAGATCATGTGGTGGCATCAGCATCCCTTTACGGCGGCACATACAATCTCTTCGCAGTAACAATGAAGAAGATGAACATAGACTTCACCTTCGTATCCCCTACAGCAACAAGGGAGGAGCTGGATGCAGCATTCAGGGAGAACACCAAGGCAGTATTCGGCGAGACAATTACCAATCCGTCACTGGATGTACTTGACATTCCTCTCTGGGCAGAGGTGGCTCACGACCACGGAGTTCCTCTTATTATTGACAATACATTTGCTACACCTGTAAACTGCAGACCTTTTGAATGGGGAGCAGACATTGTAACACATTCAACAACCAAGTACATGGACGGTCACGGCACCCAGGTAGGCGGCTGCATAGTGGATTCCGGCAAGTTCGACTGGATGGCTCATGCAGACAAGTTCCCCGGACTTTGCACACCTGACGACAGTTACCACGGAATAACCTATGCTGAGAAATTCGGCATGGCAGGAGCATATATCACAAAGGCAACGGCGCAGCTCATGAGAGACTTCGGATCCACTCCGGCACCACAGAATTCATTCCTTCTGAATGTGGGACTTGAAAGCCTTCATGTTAGAATGAAGAAGCACTGTGAAAACGGAATGGCTGTTGCAGAATATCTGAAGGGGCACGATAAGATTACCTGGGTTAACTATCCGGGTCTTGAGGACAGCAAGTATGCCGATCTTGTTAAGAAGATGCTTCCTAACGGAACCTGCGGAGTAGTATCCTTCGGCATTAAGGGAGGAAGAAGCGCTGCAGAGACCTTTATGAAAAACCTTAAGCTGGCGGCAATTGAAACCCATGTTGCTGATGCCAGAACATGCTGTCTGCACCCGGCCAACGCCACCCACAGACAGATGAACGAAGCAGAGCTTGAGGCCTGCGGAATCGGACCGGATCTTATCAGATTCTCGTGCGGTCTTGAAGCGGCAGAGGACCTTATAGCAGACATTGAGCAGGCACTGGAGAAAGTTGAATAGGAGAAACAAATGCCATTAATAATACCTGATAGACTTCCGGCGGCGGGAGCGCTGAAGGATGAGAATATATTTACAATGAACAGGGCAAGGGCCGTGTCCCAGGACATAAGACCTCTGAAGGTTATTATTGTTAACCTTATGCCCACCAAGATTGCAACGGAGATACAGCTTGCCAGAGTGCTGGCAAACAGCCCTCTGCAGATAGAGATGCAGCTTGTGGGGATGGATTCCCACAAGTCAACACATACATCTCAGGATCACCTGGAGGCTTTTTATACCACATTTGAGGAATTCAAGGACGAGTACTTCGATGGCATGATTATTACGGGAACACCTGTGGAACTCATGGATTTCGAGGAGGTTGATTTCTGGCCTGAGCTGTGCGAAATCTTTGAGTTTGCCAAGACTCACGTATACAGCAACATGTTCATATGCTGGGGTGCTCAGGCGGCTCTGTATTACTATTACGGAATTCCGAAGCACATACTGGACAAGAAGGTTTTCGGAGTTTACGAGCATCGCAATCTGAGGCCTACAAACCCTCTCATGAGGGGATTTGATGAAATCTTCTATGCACCTCACTCCAGACATACCGAGGTGCGAAGGGAGGATATACTGAAGCACCCTGAACTGAGAATTCTGGCAGAATCACCAGAGGTGGGACCTCATATCATCTCAACGGAAAACGGCAGACAGATTTTCGTTCTTGGTCATCAGGAATATGACAAAACAACTCTGGCTAATGAGTATTTCCGTGACATTAACAAGGGAATTGATATTGATGTTCCTGCCAATTATTTCAGGGATGATGATCCTAACAAGGAAATCATGTTCAGATGGAGAGGCCACGCATCGCTGCTGTTCTCCAACTGGCTGAACTATTATCTGTACCAGGCAACGCCGTACAACCTTGAG